>JACPPM010000094.1 GCA_016191015.1 Acidobacteriota bacterium | reverse complement strand
GTCACCAAGACACCAGGACCCACCAAGCGGATCGCTTTGCCCCTTGGTGCGGCTTGGTGCCTTGGAGTCTTGGTGGTTTGCACGTCGGATACCTCACCCACAGCTGACAACATGTTGGTAAGAATGGGCCGCTAAGCGGCCCAAGCCTGGCCACTACCTCTGGAAGATCTCCTTCGCGATGATCAGCCGTTGGATCTGACTCGTGCCTTCGTAGATCTGAAAGATCTTGGCATCTCTCATCAACTTCTCGACCGGGTACTCGGTGTTGTATCCATACCCGCCGAATACCTGGACGGCGTCGGTGGCGACTCGCATGGCTGTGTCCGCCGCGAATGCCTTTGCGAACGCGGCCAGCTTGGTGTTTCGCCGGCCCTGGTCGATCGTCCACGCGGCCTGCCAGACCAGCAGGCGCGCCGCCTCGATGTCCTTCGCCATGTCCGCGATCATGAAAGAGACGCCTTCATGCATCGCGATCGGAACGCCGAACGCCGTCCGTTCCTGGGCGTACTTGATCGCGTGCTCCATTGCGGCCCGGGCGAGCCCGACGGCCGATGCGGAGATCGGGGGGCGCGTCCGGTCGAAGGCGGACATCGTGATCTTGAATCCGTCGCCCTCCTTCCCCAACATATTCCCCGCCGGCACTCGGACGTTCTCGAACGTGATGGCGCGCGTATCGGAGGCGCGCTGGCCCATGTTCTTCTCCTTCTTCCCGACCTGGACCCCAGGGCTGTTGCGCGGCACGACGAAAGCCGACATCCCCCGCGTCTTCTGAGACGGATCGGTGTACGCAAGGACGTAATACCACTCAGCCGGCTCGGCGCCCGTGATCCACATCTTCTCGCCGTTGAGAACGAAGGTGTCCCCGTCCTTGCGGGCCGTCGTCCGAATGCCCGCCACGTCTGAACCCGCCCCGGGCTCCGTAACGCAGTACGCGCAGAAACTGAGTCGCTCGGTCATCGGCTGCAGCCACTGTCGCTTCTGTTCGGGGGTGCCGGCCATGATGACCGGCGCCTGAGACAGTGTATTTGTCATGATGGCGGTGGTGATACCCGAGCACGCGGCCGCCAACTCCTCGATCATGATCGACTCATCCAGAATCCCGAGCCCGGCCCCTCCGTACTCCTCGGGAATATGGGGATTCATCAGGCCCTGCTCGAATGCCTTCCTGCAGACCTCGGAAGGGAACTCGCCAGTCTCGTCATGATGCTGCGCCACTGGCACGATATGCTCGCGCGCGAAATCACGCGCCATCTGCTGGAGTTGCCGCTGTTCCTCGCTCAGATCAAAACTGATCACAGCCACCTCACCGTATGACGGTCCGGCTACTTCGCCAGCTCTCGCACGACGTAGGAGAGAATGCCCCCGTGCCGGTAGTACTCGACCTCATCGGGCGTGTTGATGCGTACGATCGCCTTGAAAGCCGTCTTCTTCCCGCTCGCGGCCGTGGCCTCGACCGTGAGCGTCTGGCCCGGCTTGACACCGCTCGCGATCCCCGGGATATCGAAAACCTCGTCGCCGGTGAGTCCCAGGCTCTCCGCGCTCTCTCCCTCGACGAATTGCAGCGGCAGCAGTCCCATGCCGACGAGGTTGCTCCGGTGGATGCGTTCGTAGCTCTGGGCGATGACGGCCCTGACACCGAGCAGCTTCGTTCCCTTGGCTGCCCAGTCCCGTGAGGAGCCGCTTCCGTATTCTCTACCGGCGAGAATGATGAGGGGAACGCCCTCGTCCCGGTACCTTATGGCCGCGTCGTAGATGCTCAGCTGTTCGCCTTCCGGAAGGTGCCGCGTCACTCCGCCTTCGACTCCCGGCACCATTCTGTTGCGGAGACGAATGTTGGCAAAAGTTCCCCGCATCATGACTTCGTGGTTTCCGCGACGAGCGCCGTACGAATTGAACTCGGATGGCTTGACGCCCTTCGCGATGAGGTACCGTCCGGCCGGGCCGTCTCCCTTGATCGCACCCGCGGGAGAGATGTGATCCGTCGTGACCGAATCGCCGAGGATCGCGAGCGCCCGGGCTCCGAGAATATCCGAGAAGCCGGCAGGTTGCGCCGAAAGATCTGTGAAAAACGGCGGCTCCTTGATGTAGGTCGACTGCTCGTCCCATTGATACCGTTCGCCTGTGATCTCAGGAATCGAACGCCAGTTCTCGTCACCGGCGAAAACATCCGCGTAGCGGCTGCGGAACTGTTCCGAGCTGAGGCTCTTCCTGATCACGGCCTGAACCTGTTCGGGTGAAGGCCAGATGTCGCGGAGGTGAACCGGTTTCCCGGCGGGATCATAGCCCAGCGGATCATGCTCGAGGTCGATGTCCATCGTCCCGGCGATGGCGAATGCGACGACAAGCGGCGGCGATGCGAGGTAGTTCGCGCGCACCTGCGCGTGGATCCGCCCTTCGAAGTTCCGGTTGCCGGAGAGCACTCCCGCGACGGTCAGGTTCGCGTCGGTGACGGCCTTCGAAACTGACGGCGGAAGCGGTCCGGAGTTCCCGATGCAGGTCGTGCACCCATACCCGACCAGGTTGAATCCGAGCTTCTCGAGGGGGGCCATGAGGTCGGCCGACCGGAGATAGTCGGTGACAACTTTCGAACCGGGTGCCAAACTTGTCTTGACCCACGGCTTCGATGAGAGGCCTCGCTTGACCGCCTCCTGGGCCACCAACCCTGCCGCGACCAGCACAGCCGGGTTGGATGTGTTGGTGCAACTGGTGATTGCCGCGATCACGACCGCGCCATGCTTGAGATCGAACCGGCCGCGCTCGCCATCGACGGCGACCGAGGTTGTGAGGACCGCGGGCAGTCCCCCACCCGCCGCGCCATTCCGCCCGTCGAGCCAGCGGGCGAGCGTGTCCTGATCAACATCCTTGATCTGTTCCTCGAAGGCCGCGGCGAGCGCCTTCCTGATCGATCGCTTCGTTTCGGGGAGATCGATGCGATCCTGCGGCCGCTTCGGCCCGGCGAGGCTCGGGCGCACCGTCGAGACATCGAGTGACACAGTGGTCGAGAACTCAGGATCCGGATCGGCCGATGTCCGGAAGAGCCCCTGCTCCTTATAATAGGCTTCGACCAGCCGCACGAGATCTTCGGGGCGGCCGCTGAACCGAAGGTACTCGATCGTCTGCTCGTCCACCGGGAAGAATCCGATTGTGGCTCCATACTCGGGGGACATGTTGGCGATCGTGGCGCGGTCGGCGAGGCTGAGACTGGCCAGGCCCGGCCCGTAGAACTCGACGAACTTGTCGACAACACCGAGCTTCCGCAACATCTGCGTCACGGTCAGAACAAGATCGGTGGCCGTGACCCCAGGCCGGATCTGTCCTGTCAGCTTCACCCCGACGACCTCGGGAATCAGCATGGAGATCGGTCGGCCGAGCATCACCGCCTCTGCCTCGATGCCTCCGACTCCCCATCCCACGACACCAAGACCGTTGATCATCGTCGTGTGGGAGTCGGTCCCGACCAGCGTGTCCGGATAGACCCAATTGAGGCCGTCGATGGCGCGGGTAAAGGCGACGTGAGCCAGGTATTCCAGGTTCACCTGGTGCACGATGCCTGTCTCTGGAGGCACGACCCGGAAATTGTGGAACGCTGTTTGACCCCACTTGAGGAAGACGTACCTCTCCCGGTTGCGCTCAAACTCCATCCGCGAGTTTTCGGAGAATGCGTGTGCACTGCCGAACTCATCGACCTGCACGGAGTGGTCGATGACGAGGTCGGCCGGCTGCAGCGGATTGATCTTGCGCGGATCGCCGCCGAGGCGCGCCATGGCGTCGCGCATCGCTGCCAGATCGCAGACCGCGGGGACCCCCGTGAAATCCTGCAACAGCACTCGCGCCGGCATGTAGAGTATCTCCTTGCCCGCCCGTGCGTGCGGATCCCACCGAATTAGAGCTTCAATATCCTCGCGCTTGACCAGCACCCCATCCTCGTGTCGAAGCATGTTCTCCAGCAGAACACGCAATGAAGCGGGAAGGCGCGAAACTCCCCCCGCATCGTCGAGCTTTCGGAGAGAGTGATAATCGTATGACTGTCCATTGACTTTAAGAGTAGACCGTGTGGAAAAACTATTGCGGCTCATTCGATGCACCCCCCAACACAAACTGAGATCGCGATCAGCCGCGATCCGGGGCGCATTATATCCACGTCTCGGAAACTCTACAACCAATTGAAAATCAATGGCTCGCGGCGAGTCTGTGGACGGAGCGAGAGGAAAAGTGGAATGATGGAATGATGGGTGCCGCGGCCGCGCCATAGCGGCCTCGTGCCAAGAACGCCCCATCGCCGCCGCGGCTCCCTTCCGGAACCCATTATTCCATCATTCCACCATTCCAATTGCGCGCGAAGCGCGCTATGTTCCACTGTGCTGTCTGGTATCATTGATCACGCTTGGGTGGGGATGAAAGGCAAGATTCGACCGGAGTTGGCGCCGCAGGGCACACGGATCAGAGTCGGGATCAGCAGCTGCCTGCTCGGTGAGCGCGTGCGCTACGACGGCGGCCACAAGCTCGATACTCTGATCACCCACATCCTCGGACGGCTCTTCGAGTGGGTCCCGGTCTGCCCCGAGATGGAGATCGGGCTTGGGGCTCCGCGCGAGGCGCTTCGCCTTGTGGGCGGCCGGAATGCCCCTCCGCGCCTCGTCGCGCAACACTCCGGCCTCGACCACACCCAGATGATGGCCGGTTGGGCCGAACGGCGCCTCGACGAGATCGGCGGGGCCGGTCTCCACGGCTTCGTCTTGAAGAGCAAATCACCGTCGTGCGGATTCGAAGCCGTGCGTGTCCATGCTGTGCGATCGGCTTCTCGGCGCAGCGACCGCGGCATCTTCACCGCGGCCATCGTCCGCAGATTCCCTCATCTGCCCGCGGCCGACGAGATCCGGCTCCGGGATGCGGGGACACGCGACAACTTCGTTGAACGCGTGTTCGCCCATCATCGCTGGACCATGTTTCTGAGGAGCAGGCCGGGACCGGAGGATTTGGAACGATACCACTCATCCCACAGGCTGCTGCTGATGTCCCACGGCATCACCCACTACCGAGCTCTCGGTCGAGTCGTCGCCGGCGCTACCCACCGGCGGATCGGCGGCGTCCTCCGCGAATACGAAGAGCGGTGCATGGAAGCACTCCGCGTCAAGGCGACGAGGAAGAGGCACGCACTCGTGCTCCGCTACGTTTCCAGGAATCTCCGGCGACATCTCGACGCCACGGACCTGACCGAACTGGACGGTAGTATCGATGCCTATCAGGCCGGAATGATGCCGCTGAATGCCCCCCTGACCCTCGTGCGCCACCACCTGCGCCGCCATCCCGTGGATTGGCTGTCAGAGCAGACGTATCTGAATCCGCCCGGCTCCCATGCAGATTCCATCATCGTTTCAGCCCTTTGACTCGATTCGCCCTGCGTGCTAGCTTTCCGCTCGATGATCCTGGTGGCGATCGATACATCCACTGAGCAGGGCTCGATCGCCATCGCACGCGATGGGGTGACGCTGGCGGTCGAGGCGAGCCAGGGAGGATCCCACACGGTCTGGCTTTTGGCGGCGCTGGATCGCCTGCTTCGCGACGTGGGACTGGGCCGGGACAACATCGATGGCTTTGGCGTCGTGGTCGGACCCGGCTCGTTCACCGGGCTCAGGATCGGTATTGCGATGACGAAGGGGTTGGCGGCAGCGAGCGGCAAAGCGTGCGCGCCCGTCGTTAGTCTCGACGCGATCGCAGCGGCGATCGCAGCGGCGATGGGATCGGCCATGAAGGGCGACTGCACGGGCCGGATCCTGGCGCCGGTCATCGACGCACGGAAGGGAGAGGTCTATTTCGCTCTCTACAAGGTCGAGAAGTCCGGGCTCCGGCGACTGAGGGAACCGGCACCAGCATCACCGCAGGAATTCCTCGCCGCCAGTGCGGGCGCGATCGTTGGCGGGAACGGCACGAGGCTCCCCGTGATCGCCGATCACCCTGGGATCGAGATCGTCGCGCTTCCACCGGTAGCACAACAAGCCGCCGCGATCGCTTTCTCCATCTTCTCGGCGGGCCATCAGGTCCCCCCGGAAGAGCTCGAGCCGATCTACTTGCGAATCCCCTAGGTGGAGATCAAGAGCGGACCGTGAGCACTGGCTATGCCATTCGTCCCATGGGCGAGCAGGACGTCACCGCGGTTCACAAGATTGAGGTCGAGTGCTACACGAATCCATGGACGGCTGAGTCGTTCCGGTACGAGATCACGCAGAGTCCCGTCAGCAGCTTCTTCGTCGCCGAAGACGCGGGACGCAACATCCTGGGATATATCGGAGTGTGGCTGATCGAGGACGAGCTGCACATCAACAACCTGGCAGTGAAGACGGGGTCGCGCCGGCAGGGGATTGCCGCCGGCCTCCTCGAGCACATTCTCGCCTACGTGGCCGGCCGGAAAGTCTCGATCGCTACACTCGAGGTCCGCAGCTCAAATGTCGCTGCAATTTCGCTCTATTCAAGGTTCGGGTTCCGGCAAGCGGGGCTGCGGCGTGGGTACTACACCAGCCCCACGGACGACGCGATCATCATGACAAAAGAGCTGTGACCAGACCGGGTCCTCTGCCTTCGAGCGGGAGTGGGGGTGCCGTTCTTTCAGCCATTTGGGCCTCGACGTGGGCGCGCGCACCTGTGCAGGACTGCGGCAAAGCCGAGGCGCCGATTCGGGCGATGCCGTTCCGTGCGAAACCGCAGATGGCGGAGATTTCCGCGCAGATTACGCAGATTCTTCCGGCATTCAACCGATGAGCAACTTGCTCCTCACTCTCGGGTCGGCGCGAAGCAATCGGCGACATCTGCGAGTC
>JACPPM010000093.1 GCA_016191015.1 Acidobacteriota bacterium | reverse complement strand
GCGTTCGAGGAGCACCTGGATATCGTCGAGCTCGATGTACTCTTTGGCGACGTTGATATAGTCCAGCTCGGTGCTGAGGAACCGGCGGATCAGATGCACGCGGGCCGCGTTCAGTGCGGCTGGAGAAAGCGCGGTGCCGTCCGGGACGAGATGGTGATAGCGCCGGATCGCGTCGGCGATGTCGGCGGGCGGCGCCTGGAAGTTGACGATGGTTTTCACCAGAAAATTCGCGCGATCCTCATGGATCCATTTCTGGATTCGTCCGAGGATCTCGTCGTCGGAGAGATAGGCGCTGGCGAGCGAGAAGACCCGGTCGCTCAAGTAGAGCGAGTCGTCGAGAGGTGTTTTCTGGCTGGGCTGATTGCGTTCGCCGAGAACGGCACCCTCCATGTCCCTGCGTGATTGTCCGAATTCCTGGAGAAGCTTCTGAGCCTCCTCGACACCGCTCCAGCAGAGATGATTCGCCATCTTCCGCGACATCCGCACGAACAGCTCCTGGTCTGTTCGCCGCAGAAGGCGGAGCGCGACTTGCCACTCCTCGTTCTTCCGGACGGTGGTGGATTCCTGCGCTGCGTGCATGTCGTGGAAAAGGTCGCGCAGTCGCTGATGCAGGATGAAATGTCCGAGGCGGTCGACAATCGTCCTGACGAGTTTCCCCTCCTCTTGGAGGAAAGGCCCCGTGTCCGCCTGCGGCAGCTCCCGCGTGTAGTGGACCGAAAGGCGCCCCAGCACCTTTTCCTGCACGACGATGTCAGCACCTTGTACCCAAGGGGTCTCGACAAAGCCGTCGCTCGTGTAGACCTGCCCCTCGTACTCCACCTTCGCCCTACAGACATCGGGGTATTGCCATCCCGGCGGGATCGCGCGGACGACGCCTCGGAACACCTCGTCGAGCGGTGCATCCGGATTCTTGAGCAGCTCCTCGATCTCGTAGAGGCAGTTCAACTCCTTGGCGCGTTCCTGCAGCGCCCACAGAAGCGTATCGGAGGCACGAGCTGTTTCAGTCATCAGCGTTGATTCGAGCCGGAGAGATCAAATCAGCCGGCTGCCTCTATCTTATAGCAATGAAGGGCCACAGTGCACGGGAACGTCCAAAGGCGGGTAAGGCAGAGAGGGCTGGTTCTTTCGGAGGTAACCACAGATTGCGCAGATTACCGCGCAGATGACGCAGATGATCGAACACCTCAACAGCTTTTGCCATTCAGCCACCTGCCGCACGGTTCTTCCGTATCGATCGGCGAAATCTGCGAGCAATCTGTGGAATCTGTGGTTTGCTCGGGACTTTGACGTCGCCCTGGGTCTCAGGACCTTCGGCGGACGACCCCGCGGCGGTTGATGCCGTCGGCCTTGATGACGAGGGGGCAGCGGAGTTGGATGTGCCGCAGAAAGCGGGACTCCGCTGCCGCGGTCCGGGTCGCGAGCCAGTCCCAATCGATTCTGTGCGCGGCATCGCCTTGTCGAATTGAAAAGTAAATGACACCGAAACTTGTCAGATTGTGAAAGAAGTGAGAGCCCTGAGAGAGGTCCGCGCCCATGCCGGCGGCCGTCGACTCGACAATCACCTTCGCCCCGCTGATCTGTCCCCACTTGACCGGAATGCCGCCGCGGGGGTCGGAGGTGCCCCATCGGCCGAATCCGATGAGCAGGTAGGGGCGGTGGGCGGCCAGGAGCTGACGGTTGATCTGGTCGAGCTCCAGGGCGATCGCCTCGGTCGCCGCGGCGTCGAAGCTCTCCGGCTTCACATACACCACGTCCGCGATGCTTTCCAGCATCCCATTTCCCAACAGCTTGTCCGAGGACACGACGACCTCGGCGCAATGCATCTCAGAGTCGTCGATCGTGATCCTCTCGCACGGCATCAACATCGGACGCACCTGCAGGAACCCGATGCGAGGCGTGGACTCGATCGTCACGGCCAGCTCGACCTCCACCGGCGTCGCCGCCGCGTCGGTACAAGCCGCCAGCAGCTCCTTCACCGCCCCGTTCACGGGCACCTGATTGTGCACCAGGATCGGCGCGAAGTTCAGAAGGCGCGGGCCCCGGATCGAGACACCGGGGCTGAGCCGGTTCGAGCTCGGATCGAATGTCGACGCGACGAATCGCAGGCTCCCTTCCGCCTCGGCATCCTTCAAATCGAGGTGCACCAGGTATTCGGTTTCGCGCAGCGGGTCGTACGCACCGGGCTTCCCCATGTTGACAGCCCAGAAGTGCGTCTGGGATTGCTTGAGTAGCTCGTCGATCGTGTTGTAGGGAGGCGGAGCCTTCGGAAAGGCCGGTGAGTAGCTCCAGCCCCCTTCGCCGTCCACGATCGTCTTGCCGAGCCCCAGAGCGAGCTCGACGACGCCGTCCGCGGGGCGCGCGTGACCCGACGGATAGTAGTTGTACGAACGTGCCACACCTGAGATCTCGGGGTAGTAGTGATCGCCCCGGCGGCTGCCGACCACCTCCTGGATGACCACCGCCATCTTCTCGGTCCCTTCCGCGATTCCCGCGGCGCGGCGGTAGCTCCGGGCCCCTTCGAAAAACGTGGACGCGTAGACGAATTTGATGGCTTCTACCAGCCTGCGGAAGCGCGCGTCGGCTTCGGGCTGGTTGTTCGGAGTCATCTTCGTCGCGTAGACACCGGCGAACGGGCGCTCGCGTGCGTCTTCCAGGAGGCTGGATGATCGCACGGCCAGAGGCGTGTGGACCGACGCGATCAGCCCGCGGAGGTCGCCGACGACCTCGGCCGGCATCTCCGCGCGCTGAAAGAGGTGCGCGATTCTGTCGTCGGCCAGCCCCTCCAGCGATGCAGGATCGATCGAGTTGCGCTTGACGAACGCGTCGAATACGTTCGTCGCAACGATCGCCAGCCTGGGTACATCCACGCTGATCGCAGGTGAGGAGGTCGCGCCGAGTCGCGCGCGAATCTTCTCTCTGAAGAACGCGAGGCCGGAGGCCTTGCCGCCGATCTCACCCGACCCGATGATCGAGAAGGTCTGATCGGTCGAGAAAAAATCCCTGTTGAAATGAGCGATCATTCCTTTTTCTGAACGATTGCCGCGCGTCCACTGGCCCCGTCGACGAGCACCTCGAGCGGCTGGGTGAGGCGGATGTGGCGCACGGCTCCGTTGAGCTCCCGCGCCATGCTCGGTTGCGACTCCAACCACGTCCAGTCGATCACCCCTTCACTCTGTCTCCGATGCACGGCCAGGAACGCGACTCCGAACGAAGTGATGTTGTGGAAGAAGTGAGATCCCTGCGAGGGCTCGACGTCGAGATCCTTGAAGTCGGTTTCGACGATGGCGCGCGCGGAGGATATCTGCGCCCAGCGGACGGGGATGCCGAGCCACGGATCGCGCGACCCCCAGCGCCCGGGACCGATGAGGACGTACGATCGGCCCTCGAGGCGGAGGTGGTGATTGAGCCGTTCGAGGACCATCGCCACCTCCGTGGTCCTGGCGCGCTCGAGATCGGCGGCGACCACGACGAGGTCCCAGAGCGTATTGCTCCGTCCGTGCCCCAGCGCCTTTTCTGAGAAGACGACGGCTCTCTCGCGGATCGTCGCGTCCAGCGACGGGTCCTTCGCCACCTGCTCGACCACCATCGGCCGGATCTGCAACACGTGGAAGGCATGCGAGCCCTCGGGCGAGCTCCTGAGGTCCACCGCGAATTCGATCTCGACGGGAATCCCCATGCCGCGTTCGGAGACGCGGAGGAGCTGCGTGAGGATGGCGGGGAGGGGGAACTGCTGCCCTTTGAGCAGGCGGGCGAAGCTGATGACCGGCATACCACCCTCGACGACCCCGTTGACAAGCGCGTCATTGGCGGGCAGATAGGTGGAGGAGATCATCTGCGCGCACCCGTTGTCCAACGACTCGGTCACGTCAAGCTGGACCAGATTCCCGTCGAAATCCAGCCCCGGAATCACGTCGTTGCGGCTCATGTCCAGTGCCCAGAACGAGCGCTGCGCATTCTTGAGGATGTCCTTGACCGACGAGAACTGCGGCAGCACCTGGGGGTAGGCAGGGCAGAATCGAAGCGCCTCAAAGCCTTCGACGACCGATTTCCCGAGTCCCACGGCGACCAGAGCCACACCGTCTTCGGGCTTCATGTTTCGGAACGGGTAGAAATTGTACGACGACGCAACCCCTGAGAAGGTCGGATAGAAATGCTGTCCGTGAGGGGATCCGACAAGCCGCTGAACCAGCACCGCCATTCTCTCCTCTTCGATCCGATGTGGCGTCGTTTCGAGGTATTCCCGGGCTGCCTTCAGATACGTCGACGCGTAGACGACCTTGATCGCTTCGAGGAGTTGCGCCAGCCGCACGTCCAGGCTCGGATGGCTGTTGGCCAGCATGATCGTCGCGTACACTCCGGCAAACGGTTGGTACGGCGAGTCCTCGAGGATGCTCGACGATCGCACTGCCAGCGGTTCGCGGACCGTCTCGAGGAATTTGGCAAGCTGCGCTCGTAGCGGCCGGTCGAACCGGACCCCGCGGAACGCGTCGAGGATCTGTGTATCGGTGAGGCTGGCGGCCTTCTGCACCAGAGGCTCCAGGTGATTGCGATCGAGGAAATCGTCAAAAACGTCGCTCGCCACGACCAGAGTTTGCGGCATCGTGAGCTCGACTCCCGGGAACGTGATCCGCTCCTGCGCCAGCAGCTTCTGCATGAACGCGAGGCCGCGACCCTTGCCGCCAAGCGATCCCGAGCCGATCTTGGCGAACGCTGTGAACTCGTCGAAATGCTCGACGTCGAAATCCGTGATGACGTTACGTTGGATTTCGCGGAGGTAGTTCAGGAGCGTGCGGCTCAGGTATGACCTGAGACCACCGATAGACGGAAACTCGGTGACGGTGCGAGGCCGCACCATCGCCGCCAGCTCGAACTCTGTCCGCGCCGTGTACCATCGCGAGAAGTGATTATGGTTCGCGTGGTATTCGATCGTGGCGTCAGGGACCAGCTCGAGTTGTTCCAGGAGCTCGCGCAGGTCCTTGGCGCGCCCGACCTCGGTGTGATCGGGCAGGCGGAGGATGAAGTCGCCGAACCCGAAGTTCTCCAACATGAATCGCTGCATCTCGGCCAGCAGGTTCGGAGAATCCTTATGGACAAACGCAGCGCCGACCTGGGTTCCGTACCTCTTGTTCGACGCATCGGAGGACTGCAGCAGAATGGGCAGCTCCGCGTCCCGTTCGCGGATCCGGCGCGCCAGCTCGACGCCGGCCGTGGCATCCAGGCGGCCCTGGCGCGGGAAGTTGATATCCGTGATGATTCCGAGCACGTTCTCGGCGTACCTTTCGTAGAGATCCCACGCCTCCTCGAAAGTCTGAGCAAGCAGGATCTTCGGCCGCGCCCGCATGCGCAGAAGGCGGTGGGAGAGGTTGAGGCCTTCGGCCATCAGCCGGGCCGTCTGTTGAGTCACCTCCGTATACATGTGCGGCAGAAAGAACGAGAAAAACCGGACTTCGTCTTCCACGACAATGATGGCCTGGACACCGCTGACGAGAACGTCGTGATCGGCGTTGCGGCGGTCCTCCTGCTGCTTGATCATGGCGAGCAGAGCCTTGACGTCGCCGAGCCAGAGGAAGACCCAATCCACGGCACCGGATTCGCGCAGACCCTCGAGGAGGGGAGTCTCCCAGGCATGAGCGGCGAGGACGCCGACGGGGAGGCCCGGGTAGTGTTCTTTGACTTCGCGCCCGAACTCGCGGACCTTCATGTCGGGCAGCCGGGCTGTGGTGACGACCATGTCGAAAGGCTTCTCAGTCAGCATCTGCAGCGCATCACGCCCGCTGCTCACGGTGGTGAACCGAGGCGCCTGGCTGATGTTCAGGTCCAGGTTGCGGTACTCCTGCGACATGAGCTCGGTGAGCTGCCCGTCCTCCTCCAGGATGAACGCATCGTAGTCCGATGCCACCAGCAGAATCTCGAGCACGCGATACGCCATGAGCTCGGAGAACTGCTCCGTGCGCATCCCATAGCGACTGTCAAGCTCGAGCTGTTCTGACATGGTGGCTCAACCCGCGCAGGAACGGAGACCGTGACAGCGAGATGGAGTGGGAGAGTGAGAGCGTGAGAGAGTGAATAAGTGGGAGAGTGAGAGAGTGAAAAAGTGGAAGAGTTGCCACGACGCGCCACAACGACTCTCTCACTCTCTCACTCTCCCACTCTCTCACTCACGTTCAAACTCCCTCTCTCTCTCTACTTCAGATCAGCCCCTGATCGATCATGGAGTTGGCCACCTTGATGAAGCCCGCGATGTTCGCGCCGAGCACATAGTTGCCCGGATCGCCGTAGGTGCGAGCCGTCTCGACGCAGGCCTGGTGGATCGATTTCATGATCCCGTGCAGACGCTGGTCGACCTCGTCCTTGCTCCAGGCAAGGCGCATGCTGTTTTGCGTCATCTCGAGCCCCGAGGTCGCGACGCCTCCGGCGTTGGCCGCCTTGCCGGGTCCGTAGAGGATCTTGGCGCGGAGGAAGACGTTGACGCCCTCGAGCGTCGTCGGCATGTTGGCGCCTTCGGCCACGCAGACGCAGCCGTTGCCGACCAGGGTTTTCGCATCAGCCTCGCTGACCTCGTTTTGAGTGGCGCAGGGTAGAGCGACGTCGCACTTCACGAACCACGGCCGCTTGCCCTCGTGGTACTCGCATTTGTACTTCTGGGCGTATTCCTGAATGCGTCCCCGACGGAAGTTTTTCAACTCCATCAGGTAGTCCCATTTCTCCCCCTTCACGCCTTCTGGGTCGACGATCGTGCCGTTCGAATCGGAGAGCGTAACGACCTTTCCGCCCATCTGGTTGACCTTCTCAACGGCGTACTGCGCGACGTTGCCCGACCCGGAGACGGCCACCGTCTTGCCGGCCATCGACTGCCCGCGAGTCTTCAGCATCTCCTCGGCGAAATACACGCATCCGTACCCTGTGGCCTCGGGCCGGATCAACGATCCGCCCCAGTTCAACCCTTTCCCCGTAAGAACGCCTTCAAATGAGTGCGTGAGCTTCTTGAACTGGCCGAACATGTAGCCTATCTCGCGACCGCCGACACCGATATCACCGGCCGGGACATCGATGTTGGCCCCGATGTGCCGGTGCAGCTCATTCATCAAGCTCTGGCAGAACCTCATCACCTCCGAGTCTGACTTCCCCTTCGGGTCGAAATCACTGCCGCCCTTCGCGCCGCCCATGGGCAGCGTCGTCAGACTGTTCTTCAGAATCTGTTCGAATCCCAGAAACTTGAGAATGCCGAGATTGACTGTCGGATGGAATCGCAGCCCGCCTTTGTATGGTCCGATCGCGTTGTTGAATTGAACTCGGAATCCTCGGTTCACGTGGATCTCGCCGTTGTCGTCCTGCCACGGCACACGGAATATGAAGATGCGATCAGGCTCGCTCATCCGCTCCAGGATCTTCTGCTCAAGATACTCAGGATGACGATCGAGGCAGGGGACGAGTGAATCGACGACCTCTTTGACCGCCTGGTGAAACTCCGGTTCCGCCGGGTTCTTTGCGACCAGATGATCCATGAATTTGGCGACGTATTGCGCGACGCTCATGAAGTACTTCCTCCTCGGCTCTGTGCAGAGCCTATGACTGACACCCGAATGTGGTGATAAACAGGCTGGCAGAATGAGTGCGGGGTGGTTGGATGATTCTACGATCCGGTCATCGCTGGCACCTCTGGTCATCCCTCCTCTCGGCGTTGTGGACGGGATGCTACCGCGCGATACCTTTCAGACTCGCCGGCACCTCAGTCCCGCTCTTGTGCTGAGGTTTATCATAGGTGTGCTGGCTTGTACAGGCGCAGCCCGGCCGGCAGGGCTGCGACAATGTCACGGAGCCTATGTTGGCGAGTCCGTTCCGGAGGAGATCGCAGATTTCGCCGCAGATCCCACGTCGAGCGGCAGGGCTAGGCTGACTCGGCGACGACCGCGGTGCCGTAGCAGAGGACCTCCGTGATCCCGTCCATGACTTCGTTGGCGTCATAGCGGATTCCGATGATCGCATTGGCTCCGAGCTGCTCGGCGTGCGTCACCATCGTGGCAAAGGCCTCGCCACGGGTCTTCTCGCAGAGCTCCGTAAAGAGAGAGATGTTTCCGCCAACAAGGCTTTGCAGCGATCCGCCGATCGTGCCGAAGATCGAACGGGACCGGACAGTCACACCACGCACGACTCCCAGGTTTCGGACAATCCTGATGCCATCGATCGTGAAGGCCGTTGTGGTCATTGAGTGTTGCATCGCCGTCCTCCCAGGACTAGAAGAGAGACTCCCAAGTCGTGAACCGCGTGACCATCCTACCAAGAATATCCGCCCGTGGTACAGGCCCGAAGGACCGTGAGTCCCGACTGTAGTCCCGGTTATCGCCCAGAAGGAAGTACTGACCCTCGGGTACAGTGACGGGGCCAAAGCTCGATAGGGTGCGCAGCCCCGGCGTGTAGCTGACGATGTGGCGGACCGACCCAACCACTTCCGTTTCCAGGCGCGACCCCAGCAGACGGTCTCTGTGGAGCTCGACATACCGATCCGGTGGAACATCTCCGTAGATCGCCTCGTGCCCGTTGACGACAAGGTGATGGTTCACGATTGCGATCGTATCGCCGGGCATTCCCACGATCCGCTTGAGCGCGAGGTAGGACGCACGCGGGACCCGGATCAACACGATCTCTCCTCTGGCCGGGTTGCCCCACTCGAGCAACAGTCGATTGCGGAATGGAAATCGGAGCCCGAGGGCGATGCGGTTGACGAGGATCAGGTCTCCCTCGATGATGGCCGGCGCGTCCGAGTATCCGACGACCGCGTGCAGGCTCGCGGCCGTCTGCCCGAGAACTGTGATCACGACCACCGCCAGAACCGTGACCGTGAGGCGCCTCAGGAGGCGCTTCACTCTCGTGTGAGTCGCGCTGCCACTCATCTACATCTCAGCTTTCACGCTCCAGCCACGCGAAGCGGGGCGGACCCCCCAATGCGCCGCTCCGCCACCTTGGGGTTGTCGATGACGATTTGGTTGCATGCTCCTGGTGGCTCCTCTACGATTCCCCATGATCTTCTCCCGGGTACGTCACCCTTTGACCCGTTCTCCAGCCCGATGGTTTACATTCTGGCCGGGCCCGGAGGCGACTGCCATCTGATCATCGGTGTCGCCGACAGTCCTTCCTTTGACATCTGGCGCATCCGCGTCTAGATTGTGAACACCCCGGTATGGGGTCGCCGGCCGTCTTTGAACTCGGGGAGAGTGACCGAATGCGTGGGAGTCGAGTGCTTGTCTCTGGAGCTTGTTTCGCCTTTCTGTGTGCGATTTCTTTGGGGGGAGGATCGACGAGCGCCCAGCCAGAGGATTCGGCCGCTCGCGTGATCGTGCCGCGATCCGGGATAGCGGACGATGGGGCCATGGTGTATCGAGCCGCGGGTGGCGGCACGGCGTACCCGACCGCCTTCGGGGCGGAGTCGGGTGTGGCTGCCGAGACGGTAGCGGTTGCCAACGTGAATGTGATCGGGAAGGCCGATCTGACGACTCAGGGCACAATCGGTGGCCTTCAGGTCAAGACATGCAATCCCGGAAAGCAGGCACCGCAGAACGAGTTTTCGGTGGCGGTCAATCCGGCCAATCCGCTGAATCTGGTAGCGGGAGCGAACGACTATCGACTCTACGAGTCCAGCGAAAACCGCTACGATGGGAGCGGGGGGTTCTACCGGTCGATCGATGGCGGGAAGAAGTGGACCGCGGGATATCTACCCGGGCTGGTCCGGGGTAACAGCGTTGCCCCGGGAATCTATCAGTCGGCGGGAGATCCGGCGGTCGCCGCCGGCCCGAACAACGTATTCTGGTACGCGAACATCGTGTTCAATCGCCCGCCCGGCGCTCGGCCAGCCGCCCGGCCGACCGAGGAGGCCAATGGAATCGCTGTCAGCCGGTCGTCCGACGGCGGCGCGACCTGGGTGACGAGCTTCGTCGACCAGAGCCCGGCTGGCGGGACGGTATTCAACGACAAGGAATGGATCGCAGCACATCCGAAGAACCCGCTTGTCGCCTACGTGACCTGGACGAAATTCACAGGGGGTTCTTCACGTCTCGTCTATTCCGGGACGACCAATGGCGGGTCGACCTGGACCGCAGCCGCGCCCATCACGTCGCGCGCGTCCAACCAGGGCAGCGTCGGCTGGGTCGGCGCCGACGGAAGGCTGCACGTCGTGTGGGAGACTTACGGGTTCTCAAGGAACTCGGTGGCTTATGCCGTAAGGTCGGGGTCGAAATTCGGGGCGACGAGGCTCCTCGCTACCATCGACGATGTCCCTTCTCCTTTCGAATGGGCCGGGTCGACCGGCTTCCGCACGAACAGCTTCCCTGCTTTCGCCCTCGACGGCTCGATTCTGCACGTCGTCTGGCCCAATTCGAACGGCGTCGATGCGGATGTACTCTACATCTGTTCAACTGACGCGGGGAGCACCTGGTCCACTCCGGTCGCGATCGTGGACGACCTCTCAGACCAGTTCTTCCCATGGGTGGCTGCTCGCGATGGCGTCGTGGCCGT
The DNA here is from genome assembly GCA_016191015.1 of Acidobacteriota bacterium. Classification (GTDB taxonomy): domain Bacteria; phylum Acidobacteriota; class CAIWXX01; order CAIWXX01; family CAIWXX01; genus JACPPM01. The sequence continues at coordinate 6,524 of JACPPM010000093.1, read as the reverse complement.
GAGCTACCTGGATCACAATGGTGAGACGGGATCCTCCTACCATGCCTCGATGGTCACATCAGCAGACGGCGGTGCCACCTGGTCCATGCCGATCAGACTGAGCACGAAGAGCTCCGATCCGAGCGCAGGCAATCTCTTCAAGTATCCCGACTGCATCCCATCTTTCATCGGTGACTACACCGGCATCGCGCTCGGCGCGGACCGGCGTGCTCATCCCTTCTGGATGGACATCCGGGTCGGCAACAGCCCGGGTGACCCCGTGAGCAGGGCCGATCAGGATCCGTACACGGCCAGCGTGGTGATCTCACAGTGATGTCCAACGACGAGCGCGCCGCGCCAGCACGGCAGCCCCTGGTCGTGGTCCGGGACTGGGACGCGGACGTCTTCCATCGGCGTGTGCTCGAGCTCGAAACGCAGGGCTACACGGCCCGCCGAGAAACCTATCGGATCGACCCCGAGGTGAATCCGGATACCGGTGAAATCGTTCACCTGCATACGATCGAGATGCGCCTCCCGGAGTGAACATATGTTGACTGTTTTCAAAGACCTGTTTTCTCATCAAACCTGGGCAGATGCCGAGCATTGGAGAGCGATCGATGCGATTCCGGCGGCCTCAGCCGACAGTGAGATCCGCAATCGCCTGCACCACTATCATTTGACGCAACACGCGTTTCTGGACATCTGGCATGGGACCGAGATCCGGATGACGAAGCTGGAGGACTTCCCCTCATCCGGCGCGCTGAAGGACTATGCCCGTGCCTATCACCGAGACGTGGCCGTCTTTCTCGAACGGTTGGACGCGGCCCTGCTGAGCCGGGCGATGGACGTCCCATGGTTCAAGAAATTCCCCGTGCAGCCGACCCTTGCCGAGACCATGCATCAGGTGATCCTGCACAGCGCGCAGCACCGTGCGCAGAATGCATCACGCCTTCGCTCCCTCGGCGGCCAACCGCCCATTACGGATTTCATCCTGTGGGTGTGCAGCGGCAAGCCGGCGCCTTCGTGGGGATGAGAGCGTTCCGCGCCGGCCTATTTGACTCGTGAAACGCCTAACACGTTCGGGATCGGCCACTGTGTCAAGTTCGCGTCGGTCGGGCTGAAGGCCGTTTCGAAGCTGCCGCTCAAGTCCAGGTCCAAACCTCCAGCGTGAATAGAAAGGCTCGCCTCCGGGCCACCTTCCATGTGCATCGCGTGAGCGATCTTCAGGGGAAGGGCCAGCAGCAGTCCGTTTAGCTCCCACATCGAGAGCGGCGTGCGACAGAAGATCAAGAGGATCCGGCCATCGGTGTCGGCAGCCAGGGCTGCCTCGCTCCAACGCTTCGGCTGGTTCTCCCAGACATTTTGCCCAGGCGCCTTGATGAGGCGCAGATTCTGGACTACGGTGTCATAGGACTCCAGGGGGCGCGACCCATCAGTCTGGTCGAGATCAGCCATGATCGCCGGCGCCACGCCGGGTACTTTCGGGTTGAATGCGAACGCAGCTTTGTATTTCTCGGCCCAGTGCGAGTTATTCACGTGGGTGCCGTTGCGCAAATAACCGACGTTGGTCAGATGGTCCGTCTGGTACATTCCGAGATTGATGGCGGCCGCCAGGTTGAACTCGGTGCTCCACTGCCCGGCGGTGCGGGGCGCCCGCCCGTTCTGCGTAGCGAGCAGGGCGACGAGTCTTGCTCGCGCCGGGTCGATTCTCACAACGTGCAACCTCTTGTCTCCGATATCCACGGGCGACGAGAAGCCGATCACCGCGTACTCGACCCCGGATTGCAATGCACGCCACTGCGCAGGTTGGGTTTCAGCTCCATCGGCTGCGCGAGCCTTCGGAGCCGTTGCCTCTGATGCCCAGATCGCGAACACCCCGCCGATAACGAGGAGCTCCGCTCGCATCTTCATCTGCCTCACTGCCAATTCAGTCGTTTCATCCGGAGTCTATCTGACAGTCTCGTCCTTTTCCACAATGTGCTCCAGCCGAAGCCTGGCCAAGCGGTACGATGTGAAAACGGTGTAGAATCCTCCTCGATTCAAACGAGGAGGCGGGGATGGACAGGCTGACGCTGAAGCCGGGTGAACGGGTGAAACTGAGGGACTGGGATCCGTCCGATGCCGGGGGATACAAGGACTCCGGCGAGGCGAAGGCGGAGCTGATCGATGTCCAGAAGCGCATGGCCGAACTGCAGGAAGTTTTCTACGCGAGTAGTAAGAAAGCGCTGCTCGTCATCCTGCAGGCAATGGATGCCGGCGGGAAGGACGGCACGATCCGCCGCGTCATGGCCGGAGTCAATCCCGCCGGGTGCACCGTGACGTCATTCAAGGTACCGACCGCCGACGAGCTGGCGCACGGTTTCCTCTGGCGCGTCCACAAGGCGATCCCGGCGCGAGGTCAGATCGGCATCTTCAACAGATCTCACTACGAAGATGTTCTCGTTGTCCGCGTCCTCAAGCTCGTCCCCAAAGAGGTGTGGAAGGCACGCTTCGATCAGATCAACGCCTTCGAGAAGATCCTGTCGGAGAACGGGGTCGTCATTCTCAAGTTCTTCCTGCATATTTCGAAAGATGAACAGGCCGAGCGGTTCCGGGAACGGCTTGCGGACCCGACCAAGATCTGGAAATTCAATCCCGGCGACCTCGACATGCGGGAGAGATGGGACGAGTTCATGAATGCCTACGAGGACGTGCTCGAGAAGTGCACGACCGAGCACGCCCCGTGGACGGTCGTCCCCGCAGACAGGAAGTGGCACAGAAACCTGGTCGTGGCGAAGAAGATCGTCAAAACCCTGGAATCGCTGAATCTCGAGTATCCGGATCCGCCACCGGGGCTCGAGAAGGTCGTCGTGAGGTAGGCGGGCAGGAGCCGTGAGCTCGGACGCATCCGGCTCGACTTCCGTCGAGACATGGCCGTGCCCGCTTTGTGGAGGCGATCGCGCCGCACCGGTGCTTCAGGGGCGGGACACATGGAGAGGTGGTGTCGACCTCTTCCAGGTCGTCCGCTGCCGGGATTGCACGATGGTCCGAACGAACCCGAGGCCGGTTGCATCCGCCCTTTCGGATTTCTTTGACGCCTCATACCCGTTCTACCGGCGTGCTCACGAAGCCGCGTCCCCTGATCCGCGCGAACTGGAACGCCGGCTGCGTCCCTTTATTCCCCGCGCCCGGCGGCTCACCGAGTTCGCCGGGAGCCCGGGGAGACTTCTGGACGTGGGATGCGGTGACGGCCACTTCATGACGGCGATGAAGCGGCAGGGATGGAGCGTTTCTGGAATCGAGAGGGACGCCAGCACGTGTGCGCACGCCCGTGGGCTCGGGCACGATGTTGTGGATTGCTCATTCGAGGAGTTCCCGGCAACGCCGGGCGGCTACGATGCCATTACAATGTGGGGGGTGCTGCAGCTTTCGACGGATCCCGTGCGCACTCTCTCGCTAGCGAGCCGGCTGTTACGGCCGGGCGGTGTTATGGCTGTCGGTGTGTCCAATTTCGCCAGTCTCGATCGGAGTGTGCTTCGGGGGCGCTGGTGGGGCCTCGGGCTGCCCCGGCATTTGTGCCATTTCGAGCCACACACCATCACGCGGATGATGAATGACACCGGGCTCAATGTTCTGAAGGTCCTGATGGACGCGCCCGAGTGGGTTGCCATCGAAAACGCCAACACCCTCCTTGGCATCCGCGGATCGACTGGCTTTCCCAGACGAGCTCTCAGGCGGATGGTTGTGCATCTGATCCGTGCTGCCTACCTCTTCACCGCGGGCACGCGCGGCGCGCCCGTGATGGAAGTGTACGCGGCAAAGCCGCTCTGAAGGCCGCACAGCCAGTCTGCTATACTCGATCCATGGGCGGGCAGCTCGATCTTCTGCTGGTCAATCCGTACTGCCTCGAGACCCAGGCGGAGCGGAAGGCGAAGATGGAGCCCTATCCGCCCCTCGGCCTCATGTCGCTTGCATCCTGGGTGCGCGAGCGCGGATACTCCGTGGCGATTGCCGATGGAACGTTCGAGCCGTCGATCGAGTCCCTGATCGACTCGGTGAAGCGATTCGATCCGGTGATCGTCGGTCTCTTCGCGATGAACAGCTTTCGAGGTGAGGCGCTCTCTGTCCTTCGATCGCTGGCAAGCGACGGACGGATAGTCCTCTGCGGGGGTCCTGATCCATCGATCTACCCTTCGGTCTACTTACAAGCAGGTGCGACCGCCGTCGCGCACTCCGAAGGCGAGCTCATTCTCACAGATCTCCTCGGTCACTACGTGAGACACACCCTGTCACTCCCGGAAGTCCCGGGGATTTCCTATGCGGACGACGGCGTTGTCAGGCGCACTCCGGATCGCGCCCCCATCCCCGACCTGCACGCGCTTCCGCTGCCCGCGTACGATCTTGTTGACATCCCATCCTACGGAAACGCATGGCGATCCGCTCACGGGCACGCCACGATCAACATCATGACGTCGCGAGGGTGTCCGTTTCGGTGCAACTGGTGCGCGCGCCCGATTTTCGGAAAAAACTACCGGCTACGCACCGTGGACGCGGTCGTTGGTGAGATGAGCATGCTTGTGCGCGAACACGGCGTCGAGCACTTCTGGATCTTCGACGACACGTTCGTGGTGAAGAAGAGCTGGGTTGAGGCCTTTTGCAGGGCGATGCGGGATGCATCCCTGCCCGCAACCTTCGAGTGCATGGCGCGCGTCGATCAGACGACCGAACCGCTCCTGAGGCAGATGAAGGAGGCGGGCTGTGTCCGGATCTACTACGGAGTCGAGTCGGGATCGCAGCGTGTGCTCGACGCGATGCAGAAAGGGACGACGGTTGAGCAGATCAGACGGACAGCCGAATGGATGCATGCACTCGGGCTCAAGATGGGTGCGTTTATCATGTATGGATACCCCGGGGAGGAGTATGAAGACATTCTCATGACGCTGGACCTCGTGCGCTCGATTCTCCCCGATGAGTTTTCCGTGAGCGTCGCGCACCCGATGCCCGGGACCGGGTTCTACGAGAATGTCCGGGATGAGCTGCTGGCGGCCTGGGCCGCCCCTGAGGACTACCACGAGGGTGAGCTCGTCTTCCGCACGCGGTACCCGGCCTTCTACTACAAGCTCCTGAAGAAGCGGACTGCACTCGAGTGGCAGGCCGCCCGATACCCGGGGCTCGCCGGCATCGCCCGAGCGCTCCCGTGGCGCGCTGCGACTGCCATGCTCTCACACCTCCCTCCGCCCGATCGCCGAGTCCCACCCGTCGGCGCCGTGCGCTCCGCGCCGCGCTCGTGATCGCCTCGCCGGGCGCGAGTTCAAAGTTCCAAGTTCAAAGTTCCAAGTTCAAAGTTCAAAGTTCAACAGGTTCCAGGTTCCTCGTGGTCCCCTTGAACTTTGAACTTTGAACTTTGAACTCGGAACGTCACGCCACATCAACGATGACCCGAGCGCTCCCATGATCTGGATGATACCCTCACAGCAGACAGCGGATCGCCTCGTCGTATAATGGGCCGATTTCTTGAGCAGGAGGGGTCCTGGACATGTACAAACTGAACGGGAAGACAGTTTTCATAACGGGCGCGAGCAGCGGAATTGGCGCCGCCTGCGCTCGATCCTTCGCTGCGCACGGCGCACGGCTCGTGCTCGCCGCGCGACGTCTCGACCGGCTCCGCGACCTCGCCGGCTCACTCGATGTCGCCGTCCACTATTTCGCTCTCGACGTGCGGGACCGCGTGGCGGTCGAAGCTGCGGTGGCCGCTCTACCTCCTGAGTTCGCCGCCGTCGACGTTCTCGTCAACAACGCGGGGCTCGCCCGCGGGGTGGGCAAGATCCAGGACGCGGACGTGGATGACTGGGAGGAGATGCTCGACACCAATGTCAAGGGGCTACTTTACGCCAGCCGGGCTGTGATCCCGGGGATGGTGAGCCGCCAGGCGGGGCACATTATCAACATCGGGTCTCTTGCGGGGCACGAGGTGTATCCGGGAGGGAGCGTCTACTGTGCGACGAAGGCGTCGGTCAAGTCGATATCGCAGGGAATGCGGATGGATCTGCTCGGCACCCCGATTCGCGTGACCAGTGTGGATCCCGGGTTGGTCCAGACCGAGTTCAGCGAGGTCAGATTCCACGGCGATGTGACGAGGGCGGGCAAGGTGTATGCCGGGTTGCAGGCGCTGACGGCTGAGGACGTCGCAGACATTGTGCTCTTCTGCGCCACCCGGCCCCCTCACGTTGACATCGCCGACGTGCTCGTGATGCCCACCGCGCAGGCCTCGGCTCAGCTCGTTGCGCGCACGCCCTAACGCGGCCGAGACGACCGCTCCGTTCCTGCATTCCTCCCCTCCTGCTTTCCTGAGAGGAGTTCGGAAGATCTAGCCGGCTCAAATTTCTTGCCATTTCGTGTCAACACGCAACTTCCTAGACACTAGGATCATTCACGGCTCCGCCTTGAATGAAGGTCTCGCTCCGCTGGCAGCCGAGATCCGCAATACCACCAAGTCACCAAGACACCAGGACCCACCAAGCGGATCGCTTTGCCCCTTGGTGCGGCTTGGTGCCTTGGAGTCTTGG
>JACPPM010000092.1 GCA_016191015.1 Acidobacteriota bacterium | reverse complement strand
GTGGGTCCTGGTGTCTTGGTGACTTGGTGGTATTGCGGATTTCGGCTGCAAGCGAAGCGAGCCTCTCATTCGAGGCCTCGCCGTCGAATGAGCATAGTGTCTAGGAAGTTGAGTGTTGACGCTATATGGCAAGAAATTTGAGGCGGCTAGATCTTCCGAGCTCCTCTCAGGAAAGCAGGAGGAGAGGAATGCAGGAACGGAGCAGTCGCCTCGAACGGATCAGAGTGGCTCGGAAGAACGCTCTCACGCTCCACGCTCCAGGCCCGCGAAGCGGGCCGGACGCTCTCACGCGCGGCGGAGACGCAACCTTTTTGGTTGCGGCTCCGCCGCCATAGGGTATGGCATCCTGCCGCCGGTTAAGATCAAGGTACAGGATGGACAGATTGAACATCGTATCGAACTGGCGAGGATCGATTTCGAGGGCATGCTTCCACGCTCCCGCCGCGTCCTCATACTGGCCGCTCATGGCGTAGGCGGCACCAATTGTGTCGTGCGCGTCGACCAGCTTGGGATTCAGCTGGAGGGCCGTCTTGAGCTCATCAATCGCTCTCGAACGGTCTCCCGCTCTCAGATAGACGGTTCCCAGGTTCGAGTGCGCGCGCGCGTCACTGAGCACAGCATCCAGGACGCGGGTTAGGCTTCGCGAAATCCATGCCCACTCCGGCCTGGCCCATCAACTTGACACGTTTCTCTCGCTCCCGATATAAGAACGTTGACGGAGGAGGGATCATGATGAAGAAGTTTCTTGGAGCCGCACTCATACTGTGCCTCTCGGTTGGCCTTGGATACGCGCAGTCGTGGCGAGGTAAAGGTCGGGTAGAAGGATCGGTGAAGGACCCTGACGGAAAGCCCGTCGTCGGGGCGTCAATCCAATTGAAGAACGTGAAGTACGGCGGGGACCTCAAACTGACGACCGACAAGGACGGAAAGTGGGTCGCGGGTGGTATCCGCGCGGGTGACTGGTATGTCGATGTCTCGGCCCCGGGGTTTGCCTTGAAGCAGCTCTCGATGCCGATCAGCGAGGTCAATCGCAACAAGCCTGTCGACGTCACGCTCAACCGCGATGCAGCGGCCATGGCCAGCGCCCAGTCGGCAGCCGATATCGCCGAGGCCTCCGCCTTCCTGAGCAAGGGTAATGACCTCTTCAATCAGGGAAAGTTCCCGGAGGCGTTAGCGGAGTACCAGGCGATTCTGGCGAAGCACCCCGAGGTGCAGGCGATCAACATCAACATCGCCAACTGCTATTACGAGATGAAGCAGCCCGAGAAGGCCGTCGAGACGCTCGAGGCGGCGCTCGCCGCCGACCCGGCCTCGACCGAAATCATGACCAGGCTCGGAAACCTTTATGCCGAATCGGGAAACCTCGAGAAGGCGCTCGCCATTTTCGGCAAGATCGATCAGACGGCGATCAGGAATCCAGTGACCTTCTACAATATCGCGGTGCTTCTATTCAATAGCGGAAAGACGAACGACTCTCTCGGGTACCTCCAAAAGGCGATCGCAGTCGATCCCAACTTCGCTGACGGCTACTGGCAGATGGGGCTCTGCTACGCCAACCTCGGCGATCTCCCGAAGGCCAAGGAGGCGTTTACCAAATTCCTCCAACTGGCCCCGGACTCGCCGAATGCGCCGGCGGCTCAGAACATCCTCAAGAGTCTGTAGCCGGAGGAAGCCCGAAGCTTTGCGCTCGCGATTCCCCGGGGGCGTGCGAGACCGCGATTGGCCGCAATCCGTTGAACGTGGATGTTGAGGCTAGGCACACGGCGGCGGCCAGAGGCCACGCCTCAGAGATCGCGGGAGAAGAGCTGCGCAACGTCGATCGAGAACCCGGCCAACAACCGCGAGTCGGCCGTGCCCGCGGTCACCTCGGCGATTCGCGTCAGCCCCACCTCGGCCGGTGAGAAGATTTCGACGGTATCGATCACCGGATCAACGATCCAGTACTCCTTGACCCCGAACTCGGCGTAGAGTTTCAGCTTCAGCACCTTGTCGTTGCGGCGCGTCGATTCGGAGATGATTTCGACGAGAAAGTCCGGCGTCCCCTCTATGTTCTTTTCAGCAATGATGCCCTTCCTGGCGGCCGCGATCCCGATGATGTCCGGTTCGACGATGTTCGTCTGCGAGAGCAGAACGTCCAGGGGAGCAGGCAGAATCACACCCCATGAATGGGCCCTTGCGTACTCCCGGAGGGCGTCAAACACCCGGGATAGGATGATCTGGTGCCTGGGAACGGGTGAAGGTGACACGTAGAGATCCCCCCGCATGATTTCGTAGCGTTTGCCGTCGTTTGGGAGAGCCAGGTAATCCTCATACGTCAATACGATCTTGGTGCTCATCGCTGAACCTCTCGCATCGAACATAGGCCCGGCGGACTTGTCTGTCAAGTCGCCGGAGCTCGCGGTGCCGCCCTCGGCGCCTTTTACCCCCCGGCGCCCAACTGCGCTAACCTGCTCTTGAGCGCCGGCTGATCGCCATAGATCTCGAGCGAGCTCTTGTAGATCTTGATCGCCTGCTCCTTCTGGCCTGTTGCGAGGTAGCAGTCCCCGATGGCGTTGAGGATTCGATAGTCGGTGCCGTGCTGTGCGGTGTACCGGCTGTAGTTTTCGACGGCTTCGGCGAAGCGGTTGGTGGCTTGCTGGGCAGTCGCCAGATACAGGAATCCTTCCGGAGTCTTGATGTCGCCGGTGGGGACGAGCGGCGCGAGCATCGCGACGACACGCTCATGGTCCTTCTTCTGCAGCAACAAACGCGCGAAGCCTATCTTGAAATCGGACACCGCCGGAAAACGGGCCACTCCGTCTTCGTATGCGGCGTAGGCAGCAGTGTCGTCACCCTTCCGCGAATATTCGTCCGCGACAATCAGGTCGTAGACATAGGCCTTGTCGAGCGGCACGACCTTCGAATAGACCCAGGGCTGCGGCACACCCGCGGCAGGCGAGATCGTGAACGGCAGAGTCTGGATGGATACGGCCCCGCCACCCCCGGGACGCGAAAGGCTGAACTTCACGGCGTAGTCTCCCGCCGGCATCTCTGCGGTCGGCAGGGGCAGGCTGTATGACCCATTCCGCGCGATCTCCGACAGCGGTTTTCCGGCGCTCGCGACCACCGCCGCGTCCTTGACGATCTCGGCCGTGATCGAGCAGCCTTCGGCATCGCCGACGGTCTGAAAGGTCGCCGTGAGCGACGAACCACGCAGAAACGTGGCCTGCGGCCGCAGCTCCGGGGCGGCGTCCCCGAGAAGGAACGGCCTCAAGCCACCCGCATCCGACTTGATCGCCTCGGAAAGGACGGGCTCGAGCAGGAAGAGGCCTGCGTCCCGGCCCGGCACCACAATGCGGGCCTCGAGATCGGAGAATTCCTTGCTGACGGTGTTCTTCACGAGGAGTGTGAACTTGTAGCTTCCGGGAACGACCGGAATCATGTCGGTCACGCATAGGGAGTTGGACTTGACGAGGTTGAGAGTGGCCTCATCGAATTCCAGCGGCACGTTCTTGGTGAACTCGTGCACGGTGCGGCCGGATTCGTCCTCGAGCTTCCCGTAAATCTTGAAGCTCGTGTAATAGGTCTTCTCGTACTGATCGATCGACAGTGTTTTCGGCACGACGGCGTAATTCAGGAAGATCATGCCGGAGGGAGCACGAGTGAGGCGCGTCATGTACCGGCATTCGACGTAGCTCAATGAGTAATCCGTCTCGATCTGCGTCTTGTACTTCGTGATCTTCTCGGCGTACTTGGGATCGATGAGCTTGAAGGGGTAGGTGGCGATGTTTTTCAGGAGCATCTCGGAAGAGATGGCGGCTCCCAGCCTGTCCTCGCGAGCACCGAGCAGCAACGACAGCGAGTACTCGGCCAGCACGGCGTCGATCTGCTTCAGATCCTCGTAGACCTTTTCCCTATTCGTATAGTCGCCCCGGTAGGCGCGCATGATCGCCGCGGGACCGTCCGAGCCCGGGTGGTAGAGCTTGTACTCGCCGATTCCATGCTTCCTGATGAACATTACGTTGAAGCCCGACGGGAAGCCGAACTCGGTCTTGCCCAGATAGAACCACGCCTCGACCGGATTGGTCGACAGCGTCTCCTCGAATCGTTCGACCGTCTTGGGCGGTCCGAGGATGACGTAGATGCGCCCGCGATCCGTCCGCCATCCCTTCATCGGGGCGTCAATGAAATACGTATTGGCGTATGCGATCCTCCGGTAGTGTTCATCCTTGAGCTCGTTGGTCGGCGTCCCCGGAGTGGGGTCACGCTGCGCCCAGAACGCGGCCATGAAGAACTCGCGGTCCTTGTCGTTTGTGAGCGTCAGGAATACCTGCCGCTCAGTCGGCGTAATGATGTACGGCACCTCCTCACTCAACCACACGCGATACTTCTCCGGCAGCTCCTTCTCCTCGATCGCGAGAACCGTCGCCGCCTGGAGCACCAGTCCCAACAACAATACTCGGTGTTTCATAAGGCCAACGATACTAGCGACCGGCGGTAGGAGTGTCAAATCCGACCGTCCTGAGCGACGCGAAGAATCACCTTTGCGTTTCCGGAGATCCTTCGACGCGGGACGGCGCCTCAGGATGACCGTGGGCCACACCCGCTCCACGCTCTACGCTCCACGCTCCACGCTCTAAGGGAGCCTCTGAGCCTCCGCACTCAGGGTCCGTGCCCGGTCCTGCTCCCCGATGGACTGCAGAAAAGTGGCCATGGCCGCCACGGCCTCGCGGGTCCGGCCGCGATGATTCTCAAACAGCTTCACGGCTTCTTCGCGCCGGCCCTCCTGGACCAGCAGCGCGGCCAGCCGGATGCGGGCCTGGTAGGTGGAGGGCATCCCGGTGAGCTCCATCCTGTATTCCGATTGGGCATCACCCCTCAGCCCTTTCCGCTCGAGCAGAAAACCGATGTTGTAGTGCAGAGCCGGGAGAACCAGGTGTTTTTCCTTCTTCGCCAGTTCGCTCTCGGCCCGTCTGAACAGCCGTAGTGCCTCGTCGGCTTTCCCGCGTTGGAGCGCCACGATGCCCTCGATGTAGTACGGCATCGGGAGGGTGCCATCAAGCGCCAAGGCGCGGTCGAAGGCGGTGAGCGCTCCGGTGATGTCGTTCGCAGAGAACAGGATCTGTCCCTTCAACTCGAACCCCCGTGCGATCGTGGGATTGAGAGAGAGCGCGTGGTCGACACATTTGAGCGCGTCGGGGTGCATCTTCAGCTTCCAGAAGATGCGCGACACGCCGATCAGGGTGAACGCATTGTCCCACCTTAGCTCGGCTACACGCCGGAGCACAGGGGCGGCTTCGTCGACACGCTTGAGGCGAGCGAGCGAGCGGCCGAGCTGTTCGAGAACATCAGCCATGTCCGGGCTCTCGAGGATAATCTCGCGGAACACCGCGGCCGCGCCCGCCTCGTCTCCCTGGCGGTGGAGGTGGAGACCCCGGCGGTACTTCTCGATGAGGTGGATCTTGTCCTTCGGGTCCGGCTTCTGCTGCTGGCTCGAAACCTGGCTGGACGCAACGCCGATGTAGCCGAGGGCCTGGAGCCTCTCCATGTCTTCCGGGCTCATCTCCGCGGGAGACTCAACGGTCCGGTTGGCGATCGTCTGGTCGACCTGGTACCTGTACTGCCCTGCAATCGTCGGCGACGATGTGGCAATGTTGCTCTTCTCACCCGGGTCTGCGCCGAGATCGTAAAGCTCCTCGCGCGGCGACTTGATGAACTTGTGTCTGGAGTCCGTGAGCGAGTACAGCTCACTCCACCCGAAATGATAGAGCGGGTACAAGGACTCCGAGTAGATCGCGCGTTCGGGGATCTTCAAAGGGGAGAGAAGAATCGAGCGTCCCTGTGAGGATGCCAGCGGGGTGAGCCCATAGAAATCGAGAACCGTCGGCAGCAGGTCGACATGCTGCACCGGGGTCTCGACCTTCTCGCCGGCCCGAATGCCTTCAGGGTATCTGATCATCAAGGGCACGTGGATATCCTCGTTGTAAAGGAAGACCCCATGCTCACCCTCGCCATGGTCTCCGAGCCCCTCGCCATGATCCGACGTGATGATGATGAGAGCGCGTTGGTAGAGGCCCCTGTCCTTCAGAGTCTGGAGGAAGGAGCCTACGAGCGCATCGACGTGGGCGATTTCACCGTCGTAGGGCCTGCCCGCGTACCGGGACGCGTACGGCTCAGGTGGCTGGTAGGGCGTGTGAGGTTCGTAGAGGTGCAGGAACAGGAAGAACCGTTTTCCGGGCTGCTGGGTTCCGAGCCACGTGCGGGCGGCCTCGATCGTGAGCTCTCCTTTTCGTTGCAGCTCGCCGAAGGAGACCTCAGCCTTCTCCCGGGTCATCTCTGCATCGTAGCTGTCGAAACCGAGGCCCACCTTCGTCTCGGTGCGCAGGACATACGATGAAACAAAGCCGCCGGTCGTGAACCCCTCGCGCTGCAGGACCGAGGCGAGTGTCGCCTGTCCATCCTTGATGAAGAACCCGATGTTGTCCCGCACCCCGTGCTCGAACGGGAGCAGCCCTGTCAGGATCGACGAGTGGGACGGGAGAGTCTGGGGGCAATGTGAGTAGCACCGTTCGAAAACCACAGCTTCTTTCGAGAACTGGTCGATCGCAGGCGTTTCCACCTGGGTATAGCCGTAGGCCGGAAGGTGGTCGGCTCGGAGAGTATCGATCGAAATGAGGATTAGCGGAGCGGACGCGCGGTATTGAACCAGATCACCATGTCGCTTCTGACAGCCAAATGGCGCGGTGAGAATCGCAACGCCTGCGATGACCCAGCTCTTCATCGTTCCCCCGATCCCGCCTTCCCGATTCGGGCAGCACGGTCGTGCTCGCCGATCGAGGCCAGGAACTTTGCGGCCACGGTGTAGGATTGCGGCGTCGACAGGTGGGGATCGTCGAAGAGCCGAACCGCTTCCTCTCTCTTCCCCGCGTGCAGAAGCAGGAGCGCGAGGTTGATGCGCGCGGAAAGGTTTTCGGCTCTGATGCCGAGCTCCTTCTCGTACTGCGTCAACGCGGCACCCTCCTGCCCATCCTGTGCGAGGACAACTCCCAGGTAGAAATGCAGCGATGGCATGACGACCTCGACTTTGCGTTTCAGGGACTCCTCCTCGGCGCGCCGGAGAAGCCGGACGGCTTCCGCGATCCTCCCGCTCTTCATCGCCGCGACGCCGCGTATGTAGTACGGCCACGGCAGGCTGGGATCCCGTGAGAGTGCCTGATCGAAGACACGCAAGGCGGCGGTGGTATTGCCCATCATGTAGAGGACCTGGCCCAGCAGCTCGAGCTCGCGCGCGTCCAACGGTGAGATCTTCGCCGCCTGTTCGAGCAGCCGAAGCGCCTCATCGGTCAACCCGAGCTCGATCCAGAGGATGCGTGCGATGCGAACCAAAGTTGCGCGACTGTCGGACCTGAGCGCGGCGGCTCGAACGAGCGTCTGTGCGGCCTCGGCGGTCCGCCCGACACGGCCCAGAGAGCGACCGAGCTGCTCGAGCACATCCGCCATTTCGGGATCGCCCCGGACGATGGCTTCGAATACCCTGACAGCTCCAGCCTCATCCCCTTTGCGATGCATCTGCAGCCCCCTGCGGAATTCCTCGAGAAGATGCACCTTGTCTTTCGGGTCCGGCCTCGCCGCAGCGTCGCCGGCCCGCGCCGTGGCCACGCCGATGTAGCCGAGAGCCTGGAGCTTCTCGATCTCCTCAGCGTTCACCTCTTCCGGGGCATCGACCGCGCGGCCCGCAATCGCCTGGCCGAGCTGCGAGCGGTACTGGCCGGCGATCGTCTTCAGAGCGGCCGCGAGGTTCTTCTTCTCGGCGGGATCGTCGCTCAGGCTATACAGCTCCTCACGCGGCGCCTTGATGAACTTGTACTTCGCATCCGTCAGCGCGTAAAGGTCGCTCCAACCAAAGTGATAGAGCGGGAACAGGGACTCGGAATAGATGACTCGGTTCTCTAGACCGGATCGAGCTCCGATCATCGTCCTCCCCTGAAAGGACGGCGGCGGCGCCGGTGGCGATGGCAGCCTGCAGAAATCCAGGATCGTGGGCACGATGTCAATGTGCTGAACCGGTTCCTTCACGTGGTCACCGGCTCGCGCACCCCCCGGAAGCTTGATCATCATGGGCACATGTATGTCTTCGTTGTAAACAAACACCCCATGCTCTCTCTCACCGTGATCCCCGAGTCCTTCGCCGTGGTCGGAGGTGAGCAGGATGAGGGAGCGATCGTATTGGCCGGTCTCCTTCAGCCACAGGAGGAAGGTTCCGATCTGCGAGTCGACACTGGCGATCTCACCGTCGTACGGCTGCGACGAGTATCGCGTCTTGAAGGGCTCCAGTGGCGCGTACGGGGAGTGTGGCTCGTAGAGGTGAAGAAACAGGAAGTATCGGGGTGTCCCACCCTCGCTTCGAATCCTCTCCAGCCATTCGCGGGCCTTGGCGATGGTCTGAGCACCACTTCGTTGCAGCTCGCCCATGGACTCGTCTCCCCGCTCACGCTTCATCTCCGCATCATACGTCTGGAACCCGCCTGCCAGCCCCGTCTCCGCGCGCAGAACGTAGGCGGAGACGAACCCGCCGGTCGCGAACCCGACACCCTTGAGAATCGATGCCAGCGTCGGCTGCCCCGCTTTCAGGGTGAACCCGATGTTGTCCCGGACGCCGTGTTCGTACGGGAGGCAGCCGGTGAGCATCGAGCAGTGCGAGGGGAGGGTTTGTGGACAGTGGGCATAGCACCGGTCGAAAACGACTGCGTCGCGGGCGAATTGATCGATCGCCGGCGTTTCCACCTGCCTGTATCCGTACGCAGGCAGATGATCCGCGCGAAGCGTATCGATGGAGATGAGAATCACCGGCGCTGTCTTGCGATATTGGTCCAGGTCGACCGGTTTCCGGCAGCTCAGGAGAGCGGTTGAGGACAGCGACGCCAGCAGTGTCAGGAAAGCCCCGATCCCCCCTCTCATCCGTGCGATTCTAATTGGTCGAGGCTCGATTGCAAAGTTCGCGAGGCACTGGCTATAGTGAGAGCCGATATGTGGAAGCAAAGACTCTTGTTGGCGGCAGGCATCGTGGCAGTTGGCGCTGTAGCAGTGTTCCTCGCATTCAGGAACACGACGGCATCCGGCGGCCGGCTGCCTTCGGGTGCCAACCTGCTCCTGATCACCATCGACACGCTCCGCGCCGACCGCGTCGGTTGCTATGGCTACAGGCAGGCTGAGACGCCCGCAATCGATCGGCTGGCGGCCGGCGGCACAAGGTTCGACCGAGCCTACGCTCACAATGTCGTCACTCTCCCGTCGCACGCGAACATTCTCACCGGGCTCTATCCGGTCACTCACGGAATCCGCGACAACAACGGCTTTCGCATGGCGCAGACCACCGAGACGATCGCATCCCTCCTGAAACCGCTCGGCTTTGCCACCGCCGCGTTTGTCGGTGCTTTCCCGGTCGACTCACGCTTCGGCTTGGACCGGGGGTTCGACATCTACAACGACAGCTATGGCGATGCCACCGGCGCGGCTGATTTCCGATTCGCCGAGCGGCGGGCAGAGGATGTCGTTGCCCCCTTCCTCGACTGGCTCAGCAGCCGCGCGCAGGGCACCCGCTGGTTCGGCTGGGTGCATCTCTACGACCCGCATTCACCGTACAGCCCACCGTCACCGTACGCGAGCCGATTCGCGGACCGACTCTACGACGGCGAGATCGCATACACCGACTCTCAGATCGGTCGAATCATGGCAGCCCTGAAGGAGAACGGATGGCTCGCATCAACCTGTGTCGTGCTGACGGCCGATCATGGAGAAGGATTGGGTGAGCACCAGGAGGAGACACACGGGATCTTCGTCTACGAGGGCACTCTCCGAATACCGCTCATCATGAGCACGCCCGGTGTTCCTCCCAGAGTCGTGCGGACGCGGGTGAGGCACATTGATCTCGCGCCGACGATTCTGGAACTACTCGGCCGTCCTCTCCCCGGCTCACTCAACGGACGCAGCCTCCGACCGCTCCTGACTGGATCCGCCGATGTGCCGCCCGCTGACAGTTACTTCGAAGCGATGTCGGCGAGCCTCAATCGCGGTTGGGCCCCTCTCCGTGGCATCATCTCCGGCGCGCAGAAATACATCGATCTCCCGATCCCGGAATTGTACGATCTGACAACCGACGGCGCTGAGATGGCCAATCTCGTAGAGAAGAAACCCGAGCTTGTTCGGGAGATGCGATTGAGATTGTCGTCCCTCACCAGCAGGGACGTGGGGACGAAGCGGATCAGGGAGGATCCGGAGACCCTCGAGAAGCTCAAGAGCCTCGGCTATGCGGCCACCGGCGACGAGGCGGCACAGGGACACTTCGGCGCCCGTGATGACCCGAAGCGACTCATCCACCTAGACAACCTGCTCAACGAGGGCGTCGTTGCCGCGGGCCAGGGCAGTTTCGAGAAGGCACGGGGGATTTTCGTGCGGATCATCACCGAGCGCCCGACGATGGCAGTCGCCTACAGCCACCTTGCCTATGTCTACCGGGAGCTGGGAATGCCGGACAAGGCGGTCGAAACGATCCGGGCTGCGCTCAGCCTAGGTTCCGATTCGCCCGACCTGCGAATCCGACTCGGACTGTTTCTCGACGAGGCTGGACAGAGTGCGGACGCCATCGCCGTGCTGGAGCAGGCCGTCGAAGCCACCGCTGACAACATCGACGGATTGACGTACCTTGGCATGGCCTATGACCATGCGGGACAACCCGCGAAGGCCCTCGCCACCTTCGATCGTGTCATCAGAGATGACCCGGGCAATGCGGCCGCGTACGCCAACATGGGCGCTGTCTACCTTCGCGGCAACGATCTTCAGAAGGCGATCGCCGTTCTGGAGAAAGCCGTGAGTATCGATCCGAATCTCGCCGCTGCCCACAATACGATGGGAGTGGCGATGGCGAATACGGGCAACATGGAGGCGGCCATCGAGAGCTGGAGGCGCGCGATTGCCGCCGATGCACGGCAGTTCGACACGATCTACAATCTCGCGATCCTCTACATGCGCCTTGGCCGGGTCGCCGAAGCACGCCCCTACATCGAGCTCTTCGTGCGGACCGCTCCTTCATCCAGATACGCACGAGACATCGAGGAATTCCGCCGGCTCCTGTCCGCACCCTGATTTCCCCGGGGATGTCATCCTGAGGAGGCCGCCGCAGGCGGCCGACGAAGGATCTCATGCCCCAATCATCGTCTGTGTATGAGATCCGCCGGGCGACGTTGTCGCCCTCAGGATGACGCGGGTGGGGGTTCTCCCGCTCTCTAGGCCGCTTAGCGGCCCATTCTTACCAACATGTTGTCAGCTGTGGGTGAGGTATCCGACGTGCAAACCACCAAGACTCCAAGGCACCAAGCCGCACCAAGGGGCAAAGCGATCCGCTTGGTGGGTCCTGGTGTCTTGGTGAC
>JACPPM010000100.1 GCA_016191015.1 Acidobacteriota bacterium | reverse complement strand
TGCCGCAATAGGCCTGCGGGCGAGTGAAACCGTCGAGTGGGAACTCCTCAGCAGACACGAACTGCATTTGGTGCGATCCAACGTCCCTCCCCCGCGGGCTCGGCGCTCCGTGAAGAAATAGGGGGGTTTTGCAGCGCAATCAAAAGTGAAGACCTGGCCCCATCCCCCACCCACACTACCCCGATACGCACCACAGGCACGACCATCGAGAAACAAGGGCGCCCCGGAAAGCGCAACGGTCAAACATCGTCCACCCCCGTCGCGGCCAACCGCTTGCCACGAGTCACCTCAGCCTTCCTGGGGTAATCCCAACACTCGTGTCGTGGGGGGCAATTCTATGCCCCCTTCTGTCCGATTTAGGATACATCATGCAGTTAGTGTCTAAGAAGTTGAGTGTTGACACGAAATGGCAAAACGTTCGAGTGGGTGAGATCCTCCGAACCCCTCTCAGGAAAGCAGGAAGGGTGGAATGCAGGAACGGAGCAGTCATCTCCGGAGCTCAAGGTGGCATCGAACAGACCCCTTCCTGCCTTCCTAACTTCCTGCTTTCCTGAGAGGTGCTCGGAAGGGTCTTGCAGCGTGCCTGGGTCTTGCCTGTTTGGTTGCGGATCCGCCGCGTTGGGTGACATCGACCCTTCGTGCGGCAACCTCGTGTCGGTCTCGAATGCACCTGCCAACGACAGCCCAGCCCTGCCTACAACTTCCGTGCCCACGATCGTGCATACGGGTGTCGCGGGTGCGGACTGGAGCTGGGGGGCTTTTGCCTGGCCGTCGAATGTGACTGTACTCTGCGGCTCGGGGCCGACCATCACATCCATCAGGTGCAAGACCTGCAAGCCGGGCAGTGCCGCCACGATCTACGGCACCGGATTCTCTACCGACAAGAAGAAAGATGTCGTGTACTTCGGAAAGAAGAAGGTGAAGTCCATCGCGAGAGCCAAGCCCACGTCGCTGCGACTCACGATCCCCAAGGTCAAGGGGACCGTGGATGTCTATGTGCTGGTGAATGGCGAGGAGAGCAATCACGTCAGCTTCACCGTGAAGTAGGCGGTGAGCGTCGCATTTCCTTTTGGGAAAGGAGAAAGGACATGAGGAAGATTTCGGTCGGCATCTCGATCTGGCTGTCATTCGTGCTACTCGGAGCGGCGACTCAACAGCCCCATGCGGCAGAGAATGACAGAATTCAGGATGGTACGCGCGAATTGAGTCTCGCACCGCTGATCGAGGGAGAACTGCTCTGGAACACGTTTCTCGGCTGTGTCGCAGGCGACACGGGTTCTTCGGTTGCGGTCGACACGAGTGGCAACACCTACGTGACCGGAACCAGCATGGGCACGTGGGGAGCCCCGATTCGAGCGCACTCTGGTGTTCAAGACGCCTTTGTGGCGAAGTTCGATTGTGGCGGATCCCTCCTTTGGAACACCTTCCTGGGCGGCGAAAATGTGGACAACGGCATTGGGATCGCTGTGGATCCGAATGGTGATGTGTATGTGACGGGCTCCAGCTACGCCACGTGGGGATCGCCGATCAGGCCGTTCCCCGTGGGTGGTGGCGCCTTTGTCGCCAAGCTCAGCGGGGGTGGATCGCTCGTTTGGAATACCTTTCTCGAGTACAGTGATGGTGGTGGGGTTGCAGTCGACACGAGTGGCAACGTCTATGTAACGGGAACGAGTAGCTACACGTGGGGATCCCCGATCCGCGCTTTCTCAGGAAATGGGGACGCCTACGTGGCAAAGCTCGACGGCGGCGGATCACTTCTGTGGAATACTTTTCTCGGCAGTGGTGGCCCCGATGTCAGCTCCGGCACGGATTGGGGGACAGGGATCGCATGCGATGGGAGCGGAAATGCCTACGTTGTCGGCGAAAGCAGAGATCCCTGGGGTTCGCCGATCCAGGGGTTCTCGGGCGGATTCGCGGATGCCTTCGTGGCGAAGCTCAGTGTGAGCGGATCGCTCCTTTGGAATACGTTCCTTGGTGGCGGCGATTGGGACGCCGTCCGTGGGATAGCGGTGGACGGGAGCGGAAACACCTACGTCGCGGGCTGGAGCAGGTCCACCTGGGGTTCGCCGACCAGGGCGTACGCGGGGGGAGATCAGGACGCCTTCGCCGCCAAACTCGACACCGGCGGAAACCTCATCTGGAACTCCTTCTTGGGTGGCATCCTTGCCGATGGTGGTACGGCCATTGCGGTGGACGGGGATGGCAATAGCTACGTTGCCGGTATCGGCGAAAGCAGCTGGGGATCGCCGATCAGGAATTTCGCGGGGGACACCGACGCGTTCGCAGCCAAGCTCGATGGAAGCGGCTTGCTTCTCTGGAACACGTTCCTCGGCAGCAACAGCAACTACGCCGAGGATGCCGCCGGGATCGCGCGGGGCTCAAGTGGACACATCTACGTCTTCGGCAACAGCCAAGAACCCTGGGGATCGCCCATTGCGCCGTACAACATTGGAAGTCCTGACGCATTTCTCGCCAAGCTCGCAGGGCCACAGACTCCGGGATCCGATGTGTTCATCTCCAGCATCAAGGCGAGAAGCGCGAAACCGGGCAGTCAGGCCACGATCTACGGCGGCGGCTTCAGCAAGAATGCCCGCCTGAATCTCGTCTACTTCAACGGGTACAGAGCACGCGTGAGCTCGGCCAAGACGACGAGACTCAAGGTCACGATCCCGACAAGACTCAAGAAGGGCATCGTCGACGTCTACGTGGTCGTCGACGGCATCACGAGCAACACGGTCCAGTTCCAGGTGAAGTAGGCGGCCGGGCGCCACGCACTAGCAGGAGGAGATTGATGTCTGGGAAGTTGAGTGTTGACACGAAATGGCAAAACGTTCGAGTGGGTGAGATCCTCCGAACCCCTCTCAGGAAAGCAGGAAGGGTGGAATGCAGGAACGGAGCAGTCATCTCCGGAGCTCAAG
>JACPPM010000090.1 GCA_016191015.1 Acidobacteriota bacterium | reverse complement strand
GGAAAGCAGGAAGGGAGGAATGCAGGAACGGAGCAGTCATCTCCGGAGCTCAGGGTGGCATCGAACAGATCCCTTCCTGCCTTCCTAACTTCCTGCTTTCCTGAGAGGTGCTCGGAAGGGTCTTGCAGCGTGCCTGGGTCTTGCCTGTTTGGTTGCGGCTCCGCCGCGTCAGGTCTCTGCTCCGGGAAAGACCGGCACCACGAAGTTGCTCACGGCCCTGCTGAGCGCCGTGGCGGCCGCGAGCCTGCTCGACTCCGGAGGCGCCGGAGTATTCGTGGGATCGCTTCCAGGTTGAAGCTGACTCGCGGTTTGGTGCGCTCATCAACTTGGGATCCACTGCTGGCTATCAAGACCTCCACATGGGGCATCGGATTATCGATGAGGAACGTGTGGTCGAGCAATACGGCAGGCGGGCCTCGGTGTGATTCGTGGTTCTCGACACGATGGTCTCCAATGGGTTCCAGAGCTGGGCTTGGGATAGCGGAGCGCAGCACGGAGGATGGAGCTCGGGTGGAACCATCGTGCAAGTGCGGCGGGCGTACTCGGGCGGAGCGCGCCAAGCGTGGCTCACCGTGGCCGACGAGGCCGTTCGCGGCCAGTCGGACGAAGAGATTCGCAAGGCGACTGATCTCGACCAGCAGAGAGCCGCGACGAGTCCCACCGGTTATTTCGCCGGTCTCGCTCTCCGGCTCGAGCCGCAAGGGCTACAGCGTTTGCTCGAGCGCGCGCAGGCACGCGGCGTTACAGGGAGGCAGCTTCAGATTGCCTTTCTCGCCGAGTATGACCGCGCCGTGCGAGAGAGCTCGATCTTCGCCCACGAGGGTCGCCTTCGCGCCCGAGCCGCGCCTGGCTCTTGGGACCGCCATCGATGCCAACATCGGGGATTCGGCACCGCATGGTCGGGCTAACCTGCGAATCATGCAGGGACTGGTTCAGTGGATTGCGGCCCGTGCCGCGCGCAGATCCGCGGATTCGACCCCTCCCGCAGCTCGACAATCTCACAGACGATCGGCTCCGCGCTGCATTTCGCAGTATGGACCGGCTCGCAGTCCAGGCCGCGACGGTTAGACCCTCATCGGCACTCCTGCAGGATTCGTTGGTATTCGTCATCCGATAAATGTATGATGCACGGCGGTTGGCTACGAGCAAGCGGCATCCGAGGCAGTCGTCGAGGATGTCCCGCGCATCGGCCGCCACCTGGGTTCGATTCCCAAACCATTGGTCATGGACACTCCGCCGCTCTCTCTGTCGCCCGGGCTCACGCCGGGACTCCGCATCGGCCCTGCGGGATGGGGGATACCTGGGGGATCCTCGTGGAACCCTCATCAACCCATCTCCCGTCGCTGCGGAAGTAGACGGGGCGGGCGGCGGAACTACTGATCGACCATGACGGGAGGTCTCATGGAAGGACTGCTCCGACTCCTATTCGTTGTCCTCGTCATCGTGATGGCTGTTGTCCTGGGACGGTGGGCGGCGTCGAATGTGACGATTATCGAGTACCAACGCGGACTGCTCTACCGCAGGGGACGCTTCATCCGCCTGCTCGATCCGGGCCGGTACGTGATCTGGAAGCCTGTCTTGCACCAGAGTGTGACGATCGTGGATATGCGACAGCGCGCCATGGTGATCACGGGGCAGGACATACTCACGAAGGATCAGGTGAACGTCAAGCTGAGTCTCGTCGCGCAGTATCGTATCGTGGATCCAGTCGCAGCGCTTCACAAGCTGGACAATTTCACTGAATTCCTGCACCAGGAGCTCCAGCTGGCGCTGCGAGCGATCGTCGCCGCGTACGGCATCGACCAGCTTTTCGAGACCAAGTCAGAGATCTCGAACCAGCTCACCGAATTGGTGCGACCGAAGGTACGCGAATTCGGGATCGAGATCGTGCAGGCGGGGATCCGCGACGTGATCCTTCCCGGGGAGCTTAGGAATATCATGGCGAAGGCAGTCGAGGCGGAGAAGGCGGCAAAGGCCGCGATGATAACGGCACGGGAGGAGCTCGCGACGGCGCGGACTCAGGCCAACACCGCGCGCCTGATCCAGGAGAATCCGCTGATCCTGCGCCTCAAGGAGCTCCAAGCCGTGGCCGAAGCGGCCAAGAAGGGAAACTCGACTATCATCTTCTCAGCTCCCGCCGATCTGGTCGATTTGCTCAGAACGAGAGTTCCGCCGGCAAAGCCCCAGGAGTGAGGCATTCATGATCATTGTCGACGCCTCGACATCATCCATGTCACGGTCAAGTCATGCCGAAAGAGATCTACCCTTCTTCCTTATCTGTGTGACTGCGGGCGTCAGTTGGACTTCTGCGAGAACACGATCAAGGAAGTCAAGCGATTGAGCCTCAAGAAGCGTCAGTGGCTCGGCGAGTCGGGCCCGGATCGCGCCCAAGAGCACATTGTTGTTTTCGAGCGCGGCCAGATCACACAAATCCTGTCCCCGCGAGATAGGAAGCGGTTGACCCCGGGATAGACAGAAAAACAGGGACGGTATTTCGAACGGACGACGGAAAACACAACGTTGGCCAACCAGAGAGTGCAGGCGACGCAGCAAACAGCACGCCTGACTCCAGTCGTTGAGCACCTTTGAACATGGTCGCCGCGATTGACAACGTGTAGCCTGTGGGCTACAGTGGTTGCATGATCGATATTCGGAAGACCGTCGTCTTCACTCGCTGGCTCGACGAACTCCGCGACATCCAAGCCAGAGCGCGAATACAAGCCAGGATTGAGCGGCTCGCCACAGGAAACCCTGGAGATGTCGGGCCGGTTGGTAAGGGCGTCTCCGAATTGCGAATCAAGTACGGTCCCGGTTACCGGGTGTATTTCAAGCAGCGAGGCAGCGAGCTGATCATTCTCCTGGCTGGTGGCGACAAGAGGACTCAAGCCAGGGACATCAAAGTAGCTCTACGCCTCGCACAAAATCTATCGGAGTAAGTGCAATGGCCAAGACCGTTACCACTCGCTATGACGTCGCAGAACACCTCAGGACCCCTGAGGAAATGGCTGCGTATCTCGAAGCTTGCCTCGAAGAGGCGAACGGCGATGCCGCCTTCATCGCCAAGGCGCTTGGCGACATCGCCCGCGCCAAAGGCATGGCCCAGGTCGCCCGAGATGCCGGTCTTTCGCGCGAAAGCCTCTACAAGGCGCTTTCCGGCGAACGCAGCCCCGGCTTCGACACCATTCTCAAAGTAATCGAGGCTTTAGGATTGAAGCTGCATGCCGAGGCCAGTCATAGCTGACCAAGGTAGCCGATCTCTCGGCCAACCGCACCGCCCGCGAGATGCGCTTGCAGGCTGGTCGCGGGCCTCAGCCGCGACACGGCAGCACTCGTGGTTGAGGCTCCTCAGGACGATGCCTCCCATGAAATCGGATTGCAGGAGCTGCTTCTGGAGCGCATGATCGAGCTGGCTCTGGGCGGCATTTCGCAGTATGGCCCGCCTCGCCGCGTAGACCGACCGGCGCGGGCAGAAGGCAAGGAGCACTTCGGCGAGCAGATAGTGCGGGGCACGGACGCGAGGAACGTAGAGATTGCTCGCGGCCAATTACGGACCCATCTGAGGGATCGCGCCTGCATTGACGTTACTCCGGATGATGGGTCGGCATCAGCGCCGGCCTGTGCCACGGGTGGCGGAGGCAATCATGAGAAACGTCTGCAGAGCTGCGGGGAGCCTTATCGGCCTCCTCGTCCTCACGATGGTCTGGACTGCGACGATGCGTGGTGACCGGCAGGATTTCCAGTTTGTGATGGGGACGGCGTACTACGCCCCGCCGGACATCCCGATGCCGAAGAAGGGCGGCGCCATACTTGACCCCATCTTCCACACCACCGTCACGCGAATCACCGACAAGACTGCCGACAAGTACATCGGTCCCGGCATCCAGAACGAGTACGCGAAATCGGATCCGGAGAACAGCGATGGAACGCTGCTGGTGCTCCGTGGCAATTCCGCGGCCTGGTACCTGTACGATGCTCGGACGTTCAAGAAGATCCGCCAGCTCAAGATCTTCGACAGCGGAGGTCAGGAGCCGGAGCCACGGTGGGATGCCACCGATCCGAAGGTCTTCTACTTCGTCAACAATATGACCTTTCGGAGCTACCACACCGGCACCAAGAAGGTGGCGCCGATCCACGACTTCAGCGGAGAGTTTCCGGGTGGTGCGTTTCTGACGACGGGGAGCGAGGGTGACGCCTCGCTGGACCGCCGCTATTGGGCATTCAGAGTCGTCGATGAATCCTGGCAGCTCGTGTCGATTGTCGTCTACGACAAACAGCTCGACCAGATCGTCGCGCGGAAGAGCACAGGGTTCCTGGACAAGGTGAATTGGGTCGGCATGGATATGTCGGGGAACCACTGCATCGTCGGATACGACGATCTGCTGTTTCCGCAGATCCTCCCAAGGGACCTCAGCAAAGTCCTCAGCCTCACCACAGGCTCCAATGGGCACGGCGACTTCGCGCGGACGGACGATGGGAAGGACGTTCTCGTTTATCAAAACGTTTCGAACGACTGCATCGCAATGTCCGATCTCACGACCGGAAAGGAGACCAGGCTCGTGAAGATACCCTTTACGACGAACCCGGATATCGGCCTGCACTTCTCGGGCAACTGCGCCCAGACGCCAGGCTGGGTCCTGGTCTCGACATACGGATCGAGAAACCTCCCTCCCGGCACATCGAAGCATTCCTGGATGGACACTCAACTTTTCATGGTCGAGTTGAAGAAGAAACCGCGCGTCTGGCGTATCGCTCATACGCACGCCTATACCTCACTCGACTACACCGGCGACAAGAACTACTTCGCGGAGGCCTTCGCGGCGATCAACACGAAAGGGAGCAGGATCTACATGGGATCGAATTGGGATGACTATCGTGCTGAGTACTCGGAAGGCTACAGGGTCAGCCTGCCGGATAACTGGGTCGATCTGCTGCCGAAGGGAAACTTCTAGTCCCGGTGTTTCGCTGGACGGTGGGGTCCCCCAGTGCTGGGTGCTGAGTGCTGAGTTCTGGGTGCTGAGTTCTGCCGCTCCGGCTCAGCCACAGCTTTCCGGGCACCCAGCACCCAGAACCTAGCGCTCAGCACTACCCTAGGGGCATTCTGTGAGGCCGGCGGGGAGTGTCTCCACTGCCTCCTTCTCGATGCTGTCCAGCCCACCGAAGAAACTGTCCGATTCACCGAAGCCGGCCTGCGACTGGAAGTTCCATCCCCATGCGCCTTCCTGCTTGGCTTGGCAGGCAGCTGTTTTGTAGTGCTCCACTTGGATGTCGCATTGGATCTTCTTGTAGTGGCGCCGGTTCTCCTCCTGCAGGTAGATGTCGGCGTCGACCCCGAGAAGATTCCGGAATTCGCGGATGCGCTCGCCGGTCTTCTTGTACCAGTCCGCGCAGGTGCGGTCGAAGTGAGGAGCGGCCAGCAGACGGCCGCCGTACGGCATGAGGGCGCGATACAGTGCCGCTGCCTGGGCCTTCGGCACTGCCTCATCCGGAAAGCCCAGCGACACGAAGACGCGGATCGGATTTCCCGGACCCTCATTGGCCGCGTCGAAAAGCTCCTGGATCGCCACGGCCGGATGCTCTGCCAGGTCCCGGCCGCCATAGTGTTTCATCAGCTTCGTCACCCCTTCGCCCGTGACTCCGCGACGCCAGTTGATGACGCATTCGTTGCACACATTCACCGTGACGTTTTGGTACCGTTTGTAGTTGGCGTTGGCTCGCAGCCATTTCGCCACGTTGCGAACGGCATTCTCGTACGTCTCGAATGGCGGGGTCTTCCCTCGCCACATCGGCACGTGCATTTCCGGGTCGAGCGTCAGGTTGATCGTCATGCCGTTGGCGCCGGCGAGCCCGATGATCGCATCGAGGCGCGCGGCCGGGCCTTTGCGGATCTTCCCGTTCTTGTCCACCATCGATGCCTCTTGGGCGGACGGCACGTCATACGTCGCCCAGATCCAGAGATGGTTGTATCCGAGCCGCGCGAGCCTCCGGATGTCACCTTCAGCATCGACGCTCGACGAGAGCGCGGCCAGATAGCTGACACCGAGCACGTACTCTTCGACCGGTCGGGACTCCTCTGACTGCGCCGCCCGGATTGAAGCGACCAGCACGACCGCTGCTGCATAAAGCATCCGGTGTGCTCGCATGGTCTTGTCTCCTGCTTCCGCCGGCGCCCGTCAGCGATTGAGAGCCCGCGCATAGACGCCGTTACCTGTCGCAGCGTACAGAGCTCCGCTCGCCTCGGCTCCAAACGCGATGTGACGCACTTGATCCGAGCCGGACCTGTCATTCAGCCCGGTGCTGAATGGAGTCCACGTGTCGCCGGAGTTTACGCTTCGGAATACCCCGGCTCTCGTCGTGCCTGCGTAGAGGACCGCCGGATCCGCCGGATCCACCGCGACGCAGGATGCGTCGGATCTCCCATCGATCAGTCCCAGATTGGACCAGTCCCCATCGCCCGAGCGAAGCCGGTACAAACCGAAACCCCCGAGAGCATAGACCGTGGACGGGCTGGTAGGCGCAACGGCGATCTGGATGAAATCCACGCCGTCATCGCCGAACGGCTTGCCGAGCACACTCCAAGTCCGGCCGCCGTCAAGACTGCGGAACACGGCCGCGGCGTCCCCGTACCATTCCCCGTGCGCTCCAGCGTAAAGAACGCCTGGCCGATTCGTATCGGGAACGATCGTCGCAATGAGCCGCGAAGCCAGATCTGTGCTGAGACGTTGCCAACTCAGACCTGCGTCGAGGGTCTCGAAGAATCCCTCCTTCCGGACGAAAACGAAAACGTGGGCCGGATCATCCGGATCAATCGCAAGAGGCCCCGCATTCGCAGACCGTACGATCCCCTTGTTGGCCGGGCTCCAGCTCCTTCCACCGTTGACGCTCCTATAGACGCCGCGGCGGGTCGTCGCGAAGAGCATGCCGCGCTCAAGAGTGCTGATCTTCAGATCGCGGATCCAGCCCAAGCCGGACACGACGTCTCCGGCCGGCAGACCGTCGCACGCGAGTCTCCAGGTCGATCCGCCGTCGCTGGTCGCCGTCAAAAGCTCGCGATCTGAGAAGGAGTACTGCGGATCGGCTGAGCTCGCGGCGTACAGCTTGCCGGGCATAACAGGATCAGGAAGCACCAGTTGGGCGGCCGGCCCACGAAGCCGCGCCCCCAACAAATCCCATGACTCGCCTCCGTCTGTCGTGCGGAAGATGCCGAGCTCACGCACGAGCGCATAGGCGGTCCCCCGATCGCCCGAGCCAGCGGCGATGTCAGTGATGAGGTAGGGTACGTCTGAGAGAGTCGGATCGAGCAGGCCGGTGAAGGCGGCTCCTTCGATGGAGTGGGCTCTCCACGCACGACCGCCGTCGTAGGTGACGTAAACTTTTCCGCCGGACGATGATGCCCACACCACATCCGAGTCACGCGAGTCCACAGAGATGTGCGTCACCGTCTGGGTATCGAAGCTGGCGCTGACACGCGTCCACTGCGCCCCACCGTCGATGGTGCGGTAGAGGCCTCGATCGGTCGCGGCGTAGACGATCCCCGCCTCCGTCCCGGATGCGCTCAGCATGGTGGCCATCGTGCTGCTGCCATCCCCGGGCAGGCCGGTATTCGCGGCGATCCACGAGGCGCCTCCGTCCGTGCTTCGGTAGATCCCGCTCGCGGTTCCGACGAGGACGATGGGCTGGGCCGACTTGTCGATCGTGATCGACAGCCCTTCCCGCGGCAGGCCGGCCAACACGCTCCACGTCACGCCCCCGTCGACTGATCTGTAGACCCGACCGGAGTAATTGTCAGCGCGGTAGAGGATCGATCCATTTCGCGGATGGATGGCGATGGGGCCGTCGACTCCGTCCTCGTATTGGAGGATCTCCCACGTAACTCCGGCGTCGGTGCTCCTGAGCAGCGCCGCGTCGCAACTGCTGCAGTATTCCGGATCAGTCTCGATATACAAAACCTCCGAGTCGCTGGGATCGATCGTCAGGTTGTAGCCGATGGCTTCTGTATATGGGATGGTCCCGGTCGCCTGCCACGTGACCCCGCCGTCATCGCTCCGCCGAAATACATCATCTTCCCAGTGCGCAGCGTAGACTCTCGTCGAATCCCGCGGATCCACCGCGATTGCATCCGCGAGCCCGCCCTTTCCGATCTTCCTCCACCGATCCTCCTCAGCCGCGGACGCATGAAACGCGCCCAGCAACAGCAGGCACATGACCACCCACCCACCTCCAGCAAGGCGCTTCTGCCCCGTCAGATACCGACCCGCAGTATCACGACCGATTCGCATTGACATCTTCGTCTCCTCCCATGACGAGTGCGGGGCCGGAGCCGTCCAGAACCCTGACCGACTGTACGTCGTGGCGTCCCGCGGTAGCAAGGCGCCCCGTCCGGGCCTTCCCGCCCTCGCCATGCATGCGGAATCCGATGAAGAACGGGGCCACGGTGGAGAATGCGTGTCACATAGGAGCGCCGAGGCAGCTATTCGGGTTTTCTGGGGGCCTTGGTGACTTGGTGGTGTGACGGATGGGGCCGACGGCGGATGAGCGCGACCCCTTCTGTTGCACTACCTCAGATGTGTCGCGAGGAACTTCTCCATGGCCTCGTAGAATTCAAAGCGATTCTCCTCGTTCCTGAAACCGTGGCCTTCGTTCTCCTTGACGATGTACTGAACGTCAACGCCGCGCTTCTTCAGCGCATCGACGATCTGGTTGGACTCGTTGATGTTGACACGCGGGTCTTTGGCGCCTTGAGCAACGAGGAGAGGTGCTTTGATATTGCCGACGTGGAAGACCGGCGAGGTGGCCTGGAAGAGGTCCTTGTCCTTCTCGGGGTCTCCCACCATCTCGTGGAACATATCCAGGTAGGGCTTCCAGTAGGGTGGAATCGTGGTCATGAATGTAAACAGGTTGGAAACGCCGACGTAATCCACCCCGCACGTATAGATGTCTGGCGTAAAAGCCATGGCCGCGAGCGTCGCATACCCGCCGTAGCTTCCTCCATAGATCGCGATCCTCTTCGGATCGGCAATCCCCTGTTGAACGAGATACTGGACACCGTCCGTAATGTCGTCGTTCATCTTCCGGCCCCACTGCTTGAAGGACGCCTCCCAGAAGGCACGGCCGTAACCTGTCGATCCTCGGAAGTTCATCTGGAAGACGGCGTAGCCGCGGTTGGCCAGGAACTGGACCTCCGGGTTGAATCCCCAGACGTCGCGCGCCCACGGCCCGCCATGCGGATTGACGACCACCGGCAAATTCTTGGCGTCCCTCCCCTTCGGCAGCGTGAGATAACCATTGATCGTCATCCCGTCTCGAGACTTGTACGTGATCGGCTTCATCTCAACCATCTGCTCTTCCGGCAGCCATGGCGTGAGATCGGTGAGCTTCGTGAGAACGTCACCCTTGGTCTCGTACAGATACCGCGATCCCTCCGTACGATCGTTGAAGGCCGCCACTACGAACACTTCCTCCGCCAAGTCGCTGTTCTGAAGAACCACTTCGTAGCCCGGCAGCTTGTTCTGCAGAAGCTGATAAAGACGCTTGAGCTCCGGGTCCAGCACTTCGCGCTGCATCTTCCAGGTCGTGTAGTTGATCTCGGTCAGGACCTTGCGCTTACGGGAGAAGGACATGCTGTCAACATCCACCTCAGGACGCTCGTAGACGAGGCGGAGCTCCTTGCCCGTGGCCGGATCGATCTCTACGATCGCTGTCTTGTCGCGACCCAGATTTGAAACCGCGTAGAGGTTCTTGTTGTCGAAGGTGAAAAAGAGAGGATTGACCTGTTCCCTGAAGTTCGTGGTCAGCACGGACTTGAAAGCTGACTTTGGATCGTCGCGGTACAGCACGCTCGAATTGACTCCATCTGTCTCAATCGCGACTCGAATCTGTCCGTCGTGATCGGTTACCCACCCTGTGATGTTCCCTGGATTCTCCGCCACCAGCGTCAACTCCCCGCTCACCGTGTTCAGCCGGTATGCGTCGAAAACCTCTTTGTTGCGCCTGTTCATGCTGATGATCATGTCGGTCTGGTGGTCGCGAAGATCATCGATCACCTGGGAACGCACCCCTTCGAACGGCGTGAGATCCTTGAGGTTGCCTCCGTCAGGATCGACTGCAACAAGATGAAAGTTCTCGTCACCGCTGAAGTCCTTGACATAGATGATGCGATGGTTGCCCTTCCAAAAGAGGTCGGCGATATCGCGCTCAGTTTCGCTCGTGATTCGTTTCACCTCGGTGCTCCCGCGGCGTTGCACGTGCACGTTCATGCGGCTCTCGTATGGCTGCATGAAGGCGATATAGGTCGCGTCCGGGGAGACTCGGAAGTAGCCTTTCTCGACATTGCGGAAAAAATCCCGCATCGGGATTCGCTGCGTCGCCGCCTCGGTCCCCGCCGAAAGCTGGATCGCAGCCGACACCAGAAACAACCAGGTTCTCACCATCTTCCTCATGGTCAACTCTCTTTTCCTCCTCGATCGATAATACCCATGCCGTACAGTGATACGGGGCCGTGTGGAGGAAGTTCCGGGGCCCCAAGTAGGTCGGGGGGCCGTGTCCCGCGGCTCGCGATTCACCGTTCCGGATGCGCGGTCCCCGCGTGGCGCCAGGTCGCGTCAGAAGGCGAGATCGAGAAGCGACGCGGTCAGCGAGGAATCAGCCTTCCCCCTCACCAGCGATCACTTTGCGAACGAGAGCCTCGTGCAGATGGAATCCCGCAACATCTCGGAGGGCGAACGGGCATTCGCCTACGCTGGGGACCAACCCTTTCCTCTTGGCCTCGACGAGAGCACCGACAGTCCCAAGACAGCGCAAGCCGAGGTGACGGGCTGTCTCGCGGCCGAGCCGTTCGTCCATGAGCAGGAAGACCGGCTGGACCTCCAGTGCCAGCGCAATGGCTGCCGCCTCGCCCGCGTCAAGATCCTGTTGTAGGGCGCGAACAAGCGACTGATTCTGTGGATCCCTGCTCTCTACCCACGGCGCAGAAGCAATCTGATCTGCGCCCGGTTGCCCGGCTCCGCGAACCACGACCTCTTCCCACACGGCCGTCGGCACGAGGATGCTTCCGTAGAGCCTCGGAAGGATATCAATCTTCCCAATTCGCGCCAACCCGATCAAAGGCGATGCGTTGCTGACGATCATCGGGCGCGGCGGAGATCCTCAAGGGTCCGCAGGTCTGCCTCATAGTCGTCTGGCCCGTAGTGGAGTGGAATGCCTCGACTGCCGAGGAGCTGAAGAAATTCCCACACGGCGAGACCCGCCATCTCTCGTGCTTTCCCGAAGGAGAGCCTGCCTGCCTGGAACAGGTGCACGGCGAGCTCGAGCCTCAACTCTTCCGGTGTCATCCTCGCTGCATGTGGGATCTCGGCCGGGATCTCCAGCGGTACTGTCCGTTGCATTTCACCTAATCCGCTTTATCTCCCTGCCTAACGCGGAGGAGGCGCAACCTGCATTGGTTGCGTCCCCGCCGCGCGTGAGAGCGTGGAGCGTAGAGAGTGAGAGCGTTCTTCCGAGCCACCCCGATCGGCCGAGACGACCGCTCCGTTCCTGCATTCCTCCCCTCCTGCTTTCCTGAGAGGAGCTCGGAAGATCTAGCCGCCTCAACTTTCTTGCCATTTTGCGTCAACACTCAACTTCCTAGACACTATTATATCGCTACGGAGAGCTTGGGACGCTTTGATTCGCGAGCCGCGTGAAAACACGCGACGGGAATCCGCGCTGTGGCCAGGTGATAGAATGCGAATGTTGGAGGGAGTGCGGTGAGCGAATGGTTTGAAGACGAGAGCTTCTGGCAGGACTTCTATTCCTTTCTTTTCCCCACGGAGCGCCTCTCTGGTGCAGAGGAGGAGGTCGACAAGATCCTCGCTCGTGTGAACCTGCAGTGCGGCTCGGTTCTGGATCTGTGCTGCGGTCCCGGTCGCCATTCGATCGCGCTGGCCAGGCGAGGTTTCAGGGTCACGGGTGTGGACAGATCCCCCTTCCTTCTTGATAAAGCCAGAGGACGTGCCGATGATGCTCAGCTTCATGTCGAATGGATCAAAGAGGACATGCGGAGATTCGTGCGCCCCTGCAGCTACGACCTTGCGCTGAACATGTTTACGTCCTTCGGGTACTTTGAAGACAAAGGGGAAGACGTCACGGTGCTGCGGAACATTCGCTCTAGCCTCAAAGCGAAGGGCTGGTTGGTGATGGATATGGTGGGTAAGGAGGTTCTGGCGAGGATCTTCCAGCCGACGACGTCAGACTCGCTTCCGGATGGCTCACTCCTGGTCCAGCGTCATCAGATCGTGGATGGCTGGACCCGAGCCCACAACGAATGGATCTTGATGTCGAACGGAGTAGCGCGGGGTCACACTTTTCGTCACACCATCTATTCCGGGCAGGAGATCAGCGACCGCCTCAGCCGCGCAGGCTTCGTCAATATAAAGCTGTACGGCGACCTCGACGGTGCCGAGTACGGAGTCCACGCCGGGCGCCTGGTCGCGCTCGCCCAAAACCCTTGACCGGTACTACTCGCTTCCATCTCTCTCAGAGGCGGAGCGGGGCAGTGCCTCGGCGCGGTGGATTTCAATGTCCTCTTTCGCGATCTCGTCGGTCATTCGCTTCAGCCGTGGCAAATCGGAGAGGCTCAACTTGCCTTTCGCCGAGAGCTCGTCCAGGATCTGCTTCGTGCGCACGAAGTATGCGCGTGCGCGGAGGTGCGAATCCCTCTGCTCGCTCGGAGCCGCTCCAGTGATCGCGATCCGATAAGCGTTGCCTAGCGTCTCGCAGATATCGCTGAGCAGGAGCTGTGATCTCGTGTCATCGGGATCGGCCCGCGTGATCGCCTGGACAATCTGGAGACCGATCTGCAGATTGTCCACGGCGTGGTCCCTGTCGCCTAGCTTGACATGGGCCTTGCCGATGTCGTTGTAGAGCAGGGCGAGAGGCAGCGCGCGGTCCGGGCCAGCCTCGACGCGCTTCTCCCGTTCGGCCAGGGGTTTGGTGAGATACTCGAGAGCCCGCGATGGTTCCCCCTTTGCCGCGTAGGCGAGACCGATTGTGCGCAGGTTGGCTGTCTGCTCCAGCCGAAGCGCGGGGTCGGAAGGTTCGAGCGCTGTCAGCCGCTCGTAGATTTGAGCAGCGCCCTCGCATTGCCCTATGGCGGACACGTGATCGCCGCGATCGAGGAGGATCGTGCCGGCGGTGGCCCTGGCCTTTGCCAGATCGCGCTGGAAATCGACCCTCATCGAGTCCGCCTTGCACAGCTCTTCCAGGATCGTGACCCTCCGCTTGAGAGCCGCGGCTGGGTCCGGGCTGGTTTCCATGGCCGCGTCGAGCTGCAGCAGATCTGAAGTCGCCAGCCTGCGCCTTTCATCGAGCCTCAGATCGGCGCTCTCCCGTTCCTGCCGCTCGACTCGCGCCCGCCATCGCATCACGCCAAGCCCGATCAGGAGCGACAGTGCAATCCCACCTCCGACAATCGCCGCCGTCCGATTCCGGCGGATCCACTTCTCTGCGTAGTAGAGCATAGTGCCGCGGCGCACGGCAACGGGAAGGTCCTCCATGTGCCGTCGCAGATCTTCGGCGAAAAGCTCGACCGAGGCATAGCGCCGATCGGGCTCCTTGCTCAGCGCCGTCAGGATGATCGTGTCCAGGTCGCCGGAGAGCGCGCGGCGAAGCCCGGCAGGATCTGTGCCACGATTCGCGCTGACGGCTTCCACCGCCAGCGCGCTGGCCGGCGAGCCGGCCGGGGATCGCGAGACCGCGATGCTTGGTTTCTCCGGCTCGATCTCGCAGATCGCGCGGATCATGGCCGCCGGCGACTGATCCTCGACGCTGCACGGTCTCTGCGCGGTGAGCAGCTCATAGAGCAGGACCCCAAGCGAGTACACGTCGCTCGCGGTCGTCACGCGTCCGCCGCGCACCTGCTCGGGACTCGCGTACTCGGGCGTCATCATCGGGAATGAGGACGGAGCCAGCGCCGCGCGATCGGGGTCGGGATCGAGCAATTTCGAGATCCCGAAATCGAGCAGCTTCGGACCTCCATTCTCTGTCACAAGAATGTTGCATGGTTTGATATCACGATGGATGACGAGCTTCTGGTGAGCATAGTGGATGGCCGAGCAGACCCGGCGGAAAACATCGAGTCGTTGGCGGACGGTCAGACACCGCGTGTCGCAGTAGCTGAGGATCTCCTCTCCCCGGACGTATTCCATCACCATGTAGGGGAGCCCGGCTTCTGTGGAGCCGCCGTCGTAGAGCGCAGCAATGTAGGGATGTTCGAGCGCCGCAAGGATCTGTCGTTCCTTCCGGAACCGTCGCAGGAGGCTCTCGGTGTCGAACCCGCGCCGGATTACCTTGATCGCAACCTGTTTCGCATACGCGTGATCGGCCCTGGCTGCGAGGTACACCGTCCCCATGCCGCCGCGACCGATCTCGCGGATGATCTCGTAAGGACCGATCCTCGGCCACTGCGGTCGGGCGCTCTCCCTCTTGGGCGCCTCGTTCACCTCCGCGTCGGCGGCGATGAGCTTCTCCACCTCGGACCGCAGATCCGCATCGTCGCCGCAGGCCTGCGCAAGATAGCGCGCACGTTCGCCCGCGTCGATCTCGCACGCCTCCTGGAAAACCGCTTTGATCCGCAGCCAGCGGTCAGGGTTCATTCCGAAGCCCCGGCGAGCTCCTTCTGCAGCCACGCCCGTGCCGATCGCCATTCCCGCTTGACGGTCCGCTCCGAGGTCCCCAGCACCACGGCGGCCTCCTCAACCGTGAGACCCCCGAAGAAGCGGAGCTCGACCATTCGAGCGAGATCGGGGTCCAGAGCCGCGAGGCGGTTGAGCACGTCGTCGAGATTGATCAGATCGACCGCGCGCGGCGGCGTGCCGATGAGAGCTTCATCCAGCGGGATGCGGATTGCGTCTCCGCCACGTCTCTCAGCGGCTCGCGCTCGCGCGTGGTCGACGAGGATCTGTCGCATCGATCTCGCCACGATCCCAAAAAACTGCGCGCGCCCGGTCCATTCGATTGCCTGCTGATCCACGAGCTTCAGGAACACCTCGTGAACGAGAGCCGTCGGCTGGAGCAGATGCCCCGGCCGCTCGCGCCGCAGGTATCCCGCCGCAATCCGGCGCAGCTCGTCGTACACGAGCGGCAGAAGACCGTTCAGCGCCTCGGGCTTCCCGCGGCTCCATTCGACCAGCAGCCGCGTCACTTCCCCAGATCCAGGCATGCTTCCTCAGGCCCGCGCGTCAGGGCAGAAGCGCGACCGCCACGTTGTTGGTCTCGTCGAATTCGCCGACTGCATTGCCTTCGTCGACAACCGTGATTGCGTAGACGTACTCACTCTGCGCGCGCTGCCGGCGCATCGTGTAGGTGGATGAGAGCCCAAGCCCGTCCACCGGGTCGCTCCCGACCAGCACCGAGTCGGATCCGAGGCTCGGCGTTTTCGAGAAGTATAAGCTGATCTGAAAAGGGCCGGCGCTTCCGGTGCCCGCGTTACTGCACGTGAAGCTCACCTTGGTCTCACCCGTCTGGGGATCGTAGTCGAAGGGGCCGAAGGAACCGGCGAGCTCGGGGAGAAGCGCACCGCAGACATGCGATGCCCCGGGGTTGGGGGAGAGCGTGTTAAAGGCGGGCGAACGCAGTTTCGCCTTCGTCGTGTTGCCAACAGCAACGCCGGCGCCGCGGACCGCTGCGGTCACGACCGGTTTTTCATGGGTTGCCCGCAGAGCATTCCCGCACTGCGCTCCGATCTCGCCCGACGCCCCAAGCCGCAGAACGAGTGCATCTGTACCACCCGCGCCGAACGAGCTCGTGTAGCCGGCCACCACGTACCCACCCTGAGGTATCATCTCGAGAGAAAAAGCGGCGTCGCGGCGGTTCCCCCCGTATGCCTTCTGCCACCTGGTACTGCCCGTGGGACCTAGCTTGAATATCCACGCGTCCGCAGAGGTTGTTCCCACCGATGAGAACTGTCCAGCCACGACAATGCTCCCATCGGACGTCTCCAGAACCGAATCAGCCGAGTCCATCCCCGCCCCGCCGTAGGCCTTCTGCCAGAGGATCGAACCGGCCGCGTCGAGCCGCAGGATCCACGCATCTCTGAATCCATCGCCGAACGATTCGGTTGTACCCGCGACGATGTAACCGCCGTCTTTGGCACTCACCACGCCGTTAGCGATCTCCTCTCCAGGGCCGCCGTAGGTGGCCTGCCAGCGGATGCCTCCGTCAGACTCGAGGCGAAGCACCCAGACATCGCTCTTGCCGGCCCCGGCGGACTCCGTCGTGCCGGCCACAACAAACCCGCCGTCACCGGTCGCGCGCACGGCGCGGGCTCGATCCCCTGCAGGGCCTCCGTAGGCCTCTTGCCAGATCACAGTGCCGGTCGGACCGAGCCTCAAAACGAATGCGTCTTCCCCGCCCGCTCCGAAAGAAAGGGTGCTCCCAACCACGATCGACCCGCCATCGGCCGTCGGCTGAATGTCCCCGGCTTCGTCCCGATCTTTGCCGCCGTACGTCCGCTCCCACAGCAGATCGCCAGCGACTCCGAGCTTCATCACCCACAGGTTTCGGCCCGTCTTCCGATCGAACGAACCCTCATCTCCTGCGATCAGGAATCCGCCGTCGGCCACGCGACAGACGGCGCTGGCGTAATCCTGGTCCTGCCCGCCGAAGAACTTCTGCCACGATGTGACGCCGTAGGGACTGAGCTTCGTGACCGAGTACTGCGCAACGTCAGACCCGGCCGCATCCGAGTAGCCGACCACGAGAAACCCTCCATCATCGGCCGTGGTAACCGCCGTCGCCGTGTCGTAGCCGGGGAATCCGTAAGTCTTCATCCATCCGGGGGTGAGCGCGCTCAGCAGAAGCGGACACCAGATGAGCGCGGCAGCGGCGGCCACCATGATGACTCCCCCGTCGTTCTTCATCTGATCAGCGCGCAGACAGGTAGATGACCGAGGAGAGGACGAAGCGACTGTACGAGCGCGAGTAGTCGAAAGCAGCGTCGACAGCGAGGCGAGCGAAGACGACGCCGGCTCCGAATGCGACGTGCGTGGAATCCTTCTTGAGCCGTGGTGAGAAGAACGGGGAGGTATCATATTTTTCGTCGGCGAAATCCAGGGAGATCGATGCATCCTCAGTGATGCGCACCATGCCATGGTGGGGCTCACGCCAAATGCCCCCGCGCACGGCGACGGGAAGGCCGCGAATCTGGCGCAGGTACTCGGTCCCGAACCGCAGCTCCGTGCGATCTTCCACCTCGAAAGTCGTTTTGAATTTGGTCGTGCTCTCCGGTAGATGCGCGCCACGCTTGTAGTAGGCCCAGTAGTAGCCCTCCATTAGTTGCGAGTAGAAGAGGCGCACAACATCGACATTGAACGCGAAGGCCGGATCAGGCCGAAATGAGACGCCTACAGCGAACGAGTCCGGTGTCTTGAAGCGCTGCTGTTCCGGGCCGTATAGACGGCCGCCCTCTGTATAAGTGGAGACCGCTCCGTACTCCGGCCGGCGCGCATAGGTGAGACCCAGCGAGACTCGCTCCTGGAGGTTGATCAAAGCACCGAGTCTGAAGGCAGCCCGGCCGGTATCGGCCGTGAGAGTCTGTGTGAACTTCGGGTTCCCGAAATGCTCGGTAAGACTCCGGATGTGCAGGCGGGAGTATGTGAGCGTCCCGCCGAGTTTCAGTCGGTCGCCCGCGCGCAGCCCCGCCGACAAACCGGCCTCCTGCACTGACATGCGCAGCTCGCTCGTGGCGGGCAGGAATGCGAGAGCGGAGGTGCTTTCATTCACAAACCCCCTTGTCGAAAACGCTCGCTCGAACTTGCTCTGCTCGTTGTAGAAGGCAGCGACGACGAGCCTTGCGGGGTGGAAGGGGTAGACGAAGCTCGCGAAGGACACATTCGTGACAGTGCTCGGGAAGGAGGCAGGCTCGTAGTTGTAGACGTAATTGTATCTACCGCTTGGCTTCTCGTCGTAGCGCACGCTCCCGCCCGCCCAGGCAATCTCGTTCTCGATCCGGGTCGAGGCCAGCTCGACGCTCGCCTCCGCGTTCAGCAGATTCACCAGGCCGGCCGGGTTGGCAAGCGCCGTCGTGGCGTCGTCTGCCATGCCTGTGAAAGCCCCCCCCATAGCCAGGGACCTCGCGCCGGGGTTCAGATAGTTGAATTGAAGATTCGCGAGCCCTTCATCGTTTGTCTGGGCGAACCCCAACCGAGCGAGAACGACGACCCCCAGCAACCCAACCACCCTGGACATACGCCCGCTATTCTACCGCACCCGCCCAACGTCCAGCATCGCGGTTCTCTCCCGTTCCTGTTCACGGCCTACTGCACTAGTCCCGAACTTGGAGTATGATCCTGCTGTCGAGTGATTCAACACTGACCGCGCGTGAACGCCCCCGCCCTATGATGAAGGTAGATTGCAGGTGACTCCAAGCTGGGTCGCTCGGATCCCGGCCCTCGCGCTCTGCCTTCTCCTCGCAGCTCGATCCTCACCGCTGCTGGCCGATCAACCGTGGTATGTCCACTATGAGCTGGGCGAGAAGGCGCTCGACGCGCAACGGTGGGAAGAGGCGGTGCGTGAGCTCACGAAGGCCATAGAGCTGGAGGGGACCCCGAACGTTCGGGTGCGCACGTACGGCACGCGTCATGTCGCGTACTTCCCGTACTTCAAGCTAGGCCAGGCATACCTGGGCCTCGGCGGGTACGCTCAGGCTCTCCAAGCATTCCGGACTGAAGAGCAGCTCGGGGCCATCGCCGGATCCGCCGAAGATGTGCGCCGTCTGAAGGAGAGCAGCACGCGCGCCGAGGAGCTCAGGCTGCAGCAGGCCAGTTCCGACACACAGAGCCGCCTCCAGGCTCTGCTCGCTAGCTCCCGAAGCCTTCAGGCCGGCGGGAACTTGGATGAAGCACTCGGAGAAGCGGGAAAAGCTGTGGCGATCGATCCGAAAAACGTTGAGGCCTTCGAGTTGCAGGAGCGCTTGAGGAAAGAGTACTCGGCTAGGGAGGAAGCCAGAAGCATCGAATCCCGTGCCGCGGGATTCGTGGCCGAGGGCCGCGAGTACCTCGCGGCCGGACGCTACGATGCAGCGGCCGCAGCGTTCGGTAAGGCGAACGATCTGCGCCCGGACGCCGAAGTGGGCGCCCTCTTGGCCGAGGCCCGGCAGAAGTTGAAGGAACAGGTGAGTGCAGCCGGGCCGGAATCGACAGATTTGGCTACAATCCTGGCGGAAGCGGCACGCCTGGAGCAGTCGGGTCAGATCGATGACACGCTGAACAGGCTGGAAAGCGCGCTCGCCCTCAGCCCGAGCAACGAACAGGGGCTGCGGATGAGGGAACGCCTCTTCGCCGCGAAGCAGGCTCAGTCGGCGATGGATGAGCTGGGCAGTCGCGTTGCGGGCTTGGTCAACGAGGCGCGACAGGCCATCCAGGCTGGCCACCTCGACGATGCCCTCGGCCGTCTGACGCAGGCGCTGGCACTGGATCCACATGATGGAGCTGCGGCTGAAGCCTTGGTGGAGGTGTACAAGCGAATCACGTTCGATGTACTCGCACCGCGATCCGGCGGCGCCGTCGCTCGGATCAAGATCCCACCTGCGATGAGGTTCATTGAAGATTACACCGGCACGTCAGCCGACGGTTTGCCGGAACAGCGAGTCGAGCAGGCTCGCTATCTGCTCGCCGGCACAATCGTGTCGCAGTCCCCGGTGACGGTCCAGTTTCGGGATGGCAGCGGAAGCGTCGTGCGAGAAACCGTGCTGAAGGAGGGCAAGGTCGAGGACATCTATGTCAACGCGGTGAAGCAGGAGTTCCTTCTGCGCCCCGGGGTGTCGGCGCTCAGCGTTGTCGCGCGCGACCAAGCGGGACAGGAGCAGACGTACATTTACAGGGTCCACTACGTCCGTCCGTGGTTCCGATCGCCCTGGGCGGTTGTGTGGCTCGCGATGGCCCTCGCTGCCGGAGTCGTCGTGCGGGAGTGGCGTCGAGGTCGCCGGCGGCGCCATGCGCTGACCAGACGCTTCAATCCGTACATCGCCGGAGCGCCCGTGCTCGACGACAACATCTTCCTCGGGCGCGAAGACCTGATCGCGCGGGTTTTGCAGACGATTCACGGCAACAGCATTCTGCTTCATGGTGAGCGTCGGATCGGCAAGACGACCCTGCTCCACCATCTCAAGAAACGTCTCCAAGGGCTCGCCGATCCCGCCTACAAGTTCTTCCCCGTCTACATCGATCTGCAAGGAACACCGGAAGACAGGTTTTTTTCTACGATTGCTCGCGACGTTCTGGAGGAGTTGGGCGGGCATCTCGGCGGGCGCCCCTCCGCAGAACGGTTCGCCGAAGGTGTTTCGTACGGTTACTACGATCTCGTCGGCGACCTGCGCCAGGTTCTGGAGAAGTTGCAGGCCTCGACGCCCAAACGCGTCAAGCTGGTCCTGCTCATCGACGAGGTCGATGAGCTCAACTCTTACGATCCGCGCGTGAACCAGCGGCTCCGGAGCCTGTTCATGAAAAGCTTCGCCGAGGATATGGTGGCGGTGGTGGCGGGCGTCTCGATCCGGAAGCACTGGGAGAGCGAAGGCAGCCCGTGGTACAACTTTTTCGAGGAGCTCGAGGTGAAGCCGTTCGATGAGCGGCAGGCGGCCGAGCTCATCGAGCGGCCGATCCGCGATGTTTTCCGGTTCGAGAAAGGCCTGACGCAGCGCGTCATCGCGCTGGCGGCCGGCAGGCCGTATCTGATCCAGAAGCTCTGCACGGCCCTGGTCGACCGGGCTCACCGCCTCGGCCGCAGTCGTCTGACGCTTGCCGATCTCGATGCCGTCCGCGAGGTGGTGGAAGGGCCTGAGGCATGAGCGGCTTCCAGTACGTCGTGGGGCAATGGGTGCGCGGCGAGAAGTTCTATGGACACGCCGGGACGATCGAAGAAGTTCTGAATGGCCCGCGCAATTCGATCTGGTTGCTGGGAACGCGGAGAATCGGGAAGACCTCCTTTCTGAAGCAGATCGAGCTTCTTGCGCAACAATCAAAACCGTCCCGCTATCTGCCGATCTTCTGGGACCTGCAGGGGTCGGTCGAAGAGAAGGAGCTTGCGGCTTCGTTCAACGACGCGCTTTTGGATGCGGACAAACGGCTCGCGGCGCTCGGCTTGAGCTCCCGGTCTTTTCATTCGGACGACGCGGCGGAAGGTCTGGCCGGCTTGCGGCGCGAATTGGAGAGCCGCGGGGTGCAGCTCCTGCTGCTCTGCGACGAGGCCGAGGAGCTGATCACGCTCGCCCGCAAAGACCCTCGGGTGCTTCTCAGGCTGCGCCGCGCATTTCATTCGCAGGAGGGAGTCCGCGTGGTTCTGACCTCGACGATCCGCCTGTGGGAGCTCGCGGACCAAGCGACCGACACGTCACCGTTCCTGCACGGCTTCGTCCCGCCGGTCTATCTCAGCCGACTGGCGGAAAACGAGGCCGAAGACTTGATCGCGCAGCGGAACCTCCCGCCCGAGTCCCGTCCGAAGATCGACCCGGCCACGGTGACACGGATTCGCGCGGAATGCGGCCACCATCCGTACCTGATGCAACTGGTCTGCAAGCGGTACTTCGAGCTCGGGTCGGTTGATCAAGCGATCGAGGCGGTGGCGAGCGACGAGATGGTTCGTCACTTCTTCGGAATTGACTTCGGCATGCTGACGGGGGTCGAGCAAGACGCGCTTGAGATCCTCTCTGCATCCGGAGCGGCCGACAGCGGCGCCATTCGGGAGAGGCTGATGGAGGGAGATGAGGAGGTGCGGAGCGGCCTCTACCGGCTCGAACAGCTCGGATACATCCACCGGAATCCGACCGGCTCATTCGAGATCGCCAATCACTTTTTTCGCCACTGGCTCTCCACACGACGCCCCGCGCAGATGCCGGTGCAAAGAGGTCCCCGCTCGACGCATGACATGAACCTGGTGCACGGTGGATCGGTAG
This sequence comes from Acidobacteriota bacterium, assembly GCA_016191015.1. Classification (GTDB taxonomy): domain Bacteria; phylum Acidobacteriota; class CAIWXX01; order CAIWXX01; family CAIWXX01; genus JACPPM01. The sequence goes on along the minus strand of JACPPM010000090.1, from coordinate 41,284 downwards.
CGGCCGGCTCCCTTCTGGACCGCCGATACAGGCTTCTCCACCAGGCGGGCGACGGGACGTTCGGCAGGGTGTTCAAAGCCGTGGACGAGCTGCTTCGGGAGACGATCGCCGTAAAGATCCTCAAACAAGGAATGGCACTCGATGCCGATGCGGTCAACCGATTCCGGCAGGAGATAGTCCTGACACGCGACCTGGCGCACCCGAACATTGTCAGGAACTACCATTTCGGCGAGTGCCAGGGGACGTTTTATCTGACGATGAAGTGGCTCGGCGGACCGACGCTCGCCGCGATTCTGCGCGAGCGAGGAGCGCTGCCGATTGCGCAGATCGTGACAATCGCGAGCAAAGTGACCGGCGCGCTGCAGGCGGCTCACCGCCAGCGATTGCTGCACCGAGACGTCAAACCGAGCAACATTATTTTCGACGAGGAGGGCGCGCCCTTCTTGACTGACTTCGGGCTGGCCCGCCTGGTGGGCGCGCCCGGTCTCACGCAACAATGCATGTTCATCGGCACCCCCCACTACGCCTCCCCCGAACAGGGCGCCCTCAAGCCCCTCGACCACCGCTCCGATCTGTATTCGCTCGGCGTCGTGCTTTTCGAGATGGCCACAGGCGCATTGCCCTTCGCATCCGAGTCGGCTCCCGAGCAGCTCCGCATGCACCAGAGCTCACCCCCGCCCGATCCAAGATCCCTCCGCCCCGCCCTCCCCGAGCCGCTCACGCGGACGATTCTGCGGCTGCTGGAAAAGGACCCGGCCCGGCGCTATCCCGACGCCGACGCGCTGCTTGAAGATCTGGGGGCGATCGGAGCGACGGAATGAGCGCGCGCAGGCGATGACCACAGGAGAACCGAGATGATCGACGCGCACTCGCTGGATCGCGGCCGCGCGAACACAGGAAAATTTCGAGGGCGGGCTCGGCGACCGAGGATGACATTGGTCCGTTGGTTCTTGCTTTTCGCTGTGTGGCCTACGTTGGTTGCGGTGTTGCATGCCGAGGATCCCAAGTCAGTCCTCGTATTTCCGGGCGCTAACAAACGGGAGACCTATTTCACGATTCACAACCTCAGGGCGGCGCAGGGACTCTCGACAGGCCGAGGTATCAAGGTGGGGATCCTGGACCATAGTTTCGGGACGACGCTCCACCCGAAGCTCTATGCTGAGGGGAGGAATTTCGTCAAAGGCGACGAGGCATCCTTGTCGGAGCACGAATGGCATGGCTATTGGATGGCCGCGGTGCTACGCGAGATAGCCCCTGAAGCCGAGATCTACGCACTCAACATCATCGTCTTCGACGATCCGGCTGCGACGATGGATGCGATGTCAAGGGCCATCGACTGGGCGGTCGAGCGACGCATCGACGTACTCACCTATTCGCAAGAGGCTGTCAAAGGGGAACCGAGGACGGTACTGGATAGAGCCCTTGACCGCGCCCACAAGGCAGGGATCGTGACGACTTTCATCCACTGCAGCGAGCCCGGGAACATCCTGCCATCGGGTTTGTGGAGCGGCACTGACGATGGGCGCGAGCCGGACGTCAATGTCCTGCACTACGACTATTCCGTCGTGTTCATCGACGAGTACCGCAAGGCGGTTGCCGGGGAGAAGACATGGTACCAGCCTTTCCTATCTGTCTCGTCCACCTCCCCGGTCGTCGGTGGCGTGGTCGCGCTCATGAAAGGTCTCAAACCGGACCTGACACCCGCGCAGTGCAAAGCCATCCTCCGCGAAACCGCCCGCCCCCTCGAGTTCGAGGGCGAGACGGCGCCACGCACATTGGACGCCGGCGCCGCGGTGAGTCGTGTGAAGGCGCTGAGATAGATGGAGCGCGGCCGACCGCTTCGGCAATCTGCGCGGCAATCTGCGCCATCTGCGGTTTCGCACGGAACGGCCTCGCCCGAGTCGGCGCCTCGACTTTGCCGCAGCCCTGGAGGGCCCTGCCCTCGCCTTGCTTCTGGCCGGTCCGGCGCCATCGCTACCCTCGATGCTCGTGATCAACTCTTACCTGGGGCCAAAGAAGACCGTCACCTACATTTCACTGGTCATCGTGATGGCCACTGTCGCGGGCGTGATGTTCGGGCGAATCGCAGGGTGGTTGGGGTGTCTCGCGGAGCGGAGCGTGTGCCGGGGTCGCAGCGACAGCGATCGCCCTCGACGGGCCCGGATCCGGCGGTGCACGGAACTGAAGGCGAAGATGCGTTGAATCATTTCCGAGCGGTGAGGGATGAAATCCGAGCGTGGCTCGTCGTGAGGATCCGAAACGAGATTCTGGCGGACTAGCTGAGGCGGGGGTCCTGGAGCGCTCGGTCGCCCGGCGGTGTGATAGGATTCTCCGACTTCCGTGCGAGTCCCTAATCTGCTGGAGGGATTGACATGAGACCGAATTACTGTTTCCGCCATTTGACCTTCATTTCCGCCGTGATGGGAGCGCTCGTGTTCGTCAGCCCGGTGCAGTCCGGGACCGGAGAGGCGAGCCGGCCGGCGGATGGCGATCGGCCCGTCACGTACCCAAACCTGCCGAGCGAGACGCCGGCCACGTTTGAGCCCGTCACCGAGAGCTATGACTATGTCCGGCGCGACGTCATGATTCCCATGCGCGACGGAGTCAAGCTGCACACGGTCCTCCTGGTCCCGAAGGGCGCCAGGGGAGCCCCGATCCTCCTGACACGCACCCCCTACGACGCCACCGCTCTGACTACCCACAACGAAAGTGCACACCTCGGGCCGATCCTGAGCGGCTACGATAACGCGACCGAGGTGATTGTGGAGGGCGGGTATATTCGCGTAGTCCAAGATGTGCGCGGAAAGCATGGCTCCGAGGGCGACTATTTGATGAACCGGCCGCTGCGTGGTCCGCTGAATCAGACGCCGGTCGATCACTCCACCGACACATACGACACGATCGACTGGCTGGTGAAGAACATCCCGGAGAGCAATGGTAAGGTTGGCATCCTTGGCATCTCATACGACGGTTTCCTGCCGTTGATGGCGCTTGTCAATCCACACCCGGCGCTCAAAGTGTCCGTGCCCATGAACCCCATGGTCGACGGGTGGATGGGCGACGATTGGTTCCACAATGGCGCGTTCCGTGAGCAGAACATGACATACATCTACGAGCAGGAGGCAGCTCGCGATTCAAAGATCAAGTGGTGGACGAGTCACTTCGACGAATACGAAATGTTCATGCAGGCGGGGAGCGCGGGAGAGCTCGGGCGCAGGCGAGGTCTCGAGCAGGTTGGCTTCTGGAGGAAGATCCTCGAGCATCCGAGCTACGACGCGTTCTGGCGCGATCAGGCGGTAGACAAGCTCCTGGCGTCGCAGCCGCTGAACGTGCCCGTGATGATAGTCCATAGTCTCTGGGACCAGGAGGACATCTACGGCGCCATTGCCGTCTACAAGGCGATCGAGCCCAAGGACGTACACAATGACAAGGTGTTTCTGGTCATGGGTCCCTGGCGTCACGGTCAGGAGATCAGGGACGGCAGCTCGCTGGGAGCCTTGAGATTCGACAGCGACACGGCGCTCTACTTCCGACGGCAGATTCTCCGCCCCTTCCTGGATCAATACCTCAAGGATGGCGCGCCCAGGGCCGACGTATTGCCTGTTACGGCATTCGAGACCGGGACCAACACATGGAGGCGGCTGGATGCGTGGCCGCCCGACGGCACAAGCGGGAGCGCGGTCCGGCCGACGCCGCTTTATCTCAACGCCGCTCTCAAGCTAAGCTTCACCGCGCCACGGCCAGGCGAGTCGCCGTTCGAGGAATTCGTGTCCGATCCGGCGAAGCCGGTGCCCTTCGTGGCGCGCCCGATTCGAGTGATGGGCTCGGACAACGCTCCGAACTGGACGCGATGGCTCGTGAGTGACCAGCGTGAAGCCTCCGGCCGGCCGGATGTGGTCGTATTCGTTTCTGACCTCCTGGCCGCGCCGGTGAAGATCAGCGGTCAGCCGGTGGCTCATCTGGTCGCATCCACCAGCGGCACGGACTCAGACTGGGTGGTCAAGCTGATCGATGTGCATCCCGACGAGGTGGCGGGTCAGCCGGAACTGGGCGGCTATCAGCTGATGATCTCGGCCGACATCTTTCGCGGGCGCTACCGCGAGAGCCTGGAGACGCCCGGGCCCCTCGCACCCAACGAGCCTCTGTCGTACACCTTCACCTTGCCCGCGGCGAACCACGTCTTCCTGCCGGGCCACCGGATCATGGTGCAGGTGCAGTCAAGCTGGTTTCCGCTCTATGACCGCAACCCGCAGAGATTCGTCCCGAGCATCTTCTGGGCCAAACCTGAGGACTATCAGCGGGCCACTCAGCGGATTTACCACGAGCCCGGCCGGGCGAGCTTCGTCGAGCTGCCGCTCGTCGTGACGCCCCAAACCGCGCAACAGCCGTGAGTCAGCGAGGCACGTGTGATTCTAGGCCCAGCCTGGCGTGACGGCGCGGCAGGAGCCGCGCCCTCCCGAACTATCGATCAAGCTCCGCTTGAGGTCCGAACGGGAGGGCGGCGCTTCTTCAGGAGATACAGGCATGGCGTCGGCAGCTGACTTCCGGCATCTCTGTGCCGTGTTCCTCACCGTGGCCTGTACCGCTCTCCTCGTCTGGTTCGGCACCGGCCTGAACCCGTGGTGGCCACTGCTCTGGTTTGCGCCGCTCCCCGTGCTCGTTTTCGCCTCGCGTGTCAGCTGGTGGACCGCGGCCCTCACGGCGTCTACCGCCTGGCTGCTCGGGGGCCTCAACATGTGGCACTACTATTACGGCGTGCTGCGGATCCCGCCCTCCATCCTGGCGCGCATCTTCGCCACCCTCACGATAGTTTTCACCCTGGCGGTGCTGCTTCGCCGCGCGCTGCTGCGACGCGGCGCATGGTGGAGCGCGACGCTCGCCTTCCCTGCGACGTGGGTATCCTTCGAATACCTGCTCAACCTCACCTCGACCCATGGCACCGCGGGCAGTCTCGCCTATTCACAGCTGAACTTCCTGCCCTTCCTGCAGCTCGCCTCACTCACCGGCCCCTGGGGCATGAGCTTCCTGGTGATGCTGTTCCCATCGGTCCTCGCCACCAGCCTTCACCTCCGGCGCACGATGCCCAAGCAGGCATTGCGCGTCGCGGGCGTGAGCCTGTGCGCGATCGCGCTGGTGCTGGTATTCGGCGCCGTGCGCCTTGGACTGGAGCAGCCGGGGCCGACCGTGAAGGTGGGCCTCATCGCTTCCGACCAGCCGGCAAATGTGCGCGTGGCGGAGGAGGGTCCCGAGACCGCGCGGCTGTGCCGTGACTACGCCGCACAGGTGGAAGACATCGCGGCTCAGGGGGCGCAGGTGATCGTGCTGCCGGAGAAGCTCGGCGTGGCGGTGGACCCGGACACCAAGGATATCGACGCCCTGTTCCAGGCATTGTCCGACGGGACCAACGCTGACATCGTGGTTGGGATGATCCATGTCGCTCCGCCGGTGAAGTACAACGAGGCGCGCGTCTATACGCCGCGCTCCCCGCCGCTCAGCTACGACAAGCACCACATGCTGCCTCCCTTCGAGTCAAAGTTCAAACCCGGTGCAACTCTGACGCTCATGTCCAAGCCCTCTGGGACCTGGGGCGTGGCCATCTGCAAGGACATGGATTTCACCGCGCTCTCGCGCCGATACGGCGAGGCCGGTGCGGGCCTGATGCTGGTGCCGGCCTGGGATTTCGACTTGGACCGGTGGGTGCACGGGCACATGGCGGTGATGCGCGGCGTAGAAAGTGGCTTCGGCACCGTCCGCGCCGCGAAGCAGGGTTATCTCACGGTGAGCGACAACCGAGGACGGATACGCGCCGAAATCACCAGCGACTCTGCCCCGTTCGCGACTCTAGTCGCGGAGGTGCCGGCAGTTCACGAGACCACACTCTATCTGCTGCTGGGTGACTGGTTCGCCTGGCTCACGCTGGCGACCCTCGCCTTCACGCTCGTGCGGCTGGTTCTACCAGCTGCGGCGTAGCCGGACGACCCAGGGCGATTTGACAACTGAGGTCCACCGGTTGCAGGCTCGTTCGATCTATTGTGGCGAAGGATGTGACAGATGGGGCATCTGGGACGACTGAAGGAGGAGTATCGGGCTCTCGTCGATCGTCTCGACGCGGCACCCGTGACTCTGCCCGAACCCGAGGACGCGAAGGCTTGGAGCGGGTGGAAGGAGATTCTGGAAATCCTCTTCACTCCGGAGGAGGCGGAGTTGGCGTCGCGCATGCCGGTACTCCCCTCGACTCTCGACACCGTCGCTCGTCGTCTCGGCATGAGCCCGGAGGAGCTCAAACCGCGTATCGACGAGATGTGTCACAAGGGCCTCGTGATGGATCTTGTGAATCCCGGAACGGGAAAGACGATCTACCTCCTCTCACCTCCGGTGGTGGGCTTTTTCGAGTTCTCGTTCATGCGTGCCCATGACATGTTCCCGAAGAAGCGGCTTGCTGAAGCGATGGATGCCTACCTTCACGGGGATCGGGCGTTCGCGTCGCAGGTCTTCGGGGGCGGCACGGTGATAGGGCGGGCTTTGGTGCGCGAGGACCGGGTCGCGGCGGAGGCTCTGCCCGACGTGCTCGATTGGGAACGAGCCACCGCCATTGTCGACGGCGCGAAGGGAATTGCGGTCACGCTGTGTTATTGCCGGCACAAGCGGGAGCACCTGGGGCGTGCATGTGACGCGCCGAAAGAGATATGCCTGTCGTTCGACATGGCCGCCGACTTCCTCGTTCGACGCGGCCTTGCTCGGACGATCGAACGGGCTGAAGCAGCCGATATTCTCGCATCGGCCCGCCAGCACGGGCTCGTTCAAATCGCCGATAACGTCAGAAACCGCCCGTTCTGGATCTGCAACTGCTGCGGGTGCTGTTGCGAGCAACTCGTCGCGATCAACGAGTATGCCCTCCCGGCGGTGAACCCGAGCGGCTACGAGCCCCACATGGATGAGGCGACCTGCCTCGGCTGCTCGCGCTGTTCGCGGACCTGCCCCATCACGGCCATTTCGATGATGGCGAGACGCAATCCGAGCCATCGCAAGAACGAGCTCAGACCGCATATCGACCTTGATCGATGCATCGGCTGCGGGGTCTGCTCGGGGGTTTGTCCACGGAAGTCGTTGCGGATGAAGCGGCGAAACCGGAGCCCGCGCGTGCCCGCGTCGGCCCTGGAAAAAAGCCTGAGGATGGCGATTGAGCGAGGGAAGCTTCCACATCTCCTCTTCGATCAAGGGGCGAGCCGCGGGAGCCGTTTTCTGAATCAGGCTCTGCATGTGCTCCAGCGCCTCCCGCTCGCGAGCCGCATCATGGCCGGCGAGCAAGTCCAGTCGCGCTTCGTGCGAGGGGTCCTGGCGCGAGTCCGCGATCCGATGTCCTGACGCCTCTTCCACCTGAAATGGTCGACAGGCGCACGGCGAACCTTCGAATCAGTAATCGTCGGCTTTCCCGATGATTAGTGCGGCATTCCGATCGCAAACAGACTCGTGAGGAAGGTGGGGTTCAGGAAGCGTATGAGACCGATCCGGCGCGTGCATCATGGAATGTATTTTTCATCAGCCCGCACCGATACTTGGCGGCGGAGCGTTCGGTGGCGGAGATAACGTCGTCGCATGAGTCCGGCTGAACGGGTTCTCACGCCACTCGCCCACCACGGGCTTTTGCTCAAACAGGACAGGACCGTCCCAAGCGTGGTCGGCATCATCACGGGCGAGTCGCTTCGTACGTCGTGGTGGAGCCACCCCAAAGCTCGCCTCATCTTCGCCGTCCTGTCGGAGCTCTCCGAGCATCCTGACGTCCTCTTCACGAAGCTCCTCTATCGTAAGGACACGCTCATCCACCGTTCGCTCTGGCCCGTGTTCTTGGCGATAGCGCGCACTCGCGATCAATGGCAATTGGAGGGGCTATCTGCTGAGGCAAGAGCCCTGCTCGGACGCATCGACCAGAGCGAGACCGAAGTCCGCGCTAGCGGCGCACCGATTAAGGAGCTCGAGGTGCGCCTTCTCGCCAGGACTCACGAGATCCACACCGAGTCGGGGCGTCACGAAATGGTAGCCGAGTCATGGCTCAGCTGGTCCGCACGGGTCGGCTGTGTTGCCAACCAGTCCCCTCCGGATGCTCGCAGGACCCTGGAACAAGCGGTCATCACTCTAGGTGCCCCGCTGAGAGCACTCCCCTGGCTCCGTCCCAACAAGACATAACTGCATTCGCGCCGAGGGCCGTGGAATCCAGCTCGAACAGTCTGGGTCGTCCTTCCGTTGGGTGGCGAATGTTCGCCACTTCGCCATGACCGGGGTTTGGAGCTTCCTGGGTTGCAGCGCGGACAAAGTGAATCAACGGCGGCACTCAATTTGCATTGTCAGACCTTGATGGTCAGCGCGGAGATGTCGTCGAAGCTCAAGACAAGCGAGACGCGCAATTTCGGAAACGGGACCGCCCTGAAACCCCCGGGGGGCCACTCTGATTTGCGTGCCTGTGCTGGCGGTGCTTCGCGCGCCCCCGTCGGGTGCGTCGGGCCTTTACAGGAATACAAACAAACCAAAGGAGAAGAGCGAACGATGAACCCAACGCGGCAGAGCCGCGCGTGAGAGCGTCCGGCCCGCTTCTCGGGCCTGGAGCGTGGAGCCGGAGCCCTTGAGCGAAGCGAAGGGGTGAGAGAGTTCTTCCGAGGCACTCTGATCGTCCGAGGCAACCGCTCCGTTCCTGCATTCCTCCCCTCCTGCTTTCCTGAGAGGAGTTCGGAAGATCTAGCCGCCTCACATTTCTTGCCATTTCGTGTCAACACGCAACTTGTAAGACACTAATCAAGACTGCAATCGTCGTCGCCGTGCTCGTGGCGAGCACTGCGACCCTCGTCGGCGGTTCCGGATTCGGGGAGAGGTGGGTGTACTATCTGGACCCCGGCCACAACCAGAGAGTCGGTCGCAAGGTCGTCGACTGCAACGGTGCGATCAACATCGTCGGACGGGTGACCCCCTACTACGATGTTTACTACGGTTCGTGCCCTAGGAACTAGCTAGGATCGGCCGGAGAGAGGGTTTCCAAGCGGACTGGCACCTGACGGGGGCGCTCATCTCGCAAGATGACCCTGGAGGCCGAAGCGGAAAAGACATCGGGCAACGACGGACGCCCCGCGTTTCTTCCACGCACATCCATTCTCAGCACATCTGGCACCGTGTGCGGTGAAGAGGATTGAGAATCGGTCACGGGGCGCGAATTTCGGCGGAAGCTTATGGCTTGATCAGGTCGGAACCTATTGCTACGATCGCGGCCGGCCCGCGACCGGCCGCGAAGCATTTATGGAGACGATCTGCCGAGAAGGAGGCGCCAATGGCTTGGGAACCCTGGATTGACGTTGCTAATGATTCGTCCACGGACGGAATGGTGAGGGAGCTTTACGACCGGACACGCGACCGTAAGACAGGTCAGGTCTCGGACCTCATACGGTTGAACAGCGCGACGCCGTCAGTGGCCGGCCTCCTCCATGATCTCAACATTGCGATTCACCGAGCTGCACGGGGGCTGACGGTGAGGGAGCAGGAGATCGCGGCGCTCGTCGTCGCTTCGTTCAACGGGTGTGTGCATTGAACGGCGAGCCATAAGGCGGCCCTCGGTCGAGTGGCCAATGATGAAAAGCTCGCGACCCAGGTGGCGACAGATTTCACGAAGGCTGATTTGAGCCCGAGGGAGAGGCGAATCGCCGATTTCGCGGTCAAGGTGACGCGATCTCCCAATGCGTGCAGTCCGACAGATCTTCAGCTGCTCAGGGAAAGCGGCCTCACCGATACAAGCATTCTGAGTCTCGTACAGATCGCCGCGTACTACAATATGAGTACCCGGCTCATGGAATCGCTCAGCACCATCAATCCCTGATTCCGGGCGGGGCCCCGATTCGGAGGCTGGCCACCCGGATGCCGGACACCACCGGAATTCTGCAGCAGGGCATCGACCATCCTACGGAAGGCCGACCGCGTTGCCTGCCTGGCGCTCCTCTGCTCGGGGAGGAGCTTCTCTGCATCTGCGGCGATCAATTCCGTTTCGCAGAATGCGGTGAATTGGAGCAATTGGGTGATCTGGAGGGAGGTCATCGTGGCGGAGAGGGCGCAGAGGGACATCTCCATCTGTCGCCATCCCTCGACTTCCCGTGCGCCGACCAGAACCTGACACTCCTGGAAACCGAAGGCGAGAAGCAGCTTTGCGCGAGTCAGCGGGTCTTCCTCAGGCCAGATTGAGGCGAGCTTGCGGGCGAGGTGGTACCGGGAGGTGACCGGAGGTGGCCGACCACCCGATACGCTGCCCCCGCTCCCACCGATATCCACCGGGCTCGACGTGGCGATCCGCTGCACATCGGGGAGGAGCGATCGGAGATCCGCGGCCCACGCGCACCAGAGGAGCTCGTCGATATCACATCGCGTCGCGGCAAAATGGGGCCTGAGAATCTGTGCGAATCTATCCTTGAGTGGCCCTCCTCCCGTTTGCGCGAGGAGCGACAGCGAAGAAAGAAGACGATTCGAGATGAATCCATCCGGAGTCTTCTCGAGCTTCGCAACGAGGCGATCGAAATACTCGAGCCTCCGCCTGAGGGCGATGGCCCGGGCAGCGTCCATGACCACGAAATCGGTACGAGCGGATTCGCCGGAGTGAAAATCCAGCGCTTCTTCTAAGGCCACATCGATCTCCCTCGGGCTTCTCCTCGCGCAGGAATTCGTACAGGACGAGATACACGGGATGGAGACCGTTCGGCTGGGGGCAAATCACGACCTCGGGGTTGCGATGATTTCGTGCGAAAGCATCAAGTGTCTCGCTCTGCAATTCGCTGTGACCCGTACGTCTGGACAGCTCCCGTAGCACCTCCATCCTCATGGCCGGACTCGCGAGGAGCTCGACGAGACGCGCCCCTGCTAACGAGGTGACGGGCTCGGGTTGGACGCCGCTCGGATCTTCGATCGCCGGATTCGCAGCCGTCGCAGACACGGCGATCGTGTTCATCAACGAGAATGCGAGCGAGGCGACGAGGAGGCGCGCACGGCGCCACAGAGCATTGTTGGGTGGCATAGAGCGATGAAATCATAGCACGGCGGGCCGGGTGCCAGTCCCGGAACAATCGGGAGCTGGATGTCACCATCACATTGACCCGACGCGGCGGGACCTCCGTGTTGACGCAGGTGTCTACGCCGCTTACCATCTGGAAGGAAAGGCGGGAAACCGGGGTTAACCGGAGATAGCCTGAAATCAGCTAGTCGCCAGAATCGACGTTTTTCCCTCGAACAGAAACATGAAGGGAGTTCCGCCCATGTCCGCCGATCCTGGCCTTGGCGCGCTCCGTTCGGAGCATTGGCCTGCTCTCACCTACCCCGTGCTCTTCTCGCTCATCGGTCTTTGCCTTGCAGTAGGAGGGGTCTTCGTGGGACTCAACGGGGATACACAAGGCTTCGGTGTCGCAGCTGCCGCCACCATTTTCACGGATGCTTATCTGTACGTATCCTCGCGGAGACGCCTCTACCTGTATGAGAACGGCCTGCTCCTTGGTGCGGGCGGGCGGGAGCGCTTCATGATGTGGCGAGACGTTACGGCTGTCACGCCAACCTATTCCTATAATCCTCACCCGGATACAATCATCGAGGTGACGTTTCGCTCAGGAGCCGAACCCCGACTCGTCCTTCGAATGACCTGGACGAGTCATAGGGCACTCCGGAGGGCCGTTTGGGCGCTGATCTCACCCAGTCCTCTGGCGCCTAGCCCGGCGTTGGGGCGGACTCCTACGCTTACCGTCGAGCCCTGAAAGGTCCACACCACCCGCGTGAATCCATGATCGCATTTGAAGTCAGCGTGAACGGGAGGATGGTATGCACCGCCGGTGTCAGGGATTTCGGAGTGTTGAGTGCGATCCTCACGTGGGCTAGGCGCCGCGCGGAGAAATCCGGCGATGGACTCGACATCGAAGAAGAACTGACATTCGACGTGGGAGGTCTCGATAGCTGCGCCCCGCTCGCGGGTGAGCATCTGAAGTGGCTGGGCAGGTCCTTGGTCGTTGGCGATTCCGTGTCCATTCGAGTCGTCGAGGTGGAACAGGTCGATTCACCCGAGACGCGCAGGCGCGAAGACCCGACGGAAGTCATGGTTGCCAAGCGACGGTACTTGGAGCGATTGAAACGTGAACTGGGCGAGGGAACGGGATAGCGCGAAATGTCCCGCCCTCTCGATGGAAGTTGCCTTTTCCTGTAGGCTGTCACTCTAAGAGAGACGATGCTCACACGACAGCTCCGCCTTACTCCCGCGTACGGTGGCAATCGACAATCTCGACAAGCTCACTGTGCCCACAACTTCTTGACCGGCGATCGTTGCCACATGTCCAACCCTCCCTGCCGACACATGAGTCATCCCGGCCAAAACGGGGCCATTCTCGGTCCAATGGAGAGTCGCGCAATCGGACTTGTGTCTAAGCGCGTTGTAAAAGAGAATGCTTCTGAGCACGCCGCGGGATTCGAGAGCGTGGGCAAGACTTCTGGACCCTGGAGGGCATAATGGCGCACCCGATGAAAGACCCGGTCACTTGGCTGTATCCGCAGATCGAACCGTTCCGCACGGGGCGATTGAGGGTATCAGACCTTCACGAGATCCACTTCGAAGAAAGCGGCAACCCGTCCGGCAAGCCGGTTGTATTCCTCCACGGGGGTCCCGGGGGCGGGTCGGAGCCCAAACAGCGGCGGTTTTTCCATCCGGAAAAATACCGGATCGTCGCGTTCGACCAGCGAGGCTGTGGCAAGAGCACCCCGTACGCTTCCCTCGAGGCGAATACGACGTGGGATCTTGTCGCAGATACCGAGAAGCTGCGGCAGCACCTCGGAATAGATAGATGGCAGGTCTTCGGCGGGTCGTGGGGTTCCACGCTGGCGCTCGCGTACGCGGAGACTCACCCTGACCACGTCACGGAGCTGGTGCTGAGAGGGATTTTCCTGCTGCGCAAGAAGGAGATCGACTGGTTCTACCAGGGAGGCGCCTCGATCGTGTTTCCCGATGCATGGGAACCGTATCTGGCGCACATCCCGGAATCGGAGCGAGGAGACCTGCTCGGAGCCTACCACCGCCGCCTCACGAGCGATGACCCGGCCGTTCGGCTGGCCGCGGCCAAGGTCTGGAGTGGCTGGGAAGGCGCCACATCGAAGCTCATTCCGGACGCCGAGTTTGCCGCGCACTATGAGGAAGACGAGTTCGCTCTCGCCTTCGCACGGATCGAGGCCCATTACTTCGTGAACCGCGCCTTTTTCGAAATGGATGACCAGTTGCTGCACAACGTCGACCGGATCCGGCACATTCCGGGAACTATCGTCCAGGGACGCTACGATGTTGTCTGTCCCATCGACAGCGCGTGGGCTCTCCACGGCGCCTGGCCCGAAGCTGATTTGATCATCACTCCCGACAGCGGTCACAGCGCCTTCGAGCCGCCGAACAGCCGCGCCCTCGTCGCCGCCACGGATCGGTTCGCGGGCGTGTAGCTTGAGTCACAGAAGCCGGAAGAGACCGGAGACGACGTCAGGAGCCAGACCCATCACCGCATCGCGCGACGTGATCCTCTAACTGATCCACGGTCTGCGACTCAATCTGGTCCAGCCCGTCGAAAAAGCTGCTCGTTTTTCCAAATCCGGCCTGCGTCTGGAAGACCCAGCCGATGGATCCGGCCCGCCGGGCCTGGCACGCAGCCTCCAGGAAATGGCTGGTTTGGATATCACATTCATGGCCAAGGATCTTGTTATGCCGTCGATTCTCTTCCTGCAGGTAGATCTCGGCGTCGACCCCGAGTTTTTCGCAAAAAGACCGGATACGGCTTTCTGTTTTCGCATACCAGTCTTCGCACGATCTTTCGAAATGCGGAGCAGCGATCAGTCGGCCGGTCGCAGGCTGCAGTCGACGATAGAATGACGTCGCCATGTCGATGTACTTCTCGTCGTCGTTGAATGCCAGCGAAATGAAAGCCGGGATCGGATCGCCACCAAGGCCGTTCACCGCGTCGAACAGCTCGATGACGGCTGCGGCGGGATCCTCGCGGATCGATCTGTCAGAGTAGTGGCTCATGAGCTTGGTGGTGTAGCCTGCTGCGGAACCTCGATCCCACGTGGTCACACACTCGGTGCACACGTTCAACATCACGTTGCGATACTTCGAGTAGTTGTCGTTCTGTCGCAGCCAGGCGGCAATCGCGCGGAGGCCGTTCAAGTACGTCTTGAATTTCGGCTTCCGGCCGCCCCACATCCGCCGGTGTTCGTCCGGGTCGAAGGAGAGGGTGAGCGTCATGTCTTCGGCGCCGGCCAGGCCGATCAATTTGTCCAGCCGCGCGGCGACCTCGTCCCGGATTCGGCCCTTCTTGTCGAAGACGGATGCGGTGTCGAGCGAAGGTTCCATCCAAAGCCCCCAGACCCAGAGATGGTTGAAGTGATGGCTCCGCGCCAGAGTGGGAATGTCATCCTCGATGTCGACGCCGGGACCGAGGGCACCGAAGTAGCTGACACCGAGCATGAACTCGGTGTTCTCCGCGTGAGCGGCATCGGGAGAGCTCACGACCAACCCTGCAACGATGAGTGCGCTTGGTAAGGCCCATGAGGGAAGGCGGGACGGCACGCCGCCGTCCCGGGTACCCGGGGCGGCGGGCTGGGTCTCGCGAACCGGCACGCACACTCCTCGCATCATTGGTCGATCCGCATCGAATACACGCCGTCTTCGGTGCCGGCGAAGAGCCGATCGGATTCGAAAGCGTCGACCGTCAGGCTGTAGACGCTGAGACGGCCATCTTCACCGCTCAAGCCGCTATCCAGCGGTGACCACGTCGCACCGCCGTCCTTGCTCCTGTAGATCGTGTGATTTGAATACGCCAGACCCAGGTAGATGATGTCGGAATCATCCGGGTCGAACGTCATGGCGTAGAAGGAGGATTCCGTTTCGGCGGGAGGCCCGAATCTGATCCAGCCGTCTTCTCTCACGGTTCGCCGGTAGACCCCGTCGTCGGTCAGCGCGTAGACGACCCGAGAGTTCTTCGGGTCGATCACAATCCTGTTGAGCTCGTTGTCAGCTCCTCCGATCGGTGCACCCCACTGATTCCAGGATCTGCCTCCGTCATCACTTCGAAACACGCGCGATGACCAGCGCTCCGCCGCATAGAGGACATCGCTGTCAGACGGGTCAAAAACGAGGTGATCGACCCCGTATTCCGCGGGCGCGTCCGCGATCCGCCGCCACCGCGATCCGCTGTCCAGCGACTCGAACAGACCGTAGTAGCCGGCGATAATCAGACGGTCTGGATCGCTCGGGGCCAGAGCCAGCGAGTCGATATCGCGAGACGTGCCCAGCCCCTGATTCATCTGCTTCCATTTCCGGCCTCCGCCCTGGCTGCGGGAGACCCCCCAGTACGACCCGATGTAGATGGTCTCCGAGTGCCTGGGATCCATCACGAGTGGCGTGGTCAGGTAGTCCGGCAGCCCGTCACAGATCGGGCGCCAGGAGTCACCGGAGTCGTCGGATCGGAGGACCCACGAACCGGTGGTGCAATAGACAACTCCTCGACGCTCAGGGTCGCACGCTACCGACGCGGGTTGACCTGGCAGTCCACGGCCCTCGAGGCTCCAGGTCACTCCCGCGTCGGTGGTTCTCATCAACCCGAGGCCGTCCACGCGCACGTACATCGTGTCCGGATCACCGGCGTCGATCCCGAGATCGCATACAGGCAGGTCCTGGGAATCCGCCCCTCGGTCAATTCCAGTTGGAGCTCGCTTTCGCCATGTCTTGCCTCCGTCGCGGGTTACATAAAGACCCGTGCTACCGGCTGAGACGAAGAGAGTCTTCGAGTCCCGCGGGGCGATGGCGATCTGGTCGACGATGGCGGATCCGAACTGCGCGCCGACTCGGGCCCATGAATCTGCATTGTCGTTGCTTCTGAACAGTCCCTTGTTCGTCCCGGCGTAGACCACGTGGGGGTCATCCGGATGAGTCTTTAGGACGCCGACGTAGACATCGTGACCGTCATTGGGAAGCCCCGAGTTGGCCGGCAGCCATGTGGCTCCGGCGTCGATGGTCCTGGAAACGCCATGCCCCGTTCCCACGTAAACGGTCTGTGGAGTCGATGGGTCGATGGCTACGGAGTGCGGGTAGGATGGAGCCTCATCCAGTGTCCGCCAGGTGATTCCCGCATCGGTCGATTTCATGACGCCACAGTAACTGGCGACCCGGTACATGATGCTGTTATCGCGCGGATGGATGGCGAGATAGCCCGAGCACCAGTCGTCCAGAATCACCCACGTCTTCCCCCCGTCCGTGCTTTTGGCCAGCTCCGGGTCTTCTCCACTCCGACTCAGGTCAATGTCCGAGCAGAGATAGAGCGTATCGGAGTCGATGGGATCCACGAAGAGCTTGATGTCTTCCTCGCCGATCCAGGGAGCATCCCCGCGCGGCTCCCACGTCAGACCGCCATCCTCACTCCTCCAAACATTCGGATCGAAGTACGCGGCGTACAGAACTCCCGGTGCCGAAGGCGCCGCAGCCAGCGTATCCATGTTGCCGCCCGGGCTGATTTTGGTCCATCGGTTCGTGGCCGCCAGACAAGGGCATGCCACCGTGAAAAGCGTGAGTGCCAGCGCACCATGCGCGCGGTTCAACTTCCTGTTCAATGATCGTCGCCACATTTCTTATCCTCCCTACCGCCACATGCGTCCCCGCGGCCGAAATGGGGCCACGAACCTGCTGATACGCCACCCATTCCAGCGAAGTGCTAGCGAGCCTGCCGATGATCCAGCAGAACACTGCGGATGAAATCGTTCACTTCTCCCGGATGGGTCAGGTTGATCAGGTGGCCGCCGCCTGCGACGACTCGATCCACGTCGGCGGAGTGGGCGCGGATGAGCCGATCCGCACTACCATGAATGCGGTGGATTGGCGCGGGCGTGTCGAAGGGACCTTTCCATTGTGCGACGGCTGAGCATGCCCAGCGAATGAAGGGGGGCGAGGCGTCTCGGTACATCTCGTCAAACACCGCGCGTGCCGGTGCGGACAGAGGGCCCAGCAGCCAGGATGCGATTGGTCTCAGCGGCCCGAGTCTCTTGGGCGACGGAAGCGTCCTCGCCCCGGATGCCAGGAGTCGCAGGTATCCGGGAAGCGGACGCGGCGTACTGGCGATGAGTATGACAGCCACTGGCCGCAGAACGGGCGCCATCTCGAGCGCGACCATGCCGCCCAGAGAAACGCCCACGAGCGCGAAGGGTGGATCGCGTGTCAGCTCCGATGCGAGACGCACCGCGTACTGCGGGAGCGACTCTCCGTCGTGGGGTGGCTGCCACGTGAGTACTTCCATGTTTGCGAAATCCGGCCGTTGGAAGCAGAAGAGCCTCTCGTCCGCCCCCATGCCTGGGAGAAATATTAGCCTCAACCTTTCGACCTCGATCACAGCGGCGTGACCGTGCCGGCGGCTCCGTCGACGCGGACCACTTGCCCGTCGGCAAGCGCACTGGTGGCGCCGGCTACTCCGAAAACAGCGGGGATCCCCATCTCGCGTGCGACGACAGCCGCGTGGCACATCAGCCCCCCGACCTCCATCACGACCGCACGTGATCGTGGGAACAGGGGCGTCCATCCGGGATCGGCGAATTTCATGACGATGATATCCCCCTCGGCCATGGCCCGAGGATCGGGCTCCGATAGGACGCGAACGGGGCCGGTGGCTACACCCGCAGAGACCGGGGTCCCGTGAAGCACGCCGTCGAGTGAACTGCTTCCTCCCCCCGCTCGATCTTCTACGACGGGCACGCCATCGGACCTCAGGACATCGGGCGCCGGTTCTCGGCGGAAGCGATCGAGCTGATCGCGACGCACATGGATGAGATCTTGAAGACCGGGCGGTGGACTCTGGCCTTCGACCAACGCCTCGAGCTCACGATATTCGATGAAGAACACTTCTTCGGGAGTCGCGAGCACGGCGTTTTGGCAAAATCTCCTTCCCAGCTCGAGTGCGGCGAGCCGGATGCGTCGAAAGACGAACACCCCATAATGCTTCGGGGCTTCCCGCAGCGGCATGTACAGCTCGACCAGACAGGCCAGCGCTCGCATTATCGGGCGCCGCCAGAGCGGTGCGGTGGAGACAGCCTGCTCCACGGCGCGGCGCCGCGCGGCCCCGAGCCGCTCCATGCGGGCAGCTACGCTCTCGGCCCGTGGGGTCTCGAGCTGCATCCGAACCAGCTCGATGATCATCGTCGGGTCTTCGGCCCACCGCGACGCTCCCAGGTCGAACTCCATCGGCCCGCGGTGCCCGAAACGTGACAGGAACTCACGCAGCTGCGCCAGCCACTGCGGGCCGCCCGGTTCGACTTCGAGCCGTCGCATGAGCTCGGGCGTTGTGCGCGTCTCTCGAAAGACCACGAATAGGGGTATCGCGGCGTCAGCGAGTGCATCGACCCCAAGCGAAATCTGCGTCGTCGGATTCGCGGAGATGCCGGTTGTCAACTTCTGCCACGCCTCCGGATACGCACGATACATCCGGGCGGCCGCGAAATAGATGATCCCTGCCACCGCTTCCATCTGTAGGCCGGCGAGGAGCCGGCGGCACTCAGGCCGTCCCCAGAGCTGCATCTCATGGAGGAGCTCATATTTCGAAAGCCTTCTGACATCGGGGCGCCGATCGACGGCGACGGCATCCTGTTCCAGCACGGCGAGAGCGTGCCGTGGTCGGACGACGGTTGCCATGCGAAGCAAGCTCAGCAGCGTCGCCTTCAGCAATTCCGGGATCAGCAGGACGTGCGATCCGGCAAGTCGGCGCCGGCGGAGTGCCCCGGCCGCCAGAAGCCGGTCCATAGTCGCGCCGGTCCGCGAGTCCATGATCGCGAGCATCCGCTTGCTGAGGCGACCGAGCAGCGGGGCCGCCAGCAGCGCGTTCATGTTGA
This sequence comes from Acidobacteriota bacterium, assembly GCA_016191015.1. Taxonomy (GTDB): domain Bacteria; phylum Acidobacteriota; class CAIWXX01; order CAIWXX01; family CAIWXX01; genus JACPPM01. Next base: position 22,384 of record JACPPM010000090.1, on the reverse strand, counting down.
AGTAGATCCTGCCGTTGATCAGGTCGAGCCCGTAGTGCTGCCGGAGAAGCTCCGACGAACGCGGAATCCCGGTGACCTGGTGGGTGATAACCGGAAGCAGCACGTCGCGCCAGTAGGTCCATGTCAGCGGGTACATCGGGTCGGGAAGCGTTTCGCGGACATTCCAGTTTGACCAGACCGTGACGGGGCCGTCGTTCGCATCCTGGCATGAGCGCTGGATCATGTAGGAGGGTGCCGGCCGCGCCGCCGTGATCGGCCGTGCCTGGAGCCACCACAGAGTGCCCGTAGGATCGAACGCCCATTCGAGGTCGAGCGGGTATCCGATCGCAGTAGCGATTCGATCCGCCTCAGCCGAGATCGACTCTACGTCATCCCCGCACAGCACGCCTCGTCGCTCCTCCGGCAAACACTCCCAGCCACCCAGACCCGAGCGGTACGCGCGCCAGCGTTCGGGCGTTTCAGCACCCGATACCAGCTTGTCACCGAGGCCGACGACGGCTTCGATCACAAGCCCCCCGTCCCGACCCGATGGATCCCGCGTGAAGCACACGCCGGCGGCACGCGCCGAGACCATGGTCTGAACGACGATCCCAACGGCCAGCGGCGTCTCGCTCCCGGCATACTCCCGCACTCGCTGGCTGCGCCCGGCCTGGATGCAGCGGGTAGCTGCACCGAGCGCCGCCGCGGGCGTCGAGAGGTCGAGGATCGTTTCGAGCAATCCTGCGAATGACCGTGTGGCCGAGTCTTCGCCAACAGCAGAGGATCGCACGGCGACCGGCCCCAGTCGCAGCAAGTCGGCGACGCTCTTCTCGAATTCTCCTCTCAGCTCAGCCGACCACTCCGACGCGGTGGCTCTGACGGCGAACCCGGCGGGAACACTGGCGCCGGCGGCGATCAGGCGAGCCAGCCCGCACGCCTTCCCACCGAACGCGCTCTCGCCCTGAACACTCAGCTCTTCCAAGGGCAAAATTGACATCGTTGTGACCCTGCCTGACCACATTCTCGCGCTTCACTGCGCCGATCGCAACGAGCACTGATTCACCTGGTCGATCCAATCGTGAGCGGCTCGATATAGACCCGTTCGGACGTAGATTCGACCGTGAGAACAGCGGTCTCGGTCACTCCGTGATCGGCGTCACATCGGCGCGCTTGCAGGCTGCCACGAGTAAGGAACCGCAATCCACCACGACTAACCCGGTGGACGGAGGAGATTGACAGGTGATTGGCGGCGGTGATCGAAGCCGATGTCGCGATCCGTTCGCCGCCGATCCGGAGCCCCCTTCTCAACGGGCCGGCGGTGAATCACAATGAGGAGTTGGACAATGTCGAACAAACAGAGACGCAATGGTACCGGCGCTTGGTTCTGCGCGATGGGGTTGAGTCTGCTCGCTGACGGGGGCCTCTCCGCTACGCAGAGCGTGCGCCCGGGCGAAGAAAGAGGAATCAACATGGAAATAGCGACGTTCGGAGCGGGGTGCTTCTGGGGGGTCGAATCGGCGTTCCAGGAGGTGAAGGGTGTCACATCCACGGCCGTCGGTTTTATGGGCGGGACGCTCGAGAGCCCCACCTATCGGGATGTATGCACCGACCGCACGGGACACGCCGAGGTCGTTCAATTGACATATGACCCTTCGGTCATCAGCTATGAAAATCTTCTGGAGATTTTTTGGAAAATCCACGATCCCACGACGACGAATCGACAGGGTCCGGACGTAGGGTCGCAATACCGGTCGGTCGTCTTCTTTCACACCGCGGAACAGGACCGACTGGCGCTGGCAGTGAAGGAGCGACTCCAGGCATCGGGCGCGTTCAGGAGACCTGTCGTGACGCAGATTGTCCCGGCATCGGGTTTCTGGCGGGCCGAGGAGTATCACCAGCGCTATTTCGAGAAACACGGGCTTCCGAGCTGTCACGTGGTTCGCGATTGAGGTGGACCATGAGACGCATTTGCATACTCGCCGCTGTGCTGACATACGCCTGCACCGGCCAGGGAGCTGGCGTGCCGAGGGAGACGCAGGGTGGTGTCACGAAAGTCTCCATCGTGGAGTTCTCGGGTTCAGGAGAAAGGAAAGGGACCGGCATGGTCGACAAGATAGTGAAGACGGACGAAGAATGGAAGAAGCAACTGACGTCGTCGCAGTTTCGGGTGGCGCGAAAGAAGGGGACCGAAATGGCCTTCACGGGCGCCTACTGGAACAACCACGAACATGGAATTTATCGATGTGTCTGTTGCGGAACGGCTCTGTTCAGCTCGGAGGCGAAGTTCGAATCCGGAACCGGCTGGCCTAGTTTCTCTGTGCCGATCGCACCAGAGAATGTGCAGACCGAGAGTGACGTGAGTCTCGGAATGCGCAGGGTCGAAGTTCAGTGCAAGCGCTGTGACGCGCACCTGGGGCACGTCTTCGACGACGGCCCCAAGCCCAGCGGCCAACGATACTGCATTAACTCTGTATCGTTAGCGTTCACGAAAAGCTAGTCGCGGAAGGGGCGATGGAGCGCGCCTCCGTGCGAGACGGGCAGCGGTGGCGAGGAGTCGCCGGTGCTGAGTGCTGGGTGCTGAGTGCTGAGCCGGACCAGCTGATGTGGGCCCCTAACGCGGCGGAGCCGCAACCAAGAGCCGCGGGTTCATGGGTATGCCATTTCACCGCAGAGGCGCGGAGAGCGCAGAGCGGGACTCTTTCTCCGCGACCTCTGCGTCTCTGCGGTGAACAGGTTTCTTGCCATTTCGTGTCAACACTCAACTTCCTAGACGCTATGCTCGTCGCAGGACAGCGCCTGCGACGAGAGGCCGCGTTGCGGCAGCTCGAAGACCGGAAGGGAAACCGCAGATTGCACAGATTTTCCCGAGCACGCATCTCGCGGCCGTGACTACTCAGCGGTCGAATCTGCGAAATCTGCGGTTGTTCGGCTTCGGCCCCGTTTGATCTGACAACATGTTGGTAAGAATGGGCCGCTAAGCGGCCTAAGCACTCAGCACCCAGCACTGCTCGTCTGGGCGAATCCACGACTCCGTCGCGACCCAGCGGGCACAGTGGTCGTGCCGGGGGGGGGCTACTCCTGCGCCCCCCTGACGGCCTGCTTCAGTCTCTCGCGCGCGGCCTCCGGGAGGTGCGGCGAATCGGGTGAGGTGTCCGGCGTGTGGCGGCGCAGGACCTCGCTCAGCAACCGGAGCTGACGCGCATATCGTCTGCACCAGATACAGACGGCGAAATGCACTCTGACGGTGACGCGGTGCTGCCAGCCAAGTGGGCGCTCGTGAGAGTCGGACACGAGTCGCGCCACATCCTCGCAGGACGGCAGAAGGCTCGAGATCCACAGCGAGATGCGTCTGGTTGGTGACAGATTTGCCATCCCCTTCCTCAGCCCTCGCGCTTCGTTCCGAGCCAGTTGATCTCGATGCATCGCCGCAGACGCAGGCGCGCCCGGTGAAGCATCACCCATAAGTTGGTCGGCGTGATATCCAAAACCTTACAGATCTCCTCCGCGCTCTGATCTTCCATCTCCCGCAACATGAAGGCCTGGGCCGTCCGCATCGGCAGTGCGCTCAGGCACCTCTCAAGAACCGCCTTGAAATCCTTCCGCTCGAGGAGAGCCTGAGCATCGACACCCCATTCCATCGGGCCGAAGCCGTCGCGGATCTTCCAGTGACGCCACTCGTCAAATTGTTCCTCCGATTCGCCCGGCCGCGACTGTTCGTCGAGGAGTTTCCGTTCGCGGCAGACACGTCGCACGTGATCGATGATCTTGTGCTTCAGGATTGCGATCAGCCACGTTCGCTCACCGGATTTTCCCAAGAAACCGTCCTTGGATTTCAACGCAGCCAGGAACGTCTCCTGGACCAGATCTTCGGCGACTGCACTATCCCGAGTCCGCATCAGGGCGTAGCGATAGAGGCAATCGCCGTGTTCCTCGAGCCATCGTTCCGCATCGATGGTCGGAACCGATCCGGCAGTCTGCCCCTCTCCAATCACGCCGCAAACCTAGGGCAGCGTTCGAACCGTGTCAAGCGATCTGATCGCGCCGAGTGGGGTTCAGCCGGCTCTCGGCGCTGTCCTCACCTCTGCGCTACCGTGACCAGCAGGGGCGAGTTGAACATGGCCGCGGGAGAGATGACCGGCTCCTCGAGCGGGATGTGATTCCCGTAGCGCTCGCGCATCTTGCCGCGCACGATGGGATCCGATAGGTTGAAGTCTCGGACCCGCTGCAGGGACCCGACCTCGATGCCGAGAGATCGTTTGAAGAGCTTCCACACGAGCTCGGAACAGTAGATCCGGTCGTCGGACCATTCGAACGTCAGGTCGTAGGGCTTGCCGATGAACCGCTTCGACTCCGTGGTCACCCGATCGAGCGCGGTCTGAGTGAGGAGATCTGTTGCGTTCTTGAGGCGCTTGACGACGACATCGCCTCCGTCGCCCCGTGCGACCCAGCTCTCGAGCGGAGTCCAACGCACAGTGGCGATGGCCTCGAGAACATATGGCTGGCCGCCGCGGAACATGACAATGCCCATATGGCTGTACTTCGATCCAGTTGCGCGTTGGATCGCAAGGCTTTGAGCGGATCGGGAAGTATGGAAGACGACGTCGCCGGAACGGACGGTCATTGGTTGGCCAGGTAGGCGGCACGCGACGAAGAAGGCCGTGAGGAGAAAAATCGCGCGTGCCGACAGAGAAGCAGCGCGAATAGCTTTCTCGTAGAACGCGATCTCTCTGTCTCCCCGACCGACCGCCGCGAGCTTGGCTGCTTTCGCGTCGTAGCGCTCCGCGAAGAATCTCATTGATGAATCATCGTATCAGATCCCCTGTGTCAGTGGCGGTCAAATCGCGACCAGACGGCCGGCTATTCGGTATTCGGGCGTCTTCACCCGCGCTTGCATCGCCCGCGGTGGGGGAATATCCTTAGTCCAAAGCCGAAATGAACGCCTGAGAGGGCAGGGTGCCTTTCGCGCGTGGCTGTTCCCGTTCAGAGAATGCTTGGAGGCGTCACGCCTACGAGCACAGGGACTGATGCTGATATGTGGAGTCGCAAGAGATGTGACGGTCAGAGGGCGCTCTCCTGCCTCGCGTGGAAATCCTCAACCAGTGAGCCTCGCCCGCGAGGTGATCTCCGGGAGCACCAGGGCGTGGCACGACGCGGAGAGATGAATCGATTCCGTTCCCTGACCCTCGCGACGGTTTCCGCTCTTCTGCTCGCGCTCACGCCCGCCATCCCGGCAGGGCTCGACCCGGGCGAGCGTGTCCGCGCCGCTCCCGAGATGCGGCTCAAGGCAGCGATACTGTTCAATTTCGCCAAATACGTTGAGTGGCCGGCGAGCTCCTTCACAGGTCCCACCGCTCCCCTCACCTTCGGGATCCTCGGCGACGATCCATTCGGAAATGAGTTCGACGCTGTCATCGCGGGAAGGGCGATTCACGGCCGCGCGGTGGCGGTCAAGCGTGGCCGCTCACTGAGGGACCTGACCGATTGCCACGTCCTGTATCTCAGTATTTCCGAAAAGGAGCGGTTTGCATCCATTCTACTGGCCGTGAACGGGCGACCGATCTTGACCGTCGGCGAGTCATCCGGGTTCCTGCTGCAGGGAGGGATGATCCGGCTGTTCGTTGACGAGAGCCGGGTCCGGTTCGAAGTCAATCTCGAGGCGAGCAACCGCGGAGGCTTGAAGCTCAGCTCCCAGATGCTCCAACTGGCCAGTTCGATCCGGAACGGTCAGGGGAAGGAGGAGTGAGCGGTGTTTAGATTCCGCGACGCCCCCATCCGGTGGAAGCTGATCATCACGGTGGCGCTGGTGGGTGTGGCCGGTCTGGTGCCTGTGGGCGTGACGATCCTGCTCTACGAGCGAGCTGTGGTCCGAAGCTCGCTGGTGATGGAGCTTGACACGATGGCTCGCGTCATCGGATCGAACTCAACCGCCGCCCTGACGTTCGACGATCCGCAGGCGGCACGGAGCACGCTCGCCGCGCTGTCGGCACATGGGAGTGTGGTCGAGGCGGGAATCTATGCGCGAGATGGACAGCTCTACGCTTCCTACGTGCGAGGTGGAAACGGCGCCGGCCCTCCTCATGCAGCCGGGACGGATGGCTGGAGATTCGAGGGGGACCGCTTTCTCATCTTCCGGCCAATCAGGTTCGAGAATGAGCGGATTGGGACCATTTACATTGGGGCTGACATGTCCATCGTCCGCGCTCGACTGCGTCTCTACGTGCTCCTGGTAACGTCAGTGGTGGCGTTTTCCGGGCTGCTGGCCATGCTTCTCGCGTTGCGGCTGCAACAGGTCATCTCGTCCCCGATCCTCCAGTTGGCCGACGCTGCCCGCGCGATCGCCGTGAACAGGGATTACTCCGTTCGTGTACCGAAGGAGAACCGCGACGAGATCGGCATCCTCGTCGACTCCTTCAATGAGATGGTGAATCAAGTGCAACTCTCCAACGCCGGATTGAAGCGGGCTCATGATGAGCTGGAGCAGAAGGTTGAAGCGCGAACGCACGAGCTGAAGCAGGCGCAACTACAGCTCGTCGAGACAGCCCGGCGCGTCGGTATGGCCGAGATTGCGACGAATGTCCTTCACAATGTTGGGAACATCCTGAACAGCATCAATGTTTCGGCAACACTCATCGGCGAGAATCTCCAGGAATCGCGGGTCGGGAACCTGAAGAGAATCGCCGCGCTTCTGAAGCGGCACCAGACCGACGCGGTCGAATTCCTTGCCGACGATCCGAAGGGAAGCCAGATACCCGTGTATATCGAGCGAATGGCGGAAATGCTGGAGGCGGAGCGAGCGGAGATGACTAACGAGCTGGAGGCATTGCGGAGGAATCTCGAGCACATGAAAACCATCATCGTTCTCCAGCAGTCCTACGCGGGCGTGGCTGGCGTGGAGGAGGAGATGGATCTTGTGGAGCTGATGGAAGATGCACTGCGCATCAATCAAGCGGCGATCGAGAGGGAGCGGATTCGAGTCACTCGTGAATATTCGGACATGCCGCCGATCCGGATCGACCGTCATCGGACCCTTCAGATTCTCGTCAACCTCATCAGCAACGCCCGCTATGCGTTGGGAGACATGAACGAAGGGGATCGGCTTCTCACGCTGCGGATTCAGCCAACCGGGGAGGATCGCGTGCGGCTCGAGGTCTCCGACAACGGCATCGGAATTCGGCCCGAGAATCTCACGCGGGTCTTCCAATACGGGTTCACCACTCGCGAATCCGGCCACGGGTTCGGGCTGCACGGAAGCGCCAATGCCGCGCGCGACATGGGCGGATCGCTCGAAGCGCGCAGTCGCGGCGCGGGTCAGGGCGCCACCTTCGTTCTCGAACTATCGATTACCGGAAGGAAATGAGTCCATGACGTCCACTGAACAGGTCGAAAACAATCGTATTCTCGTGATCGATGATAACGAGTCGATTCACCAGGATTTTCGAAAGATCCTGGCGCCGCCCGAGCAGAGCGGCGTCATCGAGAGTCTCGAACGGGACCTGTTCGAGATCGAAGCGGGGAGGCGTCAGTGGCCGCGCTTCGAGCTGGACTCGGCCTATCAGGGTGAAGAGGGGCTTGGCAAGGTCCGCCATGCGATTCAGCGCGGCTCTCCCTACGCCATGGCATTTGTCGACATCCGAATGCCTCCCGGCTGGGATGGAGTCGAGACGATCCACAGGCTCTGGCAGGAGGACGAAAGCATCCAGGCGATCATCTGCACGGCCTACTCGGACTACTCGTGGGAGGCGATCGCATCACGCCTCGGCCGGACCGACCGCCTGCTCATCCTCAAGAAGCCATTCGACAACATCGAAGTCCGCCAGATTGCCTGCGCCCTGGCCCGGAAATGGAATCTGAATCAAAGACTCGGCGTCGCCCTCGACCGGTACCGAGCGCTGGTCGAGGCATCGTTCGACGCAATGATGCTGCTTCAGCCCGACGGGCGCATCATCGACTCCAACGGCGCCACCAGCCAGATGCTCGGGCTCGCCAAAGAGCAGATCATGGGGCGCGATATCAGGCAGTTCGTGACCGGGGAAACGACGCCTCCGGGGCTTCTCGACAGGCTCGACGATCCCGACGGCGTCCTCTTCGAAGCGCTCGGCCAGCGGCGAGACGGCTCGCTCTTCCCTGTCGAGGTCAATGTGCGGGCCTTTCCCGTCGCCCGCGAGATGCTCGCCGTGGTCTTCGTCCGCGACATCACCAGGAGGAAGCAGCTCGATGTGCAGCTCAGACAATCGCAGAAACTCGAGGCGATCGGCCGGCTGGCCGGAGGGATCGCCCACGACTTCAACAACCTGCTCTGTGTGATCGACGGGTACTGCGAGCTCCTCCTGACGTCGCTCCAGACAGGACCCCAGCGGGATCATGCGCAGCAGATCAAGCACGCGGCCGAGCAGGCGTCGTGGTTGACGCGGCAGCTACTCGCCTTCAGCCGAAGGCAGATGCTCAAGCCCCAGCCGGTGGACCTGAACGCAGTTCTGATGGAAATGGAGAAGATGTGCCGGCGCCTGATCGGCGAGCATATCGCCCTCGTCACCAGCCTGAGCCCGGACATCGGGCATGTCAAGGTGGACCAAGGTCAGATGGAGCAGGTCGTGCTGAATCTCGTTCTCAATGCACGCGATGCCATGGCGGCCGGCGGACAGCTGACGATCAGCACCCGACTGGCGGATCTCGACCAAGATTTCTCCGCCAGCCATCCGGGAGTCGATCCCGGGCAGTACGTCTTGCTCTCGGTCGAGGACAACGGCAGCGGGATGGACCGGGAGACGATGTCGCATATCTTCGAACCTTTCTTCTCGACCAAGGAGAAGGGACGCGGGACAGGGCTCGGGCTTGCGACAGTGTTTGGGATTGTCGAGCAGAGCGGCGGGCACATCTTTGTGCGAAGCGATGTCGGGAAGGGGACGGCCTTCGATATCTACCTGCCCGGCATCGCGGTGGTACCGGCCCAAGAGGATCGACCCGTGGCGACTCCCGCGACCGCGCTATCGGGAGATGAGACGATTCTGCTCGTCGAAGACGAGGATGGACTGCGCGCGCTATTCCAGGAGACGCTCAAGCTGCGGGGGTACCGCGTCATACCGGCGCGGAACGCGGCCGAGGCGATGGAGGCCGCGGCTCATCAGGAGACTCTCATCCATCTGCTTCTGACAGATGTCGTCATGCCCGGCATGAGCGGACGCGAGCTCGGGCGGCGGCTGCTCCTGTCGCGCCCTGGGCTGAAGGTGCTCTACACATCCGGCTACACGAATGACGCCATCGGGCAGCACGGGGTGCTCGAGCCTGGCATCGAATTCATTCAGAAACCTTTCTCTCCGGATACCCTCGCCCGAAAGGTTCGCGGCGTCCTGGATGCGCGACGATGATCATGGGCAGGCTCGTGCACGGGAATACCGGTGATACAAAGTGGAGGAGGTGCATCATGATCGGCGCGAGACGCGCGATCCGGTCTGGGTGGTTTCTTCTCGCCCAGAGCTCACTGCTGAGCATCGGCCTCGTCGGTCCCGCTCCCTCGGCCGTAGGGGGGGAACCACAGACCAGCCGCGATCTGGCCGATCTCACCCTGGCCGAGCTCCTGAATGTCGAAGTCGTTTCGGCGTCGAACCGGGCCGAGCGCCTCGGCGAAGCGCCGGCCACGGTCATCGTGATTGACCGGGCGGAGATCCAGGCCAGGGGCTACCGGAGTCTGCTGGAGCTACTCGATGACCTCCCCGGAATGGACGTGATGTTCTCACTGGGCGACACGCAGTATCGCAATTACTGGCGCGGGTACCGGTACACGATCGGAGCGCCATTCTTGCTGATGCTGGACGGGGTCATCTTCAATCATCTCTATTTCAACGAGGCGGACGTGCTCATTGCCTTCCCGCTCGCCAACATCGATCGCGTGGAGATCGTCTACGGCCCCGCGTCGTCGATTTACGGACCGAACGCGTTCATGGGTGTCATCAACGTTCTCACACGCAACGGGCTGGCAGAGGACGGACTTTCGCTCTCTGCCGACGTGTCAGCCGGTTCATCCGCGAGCCGCATCGCGGACGCCGGACTGCGATCCAGGAAGGGGGACGTGCAGGTCTCGGTGAGCGCGCGGTGGGACGACGGCAGACTCGACGACAGGGCAAACGAGGATTTCGAATGGATGAAGAGCTCATATTACTCTCGTCCCGATCTGTGGGGTGGGTTCGCCGGCGACAGCCGGTTCGGGGGCGGATGGAAATCACCGTGGACGCACCAGGGGGTTGACGTGCGTGTGTCCTGGAGGGAGACCGAATTCGGCCTGCAGCGATTCGTTCTCAACTCCGGGAACGGCTACGTCTACCCTGCCGACCGGGTCCAGGTGCGTGCTCCGTGGATCGAGCCTGACCTGAGCGTCTTTCTTCGCCATGATCAACGATGGAATGAACGAGTGACGACCCGGTCGCTCCTCCGCTACCGGACCAGCGGCGTCGACCGCAACTCGTATTTCATCGAAGGGTACAACGACGAAACCGGCCAGCGATGGCTCGACTTCTCCTACTGGCAGGCGCAAAACTCGAGCTGGTCCTTTTTCCAGGATTTCTACTACAACCCGTCGGAGAGCATCAGCGTCACTGGAGGCGCGAAGTATGAGGGCAAAGACTTGCAGAAGGCGTACGACCTGCCCACCGGACCCGCGCTCCCGCCGGCTCAGATCGACATCGCGACATACCCGTTCCCCTTCCCCCCTTCCGAAGACAGGAACTATGGCAACCGTATTCGCACGGGCGACACCGGAGGGTACGCACAGGTTACGGTAAAAATGGCCGAGCGATCGACGCTGTATCTCGGAGGTCGGGTCGATCACAGCACCAAGTACGGTACCTCTCCCGCACTTCGGCTCGGCTACGTTCAGGGGATCGGCGATTTCACATTCAAGACCTTGTACGGTGAGGCCTGGCAGGAGCCCGTTCCGCGACTGCTCTACGGGGGCTGGAAGGGCTCGGGGAGCGATCCCGACCTCAAGCCTGAACGGTCGCGGACGATCGAGTTGAGCATCGGGCGCGCGAAAGGGGCATCATCTCACCTCCTGAGCGTCTACCATGCCCGCTCTCGCGACGTGCTCCTGAACTTCACGGGCGGGGCCCGGAACTTCGGCCGGAGACACGTCACGGGGCTCGACTACCATTTCCAGGCGCGCATTCCCACCGGCCGGCTCAAGCAGCTCCGCCTCTGGTCGTACTACTCCTTCATCACGGGCGATGGCGATGAGCTCTACGACCAGCAGAACGACCGCTACCTGGAGGCCGAGATCGGCAACCTGGCCACCCACAAACTCCACCTCGGTCTCACCGCGGTCATCAACAGTCGTGTCGCCGCCAGCGTCCGGGGTCGATATATCGGAGAAAGAAACACGGTTCCAACCAACCCGATTCCGAAGGTGGACGGATACGTCACGCTGGATGGCAACGTCGAGATCCACCTCCATCCAACCCTCGCCATCTCAATCGTCGGCAAGAACCTCTTCGATACGAAATATTTCCTCCCGGGCCTCCGCGAAGCGGACTCGGGCGACACCCCAGGCTACTTCGACCAGAACGGCGTGTGGAACGGCAGCCGCGGCTGGTACAACTCACTGATGCCGCAGCCGGGGCGCTCCCTCTCGATTCTCCTCCGCGTCGAGCGCTGAGAGCTCGGACCGGCCGTTCACCCTTGACACCTGCGCATCTCGGTATAAGTTCAGACAATGGGCAGGCCGGATTCGCGGCACGTACCGATCATCTCGTGCATCGGGCGTTCCGGCGTTTGACTGGGAATTCAGAAAATAGGAGGGGGTCTTACAATGCCGACGACTCGCACGATCTCGGTGAAAGACGGGGATGTTCTCGTGCTCGTGGGAACGATGAAGGGCGCGTTCGTTTTCCGAGCCGGCCCGGCGCGCACCCGATGGGAGGTGGGCGGACCGTTCTTCCCGGGCGTGCCCGTCTACGCCTTGGGCTACGACCACCGGGAGGGACGGCGCAGGATCTGGGCTGGAGCCCAGAGTTGGCGATGGGGGACAGTGCTCCGGTCGAGCGATGATTTCGGGAAATCCTGGACTGAGCCGGAGGCCTACACGATAAAATTTCCGACCGAATCCGGAGTGGCGCTGAAAAATATCTGGCAGATTTGCCTTGGCCATGCCGACGAGCCGGGGACGCTCTATTGCGGCGTCGAGCCGTCGGCGCTTTTCAAGTCTACCGACAGTGGGGGGAGCTGGTCGCTGGTGCAGGGTCTGTTCGACCATCCACACCGCCCGCAATGGATGCCCGGAAATGGGGGCCAGTGCCTGCATACCATCCTGCCTGATCCGGTCGACCCCGATCGGATCGTCGTCGCGATGTCCACGGGCGGAGTCTACCGGACCGACGACGGTGGCAAGACCTGGCAGCCCAGGAACAAGGGAATTCGCGCGCAGTTCATGCCGGAACCGTTTCCCGAGTTCGGCCAGTGCGTGCACAAGGTCGTTCAGCACGCGGCCCGGCCTGGACGATATTTCCTCCAGAATCATTGGGGACTCTACCGCAGCGACGATGGAGCCGACACCTGGCAGGACATTGCCAACAACGTCCCTTCGGACTTCGGCTTCGGCGTTGCGATGCACCCGCATGACCCGGATACCGTGTACATAGTCCCGATCGAATCGGATGAGTATCGGTGTACTCCCGAGGGGAAGCTGCGTGTGTACAGGACGAGGGATGCCGGGGCGTCGTGGCAGCCGCTGACGCGCGGGTTGCCCCAGAAGAATGCACTGGAGACAGTCTTGCGCGATGCGCTGGCGACCGACGCGATGGACCCGGCGGGCGTCTATTTCGGCACTCGGAGCGGCAAGTTGTACGGCTCGAACGACGAGGGCAAGTCCTGGAGCCTGGTACTCGACGGGCTGCCCCCGGTGGTCTGCGTCAAGACCGCGGTCGTTGAAGCCGCGAAGGCCGCCAGGCAGAAGGCGCAATCGAAGCCACCTGCCAAGCACAAACCGGCCGCCAGCAGTGCTGTGAAGACTCGCAAACGGCGGGCCTGAGACGGTCATCGATGCCCGTAGCGATTCGGATCCCGACTCCGCTGCGGCACTTTTCAGGCGGCAATGGGAAGGTGTCGGTGGAAGGGTCGACGGGAATCGTACTGGACGCCTTAGAGAGGTTGTGGGAGCTTCATCCCGCGCTGCGAGATCGGATCGTGAACGAGCAGGGCCAGGTGCGGGAGCACATCAACATCTTCGTCGGGGAGGAGAACATTCGCTTCACGGGCGGACTGGCGACTCCAGTCAGCGACGGTAGCGAGATCCTCATTTTTCCGGCGGTGAGTGGGGGGTAGGGGCCAGGGCCGTGCAGCGCGGCGCGCGTCGGACGCGACGCAGCGCTCAACACCGCGGGCATATCGTAGTATCATCTGCAGACAGATGATCTCCTCGCTGACAAGCTCGGGGATTCTGCCGTGATGAAAGCAACCGTTTGAAGAGTGAGTCCATGCATGCCGCCCAAGCAAGGAGTGAACCTGTGCCCATGAAGAAGCTGGCGTCCGCTACTCTGGTTCTCACCATCGCGTGCGCAGGAACCGCACGATCAGGCGAAACGCAGGTCTATGGGAAGCTCGGAGTCAACGTGAATGGGGACTACTCCGGCTTCTCAGGTCCGGATCGTCTCCTCTACCACGCGGGCGTCGATTTTCGCCTGACTGATCTCGTCTCTCTGGGACCTGAGCTCAAGTATCAGCACCGCAAATGGCACGAAGAGTATTTCTGGCACGGAGCGAAGAATATACGGGAGACGATTTCGAACAACTACCAGCTCTTCGCGAATGTCACCTATACACCAAGGCCCAAATCTCAGGCCGTGGCGGCTCACATTGGAGCTGGCATCGGCGTCGACCACGTCAACGTGTCCAACACGTACCAGCTGGAGGGAGCACCGTATGGGTACGACTCATTCCAGGTGTCATCCACCAAGGTTGCATGGCACGCGTTCGGCGGCGTGAGACTGTGGAAGCATCTGGTCGCGGAATGCGAGGTCTCACGGATGTCCAGACCAATCGTCCATACCCTCACCGATGTCAGCTTTGACGGCTCCCTGGCTGTTCAAATGACAATTGGCCTGCGCTTGTGATTGACACCGCAAGGGAGGGGCTGGGATGCGGTGATCGTGCGCACTTGTCCGTGGTTCGCGGATGCCACACGCAAGGCAGGGGCCTGGAAGCTTCGAGTCTCGTAGCCGTCCGGGATGGAACCGAAATCGGTCCAGGCAAGAATCGACAACAGCAAAGGAGGCAATCATGAAGAGCTACCTGGTTTTCTGCATTCTCTTCCTGTCGTGCGTTTCGATCGTCGCGGCGGGTGGGCTGGGAGATTTCGCGGGATCGTGGGGAAACGTGAGCTACGAAGGTGGCATGATATCCCGGATCGAGATAGCGAGCAGCGGTGGGGGCGCGGTCACGATCACCGCTTGGGCTGATTGCGAGCCCAGTGATTGTCTCATGCTTACTCTGTGGGCAACTCCCTTCAAATCCCGAGCGGATCGGACCCTCGAAGAGGCCGCCAACTTTCTGGTAGGGAGATTCGTGGTCGGTGCCCAGACTCACTATGAGCTGATCCTCCATCGGCCATCGAAGGGGAAAATGCGCGTGCTCGTTCTGGCCGGTGTCGCCGACGGCTGGAGCCAGGTCGAAGGAATCGCACGGAGCGAGACGTTTCGGCGCACAGCAATCTCAAGAACCCCTGCGCCAGAGGATTTCGTACTCGGGCCATAAGGCGGGGATGCAGGGGTCAATTTCGAATGTCGCGCCGTGGCGCGCGTGTGGTTGATCGGGTTGAGCATGTGGAAAAGCTCCGCCGCTTCGTCTCCATTCCCGAGCCGCGCCAGCACCATGACGATCCACACGGCCGCATGCGTGTACTGGCCGCCGTTCTCCCGCACTCCGGGCGGGTAGCCCTTGATGTAGCCGGGGTCCTGCGCCGATTGATCAAAGGGCGGAATCAGCAGCGGCAGAACCTGCGGACCTCGCCGGCCAGGGCTCGTCGGTAGTTGAGGAATCGTCCGGCGTACGCACCTGAATCGCGTCGAGAGAACAATCCCACGATCGGTGCACGGTTTCTAGCGCGGCCTCGGCCGCAGCGACATTGCCGTGCCTTTGGACGAGCTCGCGGGCATGGTCTGCATCCTTCCCCTGGTCCAGGAGGAATACCAACCTGTGGCACTTCCCCCGGAGCCAGTACCAGCGGGATTTGCAGCCCAGCACACGGATCAAGCTTGTCAGAGGAATCCCTGCCTGTCGATCTGGTGCGGCACGCGGGATGCAATGGTAGGTCCCATACGTCGGTTTAGTTGGTGGACATTATCCGTCGGTGCGCGCCCTTCGAAGTATTGCACCGCACGCAGGTCAAGGCAGCGTTCTTCAATTCGGTCTTCCCGCCCCGACTGTGCGCCCTGATATGGTCGACCTGGAAGTTCGTCCAGTCCAAAGTCGCCCCACAATACCGGCAGCACTTCTTCTCGTCAGAGTTCCACAAGAGTCTTCGTTGTTCGGGGCTGAACAGCCGGCGATCATCCTTCCTCTCGAATAGCCCGCCCAGAACCCCGCGAAGGATCTCAGCGCGACGCTTTCTTTGAGCGAGGTTGTCTGTGGACTGCTGAACGGAAAGCAGATAGTCCGCATAGAGCCGGTGCTCCGGCTTAGCACCCTTCGCCCTTTTCTGCATCTCGCGCACCTCGTCAACACCGGACGAGAGGCGCGCGAGCAGGCGTGATGCGGCCTGATTCCGACGGCCATCTGTGAGTACTAGATGCTGCTGGTCCAACTCCCACAGGAGCATGAAGAGACTGTAGAACTCCGCTCTATTTCGAAAACGCGTGGTGTGCAATTCGGGAAACATGCGTCGAAGGGAGTGAGCCACTGATCGGAACTCGGTCATCGCCCTGCGGAGAGTATGTGCATTGACGGATTGGTTTCCGACGGCGCGGTCGATCGCCGCCTTCTTGTGTATCGGACCTCCGGCGGAGATGGATGCGAGTATCTCGCTCACCAACTCGACATCCTTCATGCGAATGATTTGCGTCTTCGTCACGATCTGTTGCTTTCGGAAATAGGCGCGAAACCGCCGTGTGAGCACGTCGGCGGACCTCAGGAAGGCGCTCTTGAAGTACTTTGCATGCCGCTTTTCACTGCTTGTCAAGGCCTTTCCGGTTGAATTGATTCGAACGAACAGATCCACAATATCGGATAGGTCGCCGCTGACTTCTACTGTCTGGATCTTGTATGTCAGGACCGGCCCATGGCGTTTTTGTCGAACCAGTCCCTTCCAACTATGGCGGGATGGTCGGTCATCGTCGCCAAACCTGAACGGCACATCAAAACCAGCTCTCATGAATCCGCGGGTTCTGGTGAACATAAAGAGTGTTTCGAGTCGCTGTTTGCCGTCGATCACGTCGTACACGGGCATTCCATTTTCGTCGCGACGATAGAGAAAGATCGAGGGGATCGGGTACCCCTCGACTACAGATTGAATGAGTTTCCATCTATCGCTGAGACTCCAGACGCTCTTTCGCTGGAACCCCGGCTCGAGATTGAGGTGACCCTTCTCTTGCAAATTCTGCAACTCAAGGATGGTCTTGTCCCCGTATTCGTACCTTAGCGGTTCACCCATGTTTTCATCCTTCCAGGGAATTCATGAATCGTTCGATCAAACCACTCTTGCGCTACCAGAAAATGGACCATGGAAAACTGCGAAGGGATCGCGCGCGTGACCGAATGAGCTCTTCGCCTCAAACGTCTCGATGTCATCTGGGTGAAACATAGTGATTCTGGGGATTTGGTGTCAAGACGGGCGGGCCGGCGCGCAACTTTCAGAGTTGCTTGGCCGGGTACGGCTCGTCCCTGAGGATCACCCGGAGGTGATGGGTGGCGGCGGCGTCGACGATTGGGATGGCCTGGTGGTCGACGGGCGTGCCGTCCAGTTGGGCGTCGGCGATGCCTCGGCAGCGGCGATGCGGGTTCGAGACGGTGATCTCGTAGCTCGTTCGGTTGAAGCGCCAGATGATCTCGTACTCGGGCCATGAGGCGGGGATGCAGGGGTCGACTTCGAATGTAGTGCCGTGGCGCCGGAGGCCGAGGATGCTCTCGATGCCCGCGCGGTACATCCAACCGGCGGAGCCAGTGTACCAGGTCCAGCCGCCTCGCCCGGCATACCCCGGGTTCGCGCAGACGTCGCCGGCCATCACGTAGGGCTCGGCTTTGTAGTGATCGACGTCGGCCGGGGTGCGCGTGTGGTTGATTGGATTGAGCATGTGGAACAGCTCCGCCGCTTCGTCGCCACTTCCGAGCTTGGCCAGCGCCATGACGATCCACACGGCCGCGTGCGTGTATTGGCCGCCGTTCTCGCGGACTCCGGGCGGGTAGCCTTTGATGTAGCCCGGGTCCTGCGCCGATTGATCGAAGGGTGGCGTCAGCACCGGCAGAACCTGCGGCGCTCGCCCGGCCGGCGATAAGGGCGCATCTGCTGCGTCGCCTTCGTCGCTGCGGTGCTCAAGTACCGCCGTGCACGTTGCGCTCCTCGCTCCTCGGCTCCTTGCATCTGCGCCCTTCTCCCCGGGCGGGGACGCGGTTTCCATTTTGCGCGGAGCCCAAGGGCGTGCCGTCGTCGTAGTAACCGCGCCGATACCGCTCGCCATCCCACGCCTGCTCGAGCACGGACCTGATACGACTGGCCTCATTGCCGTAGTGCTCTGCCAGGGCCAGATCCGTACGGCACTCACACAAGGGTGCCAGTACAGTGAGGACGCTGTACAGAGAGAAGCCGAGCCACGTGCTCTCCCCGCGTCCTTCACGCCCCACCCGGTTCATGCCGTCATTCCAGTCCCCGGCACCCATCAGCGGAAGTCCGTGGGCCCCGCTCGTGATCCCCTTGTCGATCGCGCGGAAACGATGATCGAAGAGCGTCCCCTGCTCGGCTGCCACATGTGGTTGACCATAAGCCTCCAGCGCCCCGGCGTCGAGAAGCGGTGCTTCCAGGAATGGGACACGCTGATCGAGAACGCCCGCGTCTCCCGTCACCCGAACGTGGTGGGCGACGCCGTAGGGAAGCCAGAGCAAGTCGCCCGAGCAGCGGCCGCGCGTGCCTCGACCGCTCTGGATAGGGCCGGCCGAGCTGGAAGAGCTCCCCCCAGCGGTGTCTTCAGCTTTTCGTATTTCCGGATCAGGGCGAGTCTCGTTCCTCGTTAGTCATGTCGCCGTTGTCACACCGTTTCCCACAGAGCACGAATCGGTACGGCGAAGAGCCGGTCGCCGAAGCTCGTGCTCACCTCGCCATCGTACAGCACGACGCCGGCCGCGAAGCGATTGCCAGCGGTCTCCCTCAGCTTGCGCAAGCCGCGGAAGTCCGCCGCCTTGACGCTGGCCGCTGCCTTCACCTCGATGCCTCCTACCAGGTGCGCGCCGCGTTCCAGCACGATGTCCACCTCAGCTCCGTCCTTGTCGCGGAAGTGATGGAACCAGATCGGCTCCTCGTGCCAGCTCGCCTGTCGGCGCAGTTCCTGGAACACGAACGTCTCCAACAACTGGCCGAGCATTGCCCGGTCCCGTGTCAAGACTGCCGCGTCCATCCCAAGCAGCGCACAGGCCAGCCCGGTGTCGCCCATGTGCAACTTGGGCGTCTTGATCAGCCGGCTCAGCCGGTTGCTGTGCCAAGGCGGGAGCTGTTCCAGCAGGAACACCCGCTCGAGCAGCGTTATGTAATCATTGATCGTCGGACGGCTCACCTGAAACGGGCTCGCCAGGTCGCTCACGTTGAGCAGGCGTGCCGTCTGCCCGGCGGCGAGCGCGAGCAGGCGCGAGAGCACATCGAGCGAGCGGATGCGCGCCAGATCGCGTACATCACGCTGTACCAAGGTCTCAATGTAATCGCGGTACCAGGCCGCACGCCGGCGAGCCGTCGCGCGCACGAGTGACGCGGGGTAACCACCCGCCGCGATGCGTTCAGCCAGGTTCGTCCCCAGCCGCTCATAGCGGCGGGTCCTGAAAGCGCCGGTGAACAGCCGATCGAGAAACCGTGGTTGCCGTGCAGCGAGCTCGCACTGTGCCAGCGGGAAAAGTCGCAGGATCTCCATGCGTCCTGCGAGCGAGTCGGCGAGCTTCGGCAGCAGGAGCACGTTGGCCGAGCCAGTCAGGAGGAATCGCCCAGGTGTGCGGCGACGGTCGACGGCAGCCTTGAGCGCGGGAAACAGCCCCGGGGCCCGCTGGACCTCGTCGAGGATGGTCCGCTCCGGCAAGTCGGCCACGAATCCTAGCGGGTCGGCTTCGGCGGCACCGAGCGCCACGTCGTCGTCGAAACTGAAGTAGGTATATCCTCGTGGATCGCCCGCCATCCGCGCCAGTGTTGTCTTGCCGCATTGGCGTGGTCCGTGGATCAACACCACGGGTGTGTCGGCCAGCGCCTCGACGAGGCTCTGCTCGGCGAAACGGCGATAAAGAGCGGGGGATGTCATTCCGGCCAATTGTAACCTTGGGTGTCGTCTGATTGCAAGATTAAGTACCGGCTGATTGCAACCCTGGCTGTCACCCAAACCAAATGCGACCACCATCGGAGTCGGCCTGGACCCTCGTCACGCGGTGCGTGATACCTCACGCATTGGCTTAGATCCGCTGCCCGGACCTGTCAGCCATCGAACTCCTTGAAGAAAGCATGATCCACCTCATGGGTCTTTACGGGACGTAGGCCGAGCTCGGATTGATCAGAGGGCGGCGTGTGCAGCGGCAGAACCTGCGGCCCTCGCCGGACCAGATGCGTGCGGATGGCGTCCATCGCGCGCTCCGTGTGCCGCGCTGTTCCTCCTGCGGTCGGCTTTGATTTCACGCAGCGAATATATTAGACTAGTCTTAGACTAGTGCGACTGAGGTGGATGATGACAAGTGTTGGGGCTTACCAGGCAAAGACGCACCTTCCCGAGCTTCTGGATCGCGTGGCCAAGGGAGAGCGAATATGCATAACACGCCACGGTGTGCCCGTGGCGGTTCTACACCCGCCGGAGGGGGTGGTGCGTCGCGATCTGAAACAGGTGATCGATGAAATCAGGAGCTTTCGCGCAGGGAGACGTGTGGGGTGGCGTGAGATCAGGTCGTGGATCGCCGAAGGCCGGGACTAGCTTTGGAACGGTTTGTCGTCGACAACTCGGTCGTGATGGCCTGGGGCCTCGATGAAAGCAGCCGCTACGCCGATGTCATAATGGATCTGGTGTCGGAGGCAGAGGTTCTGGTACCGGGGATTTGGCCATTGGAGTTTGCGAACGCACTTCTGGTCGCCGAACGACGCAAACGCCTCTCTGAAGCGGAATCCATGCGATTAAAAGAACTGGTACTCGAAATCCCAATCACGGTCGTTTCCGAGCCGATCAGCCGCATACTCTCAGACATCCTCGCGCTTGCCCGTAAGTATGGCATTTCCTGCTACGATGCCTCGTACCTTGACCTCGCCATGCGCGAGGCGGTGCCGCTTGCGACGATCGACAATGCTCTGCGCGAGGCGGCCCGGCGATGCCGGGTAACAGTGATGAAGCACGACAGGTCTCGAAAAGCATAGCGCCCCAAGGCCGTATCTTCGGCCTTCGGTTTCCGCCGGGAAGCGGAGACTCACCATGCGGCGTCTTGCATGAGCCGAGCGATGCAAGCTGAGAGCCCCGGATGGCGGCATTTCTGGAGGATGGTATCGTGGTCGCGTTCCTGGGCGGCCGGAACACACTCTTCCACGAATTGAACGCTACCGTCAACCGGGCCAACCTCGCAGCAAGGATCAGGATTCCGACAGAACTGGACACCCGGTTCGTCGGGCCGAGTCCCGGAATGGCGTAATGGAGCCGCTCAGACTTGCTTCGCCGGGTGCGGCTCGTCGCCCAAGATCAGCCGCAGGTGGTGCGTGGCGGCGTCATCGACGAGTGGGATAGCGTGGGGATCAACCGGCGTGCCGTCCAATTGGGCATCGGCGATGCCTCGGCAGCGGCGATGCGGGTTCGAGACGGTGATCTCGTAGCGCGCTTGGTTGAAGCGCCAGAGGATTTGGTACTCGGGCCATGAGGCGGGGATGCAGGGGTCGACTTCGAACGTCGTGCCGTGGCGCCTGAGGCCGAGGATGCTTTCGAGGCCGGCGCGGTACATCCAGCCGGCGGAGCCGGTGTACCAGGTCCAGCCGCCTCGCCCGGCATACCCGGGGTTCGCGCAGACGTCGCCCGCGATCACGTAGGGTTCTGCTCTGTAGTGATCGACGTCGGCCGGGGTGCGCGTGTGGTTGATCGGGTTGAGCATGTGGAACAGCTCAGCCGCTTCGTCGCCACTTCCGAGCTTGGCCAGCGCCATGACGATCCACACGGCCGCATGCGTGTATTGACCGCCGTTCTCGCGCACTCCCGGCGGGTAGCCCTTGATGTAGCCGGGGTCCTGCGCCGATTGATCGAAGGGCGGCGTGAGCAGGGGCAGGACTTGCGGGCCTCGCCGGATCAGGTGCGTGCGGATCGCGTCCATCGCGCGTTCCGTGTGCCTCGCTGGAACCGCTCCGGAAAGCACTGCCCAGGACTGCGCGATCGAATCGATCTTGCATTCGTCGTTCTGCGCGGAGCCCAGGGGCGAGCCGTCGTCGTAGTAACCGCGCCGGTACCACTCGCCGTCCCACGCTTGCTCGAGCACCGTCGCGAGGCGGGCGGCCTCGCTGCGGTAGCGCTCAACCCGAGCTTGGTCCGCACGGGACTCGCACAAAGGCGCGAATTCAGTGAGAACGCTGTACAGGAAGAAGCCGAGCCACGTGCTCTCCCCTCGCCCGCCGCGTCCCACGCGATTCATGCCATCGTTCCAGTCGCCGGCAGCCATCAGCGGAAGTCCGTGAGCTCCACTCGTGATTCCCTTGTCGATTGCGCGCAGGCAATGCTCGAAGAGCGTCCCCTGCTCGGTTGATACGTTTGGATGACCATAGGCTTCCAGCTCGTCGGCAGCGAGGAGCGGTGCTTCGAGGTACGGTAAGCGCTCATCCAGGACGCCTGCGTCTCCCGTCACCCGAATGTAGTGGGCCACCGCGTAGGGAAGCCACAACAGGTCATCTGAGCAACGCGTTCTCGTGCCACGGCCGCTCGGCTCATGCCACCAGTGCTGGACATCACCTTCGATGAACTGCCGGCCGGCGGCTCGCAGCAGGTGCTCTCTCATGAGATCCGGCCGGGTCAGCGCGAGGGCCATGACGTCTTGTAGCTGGTCGCGGAATCCGAACGCACCGCCCGGCTGGTAGTATGCAGATCGTGCCCATAGCCGGCAGCTCACGTCCTGATAGAGAAGCCACCGGTTCATCAACAGGTCGAACGAGTCGTCTGGTGTGCGCACCTGAACCGCGTCGAGAGAACAATTCCATGATCGGCGCACGGCTTCCAGCGCAGCCTCCGCGGCAGCT
>JACPPM010000020.1 GCA_016191015.1 Acidobacteriota bacterium | reverse complement strand
TCGCAGATCTTCGCGTTCTGCCTCGGCGGCTACCGGCTCCCGCGCCTCCAGACCGGCGAACGGGAAGTGGCGATGCTTCTCGATGTCGACCCGTACGATGTCACGAACATGGAGGACGTGAAGAAGATCACGATCACGGCCAACGGACGCCCGGTCCAGATCGGCAGCCTCGCCGACTTCACGATCGAGTCATCGGCGATGGAGATCCAGCACCTCAACCGCAAGACCACGCTCGAAGTGTCCGGAACCTACGAGGGGGACAACTCCAAAGAGGCCACGAAGAAGGTGGAAGAGATGATGAAGGCCCTCCGCCTGCCTCCCGGCTACTCCTGGGCCTTCGGCGAGCAGATCAGGGAGACCGAGGAACAGAATCGCCAGATGGTCGAAAACCTCCTCCTGGCGCTCGTTCTCGTCTACTTCGTGATGTCCGCGCTTTTCGAGTCGCTGATTCATCCGTTCGCGATGCTTTTCGCGGTGCCGTTCGCGGGAATCGGCGCCGTCTGGTTCCTGTTTGTCACGAAGACGCCGTTCAACATCATGGCCCAGATCGGGCTGTTGATCCTGATCGGCATCGTGGTCAACAACGGGATCATCCTGATCGATCACGTGAACCGCAAGCGGCGCGAGGGCCTCTCGCGCGAGGAAGCGATTGTCGAGGGTGGAAAGGAGCGACTCCGCCCGATTCTGATGACCGCGCTCACGACCATCTTCGGCCTCATGCCTCTGGCGTTCGGCCGAAGCAGCGGCGGGCAGCTCTATTACTTCCCTCTCGCCCGCACCGTGATGGGCGGCCTCGCCGCCTCGACCTTTCTTACGCTCCTCGTCCTCCCCCAGATCTACCTCCTCTTCGACTCGATAGGCACCTGGGGCCGCCGCGTCTGGACCCGCGCGAGCGCGTAGGAGCGCCTGAGCCGCACGTGGGTGACCGGACTGTCGCCCCATGCTCTATGCTACAATCTGCGGAGTGAGGGCGTATGCCACAAGCTGAGTCGACGGAAGATCAGATCATGGCGCTCATCGATAAGCTGCCGCCCACAAGGAGGCGTCTCGTGTTGCTGGCACTCGCCAAGGATGCAGCGGCTGGTCGCGACGAGCGGATGCAGCGGGCGCAGGGGGAGCTCCGTCGGCTGGCGCACGATCGCGGTCTCGACTGGGATCGAATGACCGAGGATGAACGGGAGGCCTTGGCGGACGATTTGACCCATGAAGACCGCGAATGCTCCTCGTAGCGGTCTTCGACACCAACGTGCTTTTCTCCGCCATAGGGTGGCGGGGCGCGCCCTATCAATGCGTGGAGCTGGCGAGGTCCGGTCAGGTGACGGGTCTGACGTGCCGTGAGATCCTCGACGAGCTGGCGGTCATTCTCGCGAGGAAGCTCCGGTTCTCGGACGAACAGGTCGCGGACTCCCTCACCGACTTGCTGCCAGCGCTCGGGGTTGTCGAAATCACAGAAAACCTTCGAGCCGTCGCTGCCGATCCAGCTGACGACAAGGTTATCGAGTGTGCGGTCGCCGGGCAGGCGACTCACATTGTCACCGGAGATCGCCGGCATCTACTTCCGATGATAACCTATGCCGGAATAGAGATCGTTCGACCTGCCGAATTCATGATGCGTGTGAGCACACCGGGCCCCACTGCACCATGATGATTACCTACCGACGCAGAGGAAGGCGCAGGCGGTTGAGGAACCCACAACTGGTACCAGGCTCAACGGAGCCTCCGACCTCCAATCGTTGGCACTTCGATCGGTTCCGCTTCTCCAAGGGGGACCTTTGCCCTCTCCAAGAGATCAGGATCCTCGGGAGCAAGTCCCAACTCATCGATCAACATCCTCATCTCCCGGATGTGCACTTATCCACGGTATGGAGTGACTGCCATCGTCTCTCTCCTGCTCGTTGTCTTGTGAGGGGACGGTCCCGGGGTATGCATCTGAAGCGATCGGACGCAGTGCATCTGGATTGGGATAGCCCCGTAGAAGGAAAGCCCCTCGAGCACGGTTTAGTGCAAGCACGCACACGCCGCTGACCTCCCGGAATCGTTCAGGTGACCAGAGGTCTCTGAGGGTACTAGCAAGTTCGTATGCGCGAAGAGGCATCATCCCGTCAGGCCTGACCACGACGTTCACGCCATCGGTTTGTTCGGTGTGCCCGTAAGAAATGGGTGAATACAGAATGAGGACCAGCGGATCGGTGATGGCATAGTGCCCGAGTGACGACCCACTCTTGAACTTCTCGACCGTATCCACGGTCCTTGATTCCAAGGCCTGCGAGAAGTCCTCCGGGCTCGTGCCTGCACCGGTGCTGTGCCATGTCTCTGCTCCGGGTGGTGAGGCCGGGAAGCTCAGGGCGAATTCCTTGACTTCACATACGACTGCACCGGTTGATGTGTGGACGAGATAGTCCGGGTGCTTCGGTGGATTACGCAGTCTGCGGTACTTCGCTTCGAGATTGTCATACTCGAACCGCGCTGCTTTGAGGTAGCGCTCGAAGAGTTCCTCACTCCCTGTCATGCATCTCTCCGCGCCGCCAGGATTAAGACGTTCGCTCGGGCCGGTCGGCGGTGCCAAAACGTGGAGAATAGAATGAACACATCGCGGCACGAAGGCCGCACAGGCGCGCTCGGCCGGGGCTAATTGTGGTAGGGGTGGAGAGTCGGCGCGCCGTGCCGACGCGCAAGCCCTTCACCCTGGAGCTGCCCTGAACGCCCGTGTCGATCCACGTGCGCATCTCGGAGCGCTCGGCCAGCCCTGGTGCCACGGAGTCACCGTAGCGCATCCGGTGGCGTGTGCCTGCTGACCACTAGCTAGTGGCAGCGCCCTGGCGCAACAGGAGGACAGCAGGATCCCTATGTGATCGTGGCCTCGGCCACTTCGGCCTGCCGTGTCCTGGAAAGGTTTCTGCTGGAGAAGAGGCGCAGAGATCAGTTGTCGTCGCTCCCGAGTTTACAGCGCCGGCGCCAGTCGTCATGACGGTTGCGGTGGTGGAGATGACCCTACACGCAGTTGAAGCCACTGAGGCTTTGATCGCCCAAGATGCCATGTCTGTGTTCTGCGGAAGCCAACTGCAGCTCGAGGCCATCGTACCGTCCGGGGCGAGTTTCAGAAGTCCGAAATCCTCGCTCTGATCCGGATAGGCATCGACGCCGACGACATATCCGTCGTCCCGTGTCTGCGCGATGAAGCTTGTCGCGTAGATGCTACCGAAGTATCTCTTCTGCCATTTGATGGCACCCGTGTCTCCCAATCTAAGTACTCGCGGGCCTGCACCCGAAAGCCAAGTCGCTACCAGATAGTCGGCCTGCCGCGACTGCGCAATGGATACATCAACGACACCGGCCTTACCTCCATAGGCCCTTTGCCAGACAACGTTACCCGTGGGGCCGAGCCTTGTCAGCCACAGAGTCCAGTGGCGGTTGGCAGTGAAGGACCGTGACCTCCCAGCCACGATACAACCGCCGTCGGTGCTCGGGGCAACGGAATAGAGAGCGTCGTCCTCCCTGCCGCCGAGGCTCCTTTGCCACGCCACATTCCCGAACGAGTCCAGCTTCAGTATCCACCCATCCCATCCGCCGGCCCCGAACGAGCGCGTCATTCCGACCACGATGTAACCTCCATCCAGGGACAGTTCGACGGAGAGTGCCTGATCATATGCCTCGCCCCCATAAGCTTTTTGCCACACGACACTTCCAGACGGACTGAGTTTGACTACCCAGAAGTCGGCTTTCCCGGCCCCGAACGACCACGATCCCCCAGCCAAGATGTAACCGCCGTCCCTGGTTTGCCGGAGTGAATAAGCCCAGTCACCCTTCCAGCCCCCGACTCTTCTCTGCCAGAGAATGCTGCTGTCAGAACGGAGCCTCAAGACCCAAACGTCACCGCCAGTGTTGGCCGCCACCATGTATCCACCTGCGGCAAGTTCCAGCGCCCAGTAGACATAGTCATCGCTAGTGGTCCCATAAGTCTTTTGCCACACCACGTTGCCTGATCCATCCAGCTTGACTACCCAAACATCGATCCCTCCAACACCAAACGAGCTGGTTTCACCCACGACGATGTATCCGCCGTCGCTGGTCTGGCGAACGCATGAGATATCGTCACCCGCGTTCCCACCATATGCTTTGGCCCACGTCACAGTTGGTTCGGCCAGTGCATTGTGGTAGTCAATCCTCGCTTCCACGCCACTTATCCCGATTCCTTGTTCTTCAGGAACCCACGGCGTACTGCGGTCGCGGTCGATTTCCCAGCTCGGCGCGAGCGAGACAGACAGGATAACGCAGCAAAGCGGAAGTGCATCGACGAACGAAATACTCCGCACCTCGTTCCTCCTCGACCTCTGAGCGAAGTGTAGGATATGGGGAGGTGTCGATCAACCTAGAGCGCACGCAAGGCTCCCCAGCGGGTTCTCGGAAGGCGTTCTGGAAGTTCACGGCCGTCCTCGATCCGACGAGGCACGATCGTCGCAAGATCGCAGGCAGAGACGCCGATCGGGGAGAGGCACGCAACCGGCTTCTGATTGTCGGTCGCAGGCGACCTGCTTGGTACCGGTTCGTGCTGGCGGCCGGTCCCACGGGGCATCAAGCTCCCCCCGGGGCGGCGGACAGGTTGAGTGTGGCTCGTGGCCGAAGGCTCGCCCGGGATGTGACGACCCTTTTTGTGATCGGACTGAAGCGAGAGTCGGAAGGAGTCTCAGTGTGACTAGCGGCAATGGAGGTACCCGTGGCACCCGTCCTCCGCAGGTTGATACAATTGACGGATGTGGACGACCGGGAAGGGACGGGGAGGTTCCATCATCGCCTGGTGGTGGCATGCTGAGGTTTTTGCGACTACAATCAGCGTGTTGTAACGTGAGAAGAGGGAGTTGATTGGCTGTGTTGGGACCAACCAGTTGGCTGTGCGGAGCAAGACTTGTGCGTTCGTGGGGCGGCGAGCCTGCATGACAGAGGATGAGGATGGGTCCGTTGACGCGCCGCAACCAGCGTGAGCACCCCAGGCGAAGCTCCGGCCCTTCCAAGGATGCGCGAGTCTGGGGGCCGCTAAGCAGAGTTTTGATCGCTGGCTTCAAATCAATCCGGGAAGCAGATGTCCGGTTGAGGCCACTGAACATCTTGATTGGGCCCAACGGGGCTGGCAAAAGCAACTTCATCGCTCTCTTTAGGACGCTGAACGAGATGGTTGAGGGCAGATTTCAACTATTCGTGGAGCAAGGCGGCAGAGCAAAATCCTTCTTGCATTTCGGGCACAAAACCACACCGGAGATCAAGATTCAGCTCGAATCGTGACCCAACGCATATAGGTGTACATGGGTGCCAACCGTGGAGGACTTCCTTGTGTTTCGCGAAGAGGTTGTCAGTTTGGGCCCGGGCTATCCGGGAGTTGTCGAAATGTCCCTTGGGTCTGGCCACCGGGAAAGCCGGTTGCTCGAGGTATTGAAGTGGAAGCCTAAGGGGTTCGGCGACTATCTCCAGAGAAGCCTGAAAAGCTGGAAGGTATACCATTTCCATGATACGAGTGACCGCGCGTCGGTCAGGACGACAGGGGATATCAATGACAATGAGTACCTACGGCCCGACGGTGGCAATCTCGCCGCGTTTCTCCTGCGCCTGCGAGAGACATCCAAGCTGCGTTACCAAAAGATCCGCGACGTTGTCCGGCTCGTCGCGCCTTTTTTCGATGACTTCATTCTGAAACCGCTGCCCAGGAATCCGCACAAGATCCAGCTCGAATGGAAGGAACGGGGGTCAGACTACCCGTTCCTCGCACATCAGCTGTCCGATGGTTCGCTCCGGTTCATTTGCCTTGCGACTCTGCTTCTCCAACCGGACCTCCCCTCAACTCTCATCCTCGACGAGCCGGAGCTCGGTCTGCACCCATATGCCATCACCATTCTCGCCGAGTTACTGCGCGGTGCCGCGGCGGAAAAGCAGGTGATCGTCTCCACTCAGTCTGTGACACTGGTGAATCACTTCGAGCCGGAGCACATCATCGTGGTTGAGCGGAGTGATGGCGCGAGTGTTTTTCGTCAGCTTGACGAGGCTGGCATGGAGAGCTGGCTGGAGGAGTATGGGTTGGGTGACCTCTGGGAAAAGAACGTCCTAGGGGGACGACCCTGACCGTAAAGAAGGTTCTGATACTTGTCGAAGGGCAGACGGAAGAGACCTTCATCAAGCGTGTCCTCACTCCCTATTTGCAGGGATTCGGTGTGTCCGCGGTTCCCACCATTCTGGTCACCAAGCGGACTCGGAGCGGGAGGGCATTCAGAGGAGGCGTGCCGCCGTACCAGAGAGTGAGGGCGGAAATCCTTCGACTACTTGGTGACAGGAGTGCTCTCGTCGTAACAACCATGATCGACTACTACGCCCTTCCTCACAGTTTCCCAGGAAACCAGGCCCCTCTCGGGATCGATATCTACCAGAGAGTTGCGTGTCTGGAAACCGCCTGGCAGCAGGACATCCACGATCAACGATTCTTGCCCTATTACGCCGTCCATGAGTTCGAAGCATTGCTGTTCTCGTCCCCATCCGCCGTCGCCACAGCCCTCGGGAATGCGTCAATCGCGTCGAAGTTAGTCCGTGATCGTTCCGCATTCCGGTCGCCCGAAGAAATCGATGACGACCCACACAAGCACCCATCGGCGCTCCTGGTTCGCTACTACCCGCCGTACAAGAAGCTCGTGGACGGTGCTAGGATCGCGACGAACATTGGGATCAACCTTATGCGAAGAGAATGCAAGCATTTCGACGAGTGGGCCAGAAAGCTGGAAACGTGCTAGCCTGATCTCTTTGGAAGTCAGCCTGTTTGTCTTCGAGGATCAGGCGAAAGAGATCCTGAGCGGCGTCAACGGGATACGGAGCTCGGGGATCATCGGCGGCCTTCTCGCCGCCGTTGTACTCTTCTTCTTCCTTCGCCGCTTCGACGCGACCTTCATCGTCTCACTCGCGATCCCGACATCCATCCTTGCCGCAACGCTGATGCTGTACGCCCTCGGCAAGACCCTCAACATCCTCACGATGATGGGGCTGATGCTCGGCGTCGGCATGCTCGTCGACAACTCGATCGTCGTCCTCGAGTCCATCTTCCGCCACTATATGCTCGGCAAGAGTGCTTTCGCCGCCGCCCGGGACGGCGCCTCCGAAGTCGGCACGGCCG
>JACPPM010000086.1 GCA_016191015.1 Acidobacteriota bacterium | reverse complement strand
GCCGAGACGACCGCTCCGTTCCTGCATTCCTCCCCTCCTGCTTTCCTGAGAGGAGCTCGGAAGATCTAGCCGCCTCAAATTTCTTGCCATTTTGTGTCAACACTCAACTTCCTAGACACTACTGAATCTGCCGGTTCCGGCGATATGAACAGGTACCGGAGCGACGGGATCAGATCCCGCAGCTCATGCTGCAGCGCGTCATCCAGCTCATGAATGCGGCGTATCGACGTATCCGGCGCGATCAGACAGTGACACGAAAGGTCTGTGACCATTGCGTCTGCACCCTCGACCGACCCCCTGGTGTGCAGAATCAGGTCGTGCACGCCCCGGATTTCCGCGTGCGCAAGCAGCAGCTCGCGCACGCGCGGCGCGACGTTCCGGGCATCGAGATCTTCCAGGTCGCGCACGCCCACGGCGCCGCTCCTCGGGTCGAAATGCACGTTGACGACAGCCACGTCCGGCAGCTCCTCTCGGACCTCCGCCTCCAGCCGCTGCGCCGTGCTCCAAGCGTCCCCCAGCAGCGCATCGTCGGCCACTTCCAGATGGTAGTTGAGGTTGTGCCTCCCCGCCGCCTCGAACACGACCACATTGTGGATCTTCAGGCCCAGTCGCGCCGCACAAACCTGCACCTTCTGCATCACCGACTCGTTGGTGCTCGCGATCGGCTTGGGGTGCACAATCACGTCCGCCCCCAGTAGGATCCCCTGCACTGATTTTACTATGTTTGTGGTAATCTCTTCGGCACGCTCCAGGGCCGTCGACCGATCCAATTCGACTTCAACGTCCACAAAGTAGTGGGCTCCGACCTCCCGCAATCGCACGCGCGTGGCGCGCGCCACTCCCTCCACCCTCTCCGCGGCGGCCAGCAGAGAGAGGGTGAGCCCAGGCGGGACGCGGTCCAGCAATGCGTCGACTGTCCGCTTCCCGAGAGACAGACCGACCCAGATAACGATGGCGGAGACACCGAGAGCGGCAATGGCGTCGGCCTTCTCTAAACCCGGGAGAGAGTACCGCTGCCCCGCCCAGACACAGGCCAATCCGCCTATAACCACGGCGGAGCTCCAGATGTCCGTGGAGAAATGGAGGGCATCGGCCTCGAGCGCCTGGCTGCGGTGTTTCTTCGCGGCCCGGAAAAGCGCCCGGGAGCGCGAGTAGTCGACGATGATGGCCACGATCAGCGTCAGAAACGCCCACGGGCTCGGATCCACATGACTCTCGCCCGCGAGCAGTCTCCTCACCGCTTCGTACACGATCCAGACGCAGGTGAGGAGGAGGAGCATGGTCTCGACGAGAGCCGACAGATTCTCGACCTTTCCGTGGCCGTAGGTGTGATCCAGGTCGGGAGGCTTTCCTGAGAGGCGGACGGCCAGGTACGTGACGAATGCCGCGACGAGGTCGAGCCCCGAGTGTGCGGCCTCGGCCAGAATGCCCAGGCTTCCGGTCGCGATGCCAACGATCCCTTTGAACGACGTCAGCCCGATAGCGGCCAGGGCCGAGCTCAACGCGACGAGTCTCTTTTCCTGCTCTGCTGATCGCATCGGGGACATTATACCCATAGGTGGGGCCTCCAGTGGAGCCCGCCCGAGACGCGACGGCCGGGCTCGTCCACTTCCCGGCGCGCCTGGTGGAAACGGGTCTTGTTGTGACGAGCCGACGAAATCCTTACAATGAATCGGAGACGCGTTCACAGCGCATGATCAAGAAGATTGCCGTCGAACAGCTCCAACCCGGAATGTACATCCACGACATGAACTGCGGGTGGATGAGCCATCCATTCATTATGAGCCAGTTTCTTGTCGAGGATGACAGGGTGGCATCGAAGCTGACTGACTGGGGGATCAGGGAGGTTTACATCGACACGGAGAAAGGAGATGACATTCACGGGGCGCAGAGCGAAGCAGACGTCGACGAAGAGATCCACCAGAAGGTCGTGGCGGCTGCAACGAGTGTGGAGCCTCTGCAGGCCCAGGTACCGCTCAAGTACGAGATGGCAAAGGCACGGAAGATCCATGCCGAGGCCGCGCATCTGATTCACAGCATCATGACCGACGTGAGGCTAGGGAAGCAGGTGGAGATGGAGAGGGTGGAACCGATGGTCGAGCGGATTGCGGAGTCGATCTTGCGGAACCGCGATGCGCTGATCATCCTCGGCCGCATCAAGCGCAAGGATCAGTACACATTTCACCATTCGGTGAGTGTGTGCGCTCTGATGACGGCGTTCATGAAATCGCTCAATCTCGAAGCCGACATGATCAAGCAGGCGGGTATCGGAGGGTTGCTGCACGACATCGGGAAGACGCAGATTCCGGAGTCGATCCTGAACAAGCCGGGCAGGCTCACTGGGGAGGAATTCGAGATCATGAAGGGGCACGTGCCGTTGGGGGTGCAGATTCTCGAGGAGGCCGGAGGTGTCTCGGCGACCGCAACTCAGGTCGCGGCGCAGCACCACGAGCGGTACGACGGTTCGGGCTACCCCGCACGACTCAAGGGGGATGGCCTTTCGATGCTCGGGCAGCTCGCCTCGATCGTGGACGTCTACGACGCGATGACCTCCGACCGGGTCTATCACGATCGCATCGAGCCGGCGACGGCATTGCGCAAGATCTTTGAGTGGAGCGAATACTATTTCAACCGGGAGCTGGTCGAGCATTTCATTCGAATCATTGGCATCTACCCGGTGGGTACCATGGTCGCTCTGCACAGCGGGCTTGTCGGAGTGATCGTCGAACAGGGGAAAACAGATCTTCTCAAACCGGTCGTCTGCGTGGTCTACGACAAGAAATGGGGAACCAAAGCGGGACCAATCCGCGTCGACCTGGCGAACCCGAAGGCTGGCACCGAACCCGATCGGATCGACGGCACCGAGTCAGCTCAGAAATGGGGGGTCGATCCCCTGCGATACATCTGATTGCGGAGAATCCCTGCTTGGTGAAATCGGTATCGCGGGAGTGGCCACCTCGTTACATCTCCTGAGGTGGCGCGCGCTCCCACCCCGCCTCCTCCCGCTGAATCGCTCACTCGCGGATCCGGATGAGGAAGCGAGCTGGACAATCCGTGCCCCCGCCATTAGAGTAGATTGGATGGGCGGGGTTGGGGGATTGCTGGCAACGGGGTTCTACCCCGAAGAGACCGATGGCAAGGGGATTTGGCAATGGGCTGAACCTCGGTGTTCGATCGAGCTTCCGTCGGGATGCACCGCAGCGTCGCTTCGGGTTTCCAGTCTGCTGACTTTGGCGACCGGGCGCACGCTGAAGGTCAGAATCGCGGGAGCGGGCGGTCGCCCGCTTGGTGAGAAGATCCTCGATGGACCCCCCGAATGTCTCGTGGTGACATCCGCGGAAGGCGGTCGCGTCGAGATTGCATCGGCCCCGGCCTGGAGCCCATGCGAGATCTTCGAGAACAACGCCGACCAGCGGCGGCTGGGGTTCTGCCTTCATGGCATCGATCTGCTCGAAGCGAATGCGTCCCGACGATCGTTCTCTCGCCTCGCCGACTACCTCGGCCCGGGCTGGCTCCCTGTGGAGAGCGACGGGGCCAGCGACTGGGCATGGATGGGCGCATCAGCCATCCTGGTCGTCCCCGAAGGCGTGCGAGCGCTCGCGATCAGCGTCGCCAGCCCGCACGTTGAGAAGACATCGCAGCAGCTGGAAATCACCGCGACCGCAGCAGGCGGAGCCGTCGTCGCCAGGCGCCTCCTGGGCGGGCCTGTCGAGTCCTTCGTGATCCGGTGTGAGGGCGAACCGTTCGTGACTCTGGTCGCGTCGAGAACCTGGTCACCATCGGAGATCTACGGCGGCGATGACAATCGTAAGCTCTCGGTGTGCCTTCACTCGGTCTTCGGCATGCAGACCAGCAGCACGTTCGCGCCGCTGTCGTTCGAAGTTGAGCTGACGACCCGCTGCAACATCAACCCTCCATGCGTTCAGTGCTACCCGCGCCAGGGGCCGAAAGACACCGAGGGTCGGACCGACGGGGAGTACATCCCGCCGGGCCTCGACATGCCCCGCCCGCTTTTCGACAAGATTTTTCCGACGATGCAGAAAGCACGGGTCCTGTCGCTGCACGGCGTCGGCGAGCCTCTGCTCACCCCGCTCCTGCGCGAGTCGCTGGAGAAAACCGATCCGTCGCTCACCTATCGCCAATTCAACAGCAACGGCCTGCTGCTCAACCAACGAAACTGCGAGTTTCTCATCGCAGCCAGGACCCAGTATTGCAACGTTTCACTCGATGCCGCCTCCGAGGAGATGTTCCGGGCTGTCCGAGGCGAAGGGTGGCCGATCATCATCCGCAATTTGAAGCATTTCTCGGAGATGAAACACCAGATGCAGGTCTCGCATCCCCTCATCGCAATCAACATGACACTGATGAAGGTGAACTACCGGGAAGCGCCCGCCTTCATCGAGTTGGCGCGCGAGATCGGGGTCGACCGCGTCATCTTCTCCAAGCTCGAGCCCGCCGACGACTACTTCATGGAACGGAAGGGATTGCTCTTCCGCTACAGCGACCAGTACATCGACATCTCCGATACGAGTTTCCGCGACACACTGAAGGAGGCGTTTCGGCTGGGCGCGGAGTACGGAATCGAGACGATCGCCATCGTCCCCAACATCTTCGGATAGCTGAATCCCGTGTTACAGGCTCGATGCTAATGGACACTCCGCAGAAGTTGGAGAAACTCGTCTGTTCGGCTCCATGGACCAATGTCCTGGTCCGCCTCAACGGCGACGTCTCCTTTTGTTGCCACCTGAAAAGCCCCATCGGAAACCTCAACGACGGGCGTACCTTCGGCGACATCTGGAACGGGCCGATCGCGACCGAGATCCGTGAGGGCATGATCGACGGGCACATCCCGGCCCGGTGCGCTCACTGCCCCGTCATCGATCCGGAAGTTAGAACGCGGTAGTCCGAACAGCCACCGCGGGGAATGGATCATGCCGGAATCTGACAAGAATGGAGCTCTCCCGGCGCCGGTACGACCGTCAACTGATGCGGAGACAGGATTGCTTCCGTCGTCACAGGGCGAGACGGTGGAGGAGCGCGAAGCCGTGAGCCGTCGCCCGACTCGGGAAAGCGCAGCGTGGTATGACCCCCACATCGAGCGGCTGTAACCCATGCGGCTCCCCCATCGTCTCTTAACGAGTGACAGTACGCCCGGGAACCGAAGGAGAACGCCCTCGAATCCGTCCGGTGCTGAGTCCGTCTGAGCCCATGGCGGCGGCCGCGGAGGCCAAGGGTCGACTGCCTGCGAGGGGAAGGCGAATGACACCAAAGGGAAGGGACCTATGAAAAACCGACTGACGGTTACGGCCGGGATTCTCGGCATTCTCAGTGCCGCCGCGATCTCACTCGCCGCCGAAAAACGGCTGAGCCAATCGGATCTCGAATACTTGGGCGCGTTTCGCGTGCCGCAGGGGGATTACGGGTCGCCGCAGTATTCGGGGTTCAATTACGGCGGAACCGCCCTGACCTACAATCCGAATCGCAATTCGCTGTTCCTGGTCGGGATGCCCTGGTATCAACTCACTGCGGAAATATCGATCCCGCAACCGGTCATCAGCACCGATATCGGCAGGCTCAACACAGCCACGGTTCTGCAGCCATTCGCCGATGTGACCGAAGGCAATCGGTCGAACCTGGGTGCGGGTGGGACCACCGTCGAGACCAGCGGAACCCCGCTCGGGGGCTTCCTGGTGTGGGGCGACAAACTTGTCGGGACGGCGTATGGATACTACGACGCCGGTTGGACCGTCGTGCTCTCGCACTTCACCTCCGGACTCAATCTGTCCGCCAGTGGTGATTTCCGCGGCATGTATCAAGTGGGCGACACGTCGGCTGTCCCAAATCCGGCATTCATCGATGGATACATGACCGAGATCCCAGCCCAGTGGCGGTCCCGCTTCGGCGGGCCGGCGCTCACAGGAAACTGCTGCATCTCCATTATCTCCCGCACCTCATCTGGCCCGGCGGCCTCGGTGTTCGATCCGGACAAGTTGGGTGTGGAAACGCCGGTACCGATTGCGCCGGCGGTCGGCTACCCCATCGACCATGCCACTCTCGGATCATGGGGAGACCCGGGCACGGACATCTTGTACAACGGCTCGATGGCGATCCACGGTATGGTCTTCCCGAGCGGCAGCCGCAGCGTGCTCTTCTTCGGCAGACGCGGCAAGGGTGAATTCTGCTACGGCTTCGGGGTTTCCGATCCCTCGCAGCACGGGACCTACTGCAACCCATCCTACCCGACCGTCATGTGCTGCTACGATCCGGTCAATGATGCCAAGGGCACGCACTCCTACCCGTATGTCTTCCTGGTTGTCGCCTATGACGCGCTTGATCTGCTCTCCGTCGTGAACGGCCAGAAGCAGATGTGGGACATCGTGCCGTACGCCGCCTGGGAGCTCACCTTCCCCGTCGCCAATGACAATCCTGACATCCTGGGCGCGGCCTATGATCCTTCCACCCAGCGCATCTACGTGGCCGAGGCCGGGGGAGACCGGCCCGACGCCTACGCCTACATGCCGCTCATCCACGTCTACCACGTGAACGTCGACCTGCCGCCTACGGTGGCAAGTGTGACACCGAGCAGAGGACCGCAGGCCGGAGGCACTCGTGTTTCCATCTCCGGGACGGGATTCGTGGCCGGTGCGACGGTGAGCATCGGGGGGACCGCGGCCTCCGATGTCGCCGTGGTCAACTCGACGTCGATCAGCGCCACGACCCCGCCTCACTCCGCGGGCACCGTCAGCGTGGACATCCTCAATCCCGACGGCCAAATGGGCAGTCTCGCCGCGGGATACACCTATGAAGGCGGAGGCGGGGGGGGCGGTGGCGGTGCAGACCTGTCGGCATCGGTCCATGGCGACCCTGATCCATCCTCTGTCGGAGGCTGCCTGACCTACACGATCGGTGTCGGCAATGCCGGCCCCGACGCAGCGACGAGCGTGCTCCTGACGGATGTCCTCCCGAGCAGCTTGCAGCTCAGCTCCGCCTCCACCTCGCGAGGCAGTTTCACGCTCGCAGGCAACACCTTCAGCTGGGATATCGGATCCCTCACTACGGGAGGCAGTGCCACTGCCAACGTGGCCGTCCGCCCCCTCGCAGCTGGCACGACGGGGAATAGCGTGAGCGTCACAGGCGAGCAGAATGACCCAAACGCCGACAACAACTCTGCAACCGCATCCGTCACCGTAGGAGGCGGGCTCGTGGATTCTGTGGACCTTACGGCCGCTTGGGGCAAACTCAAAAAGAGCGGGCGGAAGATCACCGGTAGGCTCCGCGTCAGGAACAGCGGGAACGTGGGAGCCGGCAGATTCACCGTGAAGTACTACGATTCCCCCGATGCGACGCCCAGTTCAGACGACAAGTACCTCACTTCATCGACGCTCACCCAGTTGGGCCCCGGTGCCACAAGCAAGAACCTCGTCGTCAGATGTCGGGCATCCAAGAAGAACGCCGGCCACTACCTGATCGCGTCAGTCGACCCAGACAACCAGGTCGTCGAAGGGTGTGAGACCAACAACCATGCGGCGGTACTGTTGCCGAAATAGAGACGCTCGACTTGCCTGACTCGCGTATGGAACGGCTTTCATAAGCGATCTGAGCACGCCGCGCCCGGCGATTGACACGCGTCCGGCCTTGACCCAATATAGTCGCGCGACCGGCGACCAAGGCCGGCGGGAAGGAGCAGCACGCAATGGGGATCATGGATCGCATCATGGGGCAGTTCATCGAGGTCATCGAGTGGGTGGACGATTCCCCCGACACGATGGTCTATCGCTTCCCCGTCTACAGCAAGGAGATCAAGATGGGCGCGCAGCTCACGGTCCGCGAGACCCAGGCTGCCGTCTTCCTGAATGAAGGTGTCGTCGCCGACGTATTTGCGCCCGGCCGCTACACGCTCAGCACCCAGAATATGCCGATCATGACGACGTTGCGAAGCTGGAAGTACGGCTTCAACTCGCCGTTCAAAGCCGACGTCTTCTTCGTGAACACCCGCCAGTTCACGGATCTCAAGTGGGGGACCGCCAACCCCGTCATGATGCGCGATAAGGAATTCGGGATGCTGCGCCTGCGCGCCTTCGGCATCTACTCGATGCGCATCAACGATCCCAAGAAGTTCTACACGGAGATCGCGGGAACCCGCGGCCTGTTCACGACCGAGGAGATCTCCGAGCAGATGCGAAAAGCCATCATCTCATCCTTCAGCGACCTTCTTGCCGAATCCGGTATCCCGGCCCTCGACCTCGCGACGAGGTACGACGAGCTCTCCCTCGCCGCCCGCGAAAAGCTCACCGCCGAATTCGGCACCTACGGCCTCGAGCTCGCGAAGTTTTATGTGGAGAACATCTCGCTCCCCGAAGAGGTCGAACGGATGCTGGACAAGCGCACCCAGATGGGCATCGTCGGGGATCTGCGCGCGTTCACACAGTTTCAGGCGGCCACCTCGATGGAAGAAGCAGCGCTCAATCCCAGCGGCGGCGGCGCAGCCGGCGCCGGCGTCGGGCTCGGCGCAGGTCTGGCAATGGCCCAGGCGATGAACCAGGCCTACGCAGCACAACCAGCAGCGCCGGCCGGAGTGAAGTGCGCGAGTTGCCAGGCGGTCATCCCCGAAGGCAGTAAGTTCTGCCCTGGCTGCGGAAAACCATCCGCTCAGCCCTCCACCGCACCATGCGCCAAGTGCGGCGCCGCCGTGCCGACCGGCAGCAAGTTCTGTCCCGGTTGCGGCACAGCCGTCGCCAGCAAGTGTCCGGCCTGCCAGGCTGATGTAGCGGCCGGCACCAAGTTCTGCGCGTCGTGCGGCCAGAAGATCTGAGGAGGGTGCGATGGAGGGAGCAGGACCACCCGCGAACGGCGCGGCCGCGAACGGCGCGGCCGAGAAAGTACACAAGTTTCCCTGCCGGCAATGCGGGGCGGACCTGGTATTCAGCGCGGCCGATCAGAATCTGAGGTGCCAGTACTGCGGATACGTCTCTCAGATCCCGCGATCGAAGGAGGCGATCGTCGAGTACGAGTACAACGAGGCGTTCGCCCCCGCTCGCCAGAAGGGGTGGGGAACGGAAAGGCGCAGCGTCAAATGCGAGAATTGCGGTGCGACGTCCAGCGAGGATCCTGCGATCACGGCGACGAAGTGTGCGTTCTGCGGATCGCCGAAGGTCATCGAGCAGACGGCGGCGGCCGATGTGGTCCGCCCGGAGTCCATGGTCCCCTTTCAAATCGACAAGCAGAAGGCGCGCGATGGGTTTCGGAGATGGCTTTCGTCGCTCTGGTTCAGGCCATCGAACCTGACGAAGGAGAGCTCGCTCGCATCGCTCTCCGGCGTCTATATCCCCTACTGGACATTTGACGCGTACACGAACTCGTATTGGGAAGCCGATGCGGGGTACTACTACTACACGACCGAGAGCTATACGGAAGGCGGTCACAGGAAGACGCGCCAGGTCAGGCATGTGAGATGGGAGCACGCGGAGGGGGCGCATGACGAGTTCTTCGACGACGAGCTGGTCTGCGCATCGACGGGATTGCCCGAGGGGCACGTTCGAGTGATCCAGCCATTCGACACTACCAAGCTGGTCCCGTACGAGGCGGGGTTTCTGTCAGGGTGGAAGGCGGAGAGTTAT
This sequence comes from Acidobacteriota bacterium, assembly GCA_016191015.1. Lineage (GTDB taxonomy): Bacteria > Acidobacteriota > CAIWXX01 > CAIWXX01 > CAIWXX01 > JACPPM01. The sequence goes on along the minus strand of JACPPM010000086.1, from coordinate 23,663 downwards.
GCTGTCGAATTGAAGGTGGCGTGGCAGCGTGCGAAGAGCCTGATCGCGGACAAGATCCGTTCGGCCTGCTCGGCCAAAGTCCCCGGCGACACGCAGCGGAACCTACACGTGGAGACGGCCTATAGCGGCATCACATACAAGCATGTGCTGCTCCCGATCTGGGTTGCGGCCTTCCAGTATGGACCGAAAACGTACAGGGTAGTGATCAACGGCCAGACGGGGCGAGTGTCAGGAAGCGCGCCCTACTCGTGGCTGAAGATCGCGGCGGCTGTCGTCACGGCCCTCATCGTACTGGCCATCGTCGCGAAGCTCGCCGGCTGAGCGCCACCTCACCACGCCCGCACCCCCTGGGGCTCAGTCCGAAATCGCCTCCATTCGGTAGGCCAGGAAGGACGCGATCCCCGAAAACGCCACGCCCGCACCCGCGGCAAAGAGCAGACACAGGGCGGGCCCGAGCCGCAGCGACGACTGGGCGATGAGGCCGCCGGCGCCGAAGCTTGTCAGGAATGCCGCGGCGGTGAGCGAGGAGAACGGAGCCGAGCCTCGGGCATCGGCGGATAGCCCGCCGTCTCCGACAGCTCCGACCCGATCCGGCGCCGAGCCGTCTCGCTGGACCATCGCCACCACTCCCGAGACAGCTGCCACGACAAACCCCAGCGCGAATGCCAGGGAGAAGACGACCATAAGTGTGTTCACGCCGCCAGTATTATATCAGTGCCCGTCGCCGCGGCACCGCTTGCGTCTCCCCGGCGCGTCTGGGCGTGCCCTGCCATCGGCCTGAGCCGATCGCAAAACATTTCTCCGCCGCGGACGTAGTACCGTCGGGACGAGAGTGGGAGGTGGTGTGATGCCGAGGACGGGGTTGAAGATCTTTCTGAGCCTCGTGGCGCTCATTGTGCTGGCCGTCTGTGCCGCGGCGGGATTCATCTACTGGAAGGCCGGCCAGGGCCCGTCGATCGAGGAAAAGTCGGTCCTGATGCTGAAACTCGAGGGGGACATTCCCGAGTATGCGACGCCGCCACTGAGCCCGTTCGAGAAAAGACCGCTCACCGTTTGGGAGATCCGCGAAGTGCTGCAGAAGTCGGCCGCAGACCACCGCATAGTCGGCCTTTGGGTCTGGCTGAACTATCCCAACACCGGCTGGGGCAAGGTCGAAGAGATCGTCGGGTACATCGACGAGTTCCAGAAGAGCAAGAAGCCGGTTGTGGCCTATGTGAATGCGGCGGATGAGCGGGGCTACTCGATCGCTCTGGCCTGCGACGAAATCTTCGCACCGGCGGATGCTTACCTCGAGCTCAACGGGCTTGCCGTGGAGGTCGTGCACATCCCCGGGCTCCTTGAGAAACTCGGCATCAAGGTTCAGTTCGAACGCTTCGGCAAATACAAGTCGGTCTCCGGGGAGAAGTATGGGAGGAAGGATCTCTCGGACCCGGTCAGGGAGATGATCAACTCGATGCTGGACAGCCAATACTCGACCCTGGTCGGGCACATCGCTGCGCGCCGCAACAGGACACGCGAACAAGTTCAGGAGGAAGTGGACAAGGGTGAGTACTTCGCACGGCACGCCATCGCCTCCGGGCTCATCGACGGCGACAAGGACGAGATCCAGGTCGAGGAGCACTTCAGCAAGAAAGTGGGCGTGACCGGCAAGCTGTCCCTCGTCAGTGCATCGACGTATGCCAGTGTCCCGCGCGACGTGGCCGGGTTGAAGGAGGAAGGGGCAAGGATCGCCATCATCCACGCCGCTGGGATCATTGTGCAGGGCAAGGGTGGCTTCAATCCGATCTTCCTCGAACACGAAACGGGAACCGACTCGATATTGGAGAACCTCACGCGCGCCTCTGAAGACGAGGCTACCAAAGCAATCGTTCTGCGAGTCAATAGCCCGGGAGGCGCGGGGTTCGGGCCGGAACTGATCTGCAGCAAGATCGAGAAGGTGAAGAAGCCCGTTGTCGTGTCAATGTCCGATTACGCCGCGTCGGGAGGCTACTGGATTTCCATGGCTGCCCGCAAGATCGTCGCGGAACCTTCGACGATCACCGGGTCGATCGGAGTCTGGTCAGTCTTTCCGGACCTCTCAGGGTTCAACGAAAAACTCGGGCTCACCGTGGACACGCTGAAGCGAGGGAAGCGAGCAGACATGCTCTTCGCTAACCGCCCGCTGGACGAAGAGGAGCGGGCCATATACCGTCAGAGCGTCCTCGACATGTACAACCACTTCGTTTCCGACGCCGCGCGGCTCAGAAAAATGCCGCGAGAAAAAATGGAAGAGGTGGCTCAAGGCCGCTCCTGGCTGGGACACCAGGCCAAAGCGAACGGCCTCGTGGACGCGATCGGGAGCATTGACACAGCCATCGATCTCGCCAAGAAAGAGGCCGGAATCGAAGGCCCTGTCACCGTATGGCTTCCGGCAAGACGCAGCTGGATCGAGAGGCTGGAGCAGCAGATGGAGTCCAACCACCGGGAAGAAACGACGCTGCCGGCGCTGGCGGAGCGAGCCGAGGAGCTCCTCTGCAGGCTCAAGTCCGAGCGGCTTTATACTGCCGACCCTGAGCGCATGATCATCCACTGAACGGCAGGATCAACCACTCGCGCTTCCGAAATACTGCCGTGCCTTTGCGACGGCAGGCGGCCCCGCCCACCGCTCCCAAGACAGGCGCGGGGGCGGGACGCCACGCAGACTACTTCTTGCCGAGGACCGTGTCCTTCGCGATCTTGGCGATGCGGAACTTCAGGACGCGCTTGGCCGGGATCTTGATGGTCGCGCCCGTGGCCGGGTTGCGGCCCATCCGAGCCTTGCGGTTCACGATGACGAGTTTCCCCAGACCGGGGAGTGTAAAGCCGTTCTTCGCTTCTTTGTAAGCGATCGCGACCAGGCCGTCGAGAATTCCCGCAGCCTGTTTCTTCGTGAGTCCGTTGTCGCCAGCGACCTTGGCAACGAGTTGTGACTTGGTCATTGCTTTTGCCATTCGCAAAATCTCCTTTCAGAATCCGGGATTATATAGGTTTATCCCGGTGCCAGGAAGCTTTTTTTTTCAATAACGACGGTATCAGCGTGAGACCGGGGCTTCCCCGGAAGATGCCGCGCAGATGACCACCGAAGCAACCGCGTATGCCCGCTCGTGTGAGAGACTCACCAAAACTTCGGCGTGCCCCCCAGGCAGATAGCGCGGATCGACGTACATCCCCGGCTTCCCGCTCGCACCTCTCCTCACCTCCATGCTCTTCCAAGGAATCCTTCGCCCCAAGGCTTTGATGCACGCTTCCTTGGCCGCAAATCGACCCGCCAGATGCTCGAATGGGTATCGCTTCCGCATGCAATACCCCAGCTCGGATTCAGTGAAGAGGCGTTCGAGAATCCCAGGAGTGCGCTTCGCAGCACGTTCGAGCCGCGAGATGTCCGAGATGTCGATACCAGTCCCCAGTATGTCCATTCGTCCGATTCTACACCGCTGTGACGCGCTCCGCTATTTTCTGCGGCGCCTGAGCGGTGCTTCTCGCGTCGTTCGCTGAAACGCGACAGCGAAGCGGTGGGCCTCATCGCGCACCCGCTGGATCAGGTGCAGCACCGGGCTATCGTGCGGGAGCCGGATCGGATCCGCGGATCCGGGGACGTAGATCTCCTCTTCGCGTTTCGCGATCGCGGCTGTCGGGAGGCTCGTCACGCCGACATCGGTGAGCGCTTCGAGGGCGGCGCCGAGCTGCCCTTTGCCTCCGTCTATCAGGATCAGGTCCGGGCGTGGGAGATCTTCCTCCAGCACCCGCTTGTATCTTCTGAAAACAACCTCGCGCATCGACTTGAAATCGTCCGGCCCGCTCACCGTCTTCACGTGATAGCGCCGGTAGTCGCGTTTGAGCGGCTGTCCGTTCTCGAAGACGACGAGGGAAGCCACAGTACCAGTGCCGCCGAGGTGGCTGATGTCGAATCCCTCGATCCGGCGGGGCTGCGCGGGAAGCGAAAGGAGACGCTGCGCCTCGGAGAGGAGGCGTGCGCTTTCGGCTTCTGTGCCGAGGTGTGCGTCGAATCGCTGGCGTGCGTTTCGGGCGAGAAGGACGAGGAGCCGGTGACCTTCTCCTCTGCTCGGGGTCGTGACGTGCACGCGCCTTCCGGCTCGTTCGCTCAAGATCTCCTGGCAGGACACGGGCGGCGCGAGCGGCACGAGGACGTTGCGCGGTACCGGCCGCTGCTCGTAGAACTGCAGGAGGACTTCGGCAATGAGCTCCTGATCTGTGGTCACCTCCGGAGCCGGCACGATGAACTCACTCTTGTCGACCACGATTCCCCGTCTCCTGTTGAAGACAAGGATGAGCGCCTGGGCGCCGGCACGGTAGTAGCCGTAGATGTCCTGATCCACGAGTTGTGGCACGATCATCTTCTGCCGTTCCTTGATCGCTTCCAGGTCGGAAATCATGTCGCGGATTCGGGCGGCCTCTTCGAATCGCTCCTCGCCCGCGACTCGGCTCATCTGTTCCCGCAACACCCCCAGAAGCTCCTCGTGCTTCCCTTCCAGGAACCAGATGCAGTTGCGTACCGCCTGACCGTAAGCGTCGGGCGTTGTCAGGTTTGCGCAGGGACCCAAACAGCGTTTGATGTAGTAGTCCAGGCACGGGCGGCGGCGGCCACCCATCTTTTCGGTACACCAGCGGATCTGGAAGAACTTCTGCGCCAACTTGAGCGATGTGCGTGCCGAGGCGGCGGGTATGAACGGGCCGAAGTAGCGCGCGCCGTCCTTCTCGACGCGCCGCACGAGAGAGAGGCGGGGGTATGGCTCGGAGGTGAGTCGCAGGAGCGGGTATTGCTTGTCATCCTTGAGATTCGTGTTGTACTTGGGACGATGGGTGCGGATGAGGTTGCTCTCGAGCACCCACGCTTCCTTCTCGGTGTCGACGACGACGAGCTCGAGGTCCTCGATCTCCTCGACGAGAAACGACACCTTTTCTCCTGCCCTGTGGGCCTGGAAATACTGGCGCACCCGATTTCGAAGCGAGAGCGCCTTGCCGATGTATATGATCTCGCCCGCGGCGTTCTTGAAGAGATAGACACCCGGCGAATCAGGAAGCTCGTCCAGCTTCCTCACGAGCCGATCTGAAACCATATTTAGCGTCTCGGAAACTTCACAACCAGTTGAAAACCAATGGCTCGCCGAAAGCCTGTGGACGGTTCGAGCGGAATAATGGAATGCTGGAATGATGGGCGCCGCAGCCGCCCCACAGCGGCCCATTGCCAAAAGATCCCCATTGCCGCGGCAGCTCCCCTCCGGACACCACTATTCCATCACTCCATCATTCCAATTGCGCGCGAAGCGCGCTAGGTTACGAGGCTGTCGGTCTTGAGGCGCTTGATCTGGTCCCGCAGGTTGGCGGCTTCTTCGAACTTCAAATCCATGCTCGCCTTTCGCATCTCCGCCTCGAGCTTCTTGATCCGCTCGATCCGTTTCTCCGCCGTCTCGAAACTCTCCGCCGCCCCTCGCTCGGGGATTTCAACGTAGTCCGAGCCACAGATCCGGCCCAGCTCGCCCTGGATCGCTTTCCGTACCGTCTCGGGCGTGATCCCGTTCCGTTGATTGTAGTCCCGCTGGATGCCCCGCCGCCGCTCAGTTTCTTCCATCGCCCGCCGCATGGAATCTGTGCGAGTGTCGGCATACATGATCACCGAACCGTTGACGTTTCGCGCCGCCCGGCCGCTGGTTTGGATGAGCGATCCCGAAGAGCGCAGGAAGCCCTCCTTGTCTGCGTCGAGGATGGCAACAAGGGATACCTCGGGCAGGTCGAGCCCCTCGCGCAGCAGGTTCACGCCGACAAGAACGTCGAACTCGCCCCGGCGCAAATCGCGCAGAATCCGGACGCGCTCGAGTGTGTCGATGTCCGAATGCAGGTACCGCGCCCTGATCCCCGCCTCGAGATAGTAATCAGTGAGGCGTTCGGCCATACGCTTGGTCAGGGTCGTCACGAGAATGCGTTCATGCCGCTCGACGCGCAGCCGCACTTCGGCCAGGAGGTCGTCGACTTGGGTCGCCACCGGGCGCACGTCGATCGGCGGGTCCATGAGGCCCGTGGGTCTGATGATCTGCTCGACCACTGCGCCGCCCGTCCGCCTGAGCTCGTACGGCCCCGGTGTTGCCGAGACGCAGATGGTCTGGCGCATCCGCTGTTCGAGCTCGACAAAATTCAACGGGCGGTTGTCGAGGGCCGACGGCAGTCGAAAGCCGAATTCTACAAGTGTAGTTTTCCTCGACTGGTCCCCTTCGTACATTCCGCGGAGCTGCGGCACTGTCTGGTGGCTCTCGTCGATGATGAGCAGCGCATCGGCGGGGAGGTAGTCGATGAGCGTGGCGGGCGGGGTCCGCGGCGCGCGCCCGTCGAGGTGGCGCGAGTAGTTCTCGATTCCGTAGCAATAGCCGATCTGCCTGAGCATCTCCACGTCGTACAGGGTCCGCTCCCAGAGGCGCTGCGCTTCGACCTTCTTCCCGGCCGCGTCCAGCTCGGGCTTGCGCGCCTCCAGCTCCTTGAGGATTCCATCGATCGCGGGGCCGAGCTTGTCCGGTGGCGTGACGAAGTGAGTCCTCGGATAGATGCTCAGTCGTTCGTACGTCTCGAGAACCCTGCCGCGCAGCGGGTCGAAAAGTGAGAGCCCTTCGATCTCGTCTCCGGCCAGCTCGATCCGAACAGGATAGTCCTCGTATGTGGGGTAGACCTCAACCGTGTCTCCGCGGACTCGAAAGGTGCCGCGATTGAACTGGAGGTCCGACCGCTCATATTGCAGCTCTACGAGACGTCGGAGCAGCTCCCTGCGCCGGATCCTCTGCCCACGATCCAGGAAGAGCAGCATCGAGTAGAACGCATCGGGAGAGCCCAACCCGTAGATGCACGAGACCGATGCGACGATGATGACGTCGCGGCGTTCGAAGAGCGACCGGGTAGCGGCGAGGCGCATTCGATCCAGCTCTTCATTGACCGTCGCCTCCTTCGCGATATACGTATCCGTGGCCGGAATGTACGCTTCAGGTTGGTAGTAATCGTAGTAGGAGACGAAGTACTCAACGGCGTTGCGGGGGAAGAAGGAGCGGAATTCCTGAAAGAGCTGCGCGGCGAGGGTCTTGTTGTGGGCGACCACGAGAGTCGGACGATTCACGGTTTCAATAACCTTGGCGATCGTAAAGGTCTTCCCGGAGCCGGTGACGCCCATGAGAACCTGAAGGGGGTCCCCGCGGTTCAACCCGGTCACGAGCCCTTCGATGGCCCCCGGCTGGTCCCCGCACGGAGCGAAATCGGACTCGAGGCGAAACTGCCCGGCCACCGTGCGGCGGTTGAATACTGCGCTGGTCATCGGACTCCCGGCGGGAGCCGGTCCAGAAAGGCTCGAATCTTCGCGGCGAGCTCGTCGCGGGTCGCTCGGAAACGCGGAAGCAGCTCTGCCCGTGTCCCATAGGTCTGCGACGGATCGTCCGTCGGCCAGTGTTCCTTCACCTTGGCGGCTGCGAACTCGGGGCACTGTGACTGGGCGTAGCCACAGAGAGTGATGACGATGTCGGGTTCGAGCTCCTCCACTTCGCTGACATCCTTCGACCACTGACCCGAGATGTCGATACCGAGCTCTCCCATCACCTCCGCAGCTAACGGGTTCACACCGGCCGCCATCACGCCGGCGCTGTGGCTCTCGATTCTCGCCCCGCCCAGGCGCCGTGCCAGTCCCTCAGCCATCTGGCTCCTGCACGAATTCCCGGTGCACAGAAAAAGCACCTTCGTCTTCGGAGCCGAGCCGCCGGCCCCTGGTTCCCTCGCCATCACCACTCGATCTGCCAGGTCTCGCCGCCCTGAAGCAGCTTCGCGAGCTCTCCTTCACCACGGCTCTGCTTCACTTTCTCGATCTGGCCGACCATATCCGATTCATACGCGGGGCGATCGACAGCGTAGAGGACACCGATCGGACGCGGCATGCCGGGCATGCTGGAAAGCCCGGCGAGGATGAAGGCGAGCATGTGGTCCTTCTCGTTGTGGACGATGAGGCCCGCATCGCCGTCGGCACCGATGTCGACGAGCTGCGGAGTGAAACCGTTCAGGCGGATGCCCTTCTTCTTGTCCTTGCCGAAGATCAGCGGCTTGCCGTGCTCGAGCACCAGAACGTTATCGTCGTGCGTCTCCTTGTCCGTCATCGTAGAGAAGGCACCGTCGTTAAACACATTGCAGTTCTGGTAGATTTCGACGAACGTCGTGCCCCGATGGGCGGCGGCGCGCCGGATGACCTCCTGCAGATTCTTCGGTTCGCGGTCTACCGATCGCGCGACAAAACCCGCCCCCGATCCGAGCGCCAGGAGCAGGGGGTTGAACGGGTGGTCGATATTCCCGTAGGGAGTCGATGCCGTGATCTGTCCTTCCACCGACGTGGGTGAGAACTGCCCCTTCGTCAATCCGTAAATCTGGTTGTTGAAAAGCAGGATCTTGATGCCCACGTTTCGCCGAAAGACGTGGATCAGGTGGTTGCCGCCGATGCTCATTCCGTCCCCGTCGCCGGTCGCGACCCACACCGAGAGGTCCGGGCGTGCCATCTTGAGGCCGCTGGCGATCGCCGCCGCTCGCCCATGGATACCGTGGATCCCGTATGTCTGCACGTAGTAGGGGAAACGGCTGGAACACCCGATGCCCGAAACCCAGACGAGCTTCTCTCGTGGAATGTTGAGGTCCGGCAGGACCCGCTGCACCTGAGCCAGGATCGAATAGTCACCGCATCCGGGACACCAACGCACGTCCTGATCCGATTGAAAATCTTTCTGGGCATATTTCTGCGCCGGCTGTGCCGGGGCGTTATTCATTGTCTCTACCACCAGGTTCATTTTCTTTCTCCGTTGCTCGTTGTGATGCTCAAAGATTCAGTGCCCATTGCTGAGCACCTCGAGGATCTTTGCCTCGATATCACCGGTTCGAAGCGGCAATCCTTCGACGCGATTCAACCCGATCGCCGGAACGAGGAATCGCTCGCGAAGAATTCTGCTGAGCTGGCCGAGGTTGATTTCCGGGATCAGCACCTTCCGGAAACGAGAGAGGACCTCACCGGTGTTGCGCGGCAACGGGTTCAAGTGGCGGAGGTGCAGATGGGAGACCGGAACTCCCGTGCTCCGCACCTTCTCGACTGCGGCACGGATCGCACCGAATGTGCTCCCCCACCCGACCACCAGAATGTCCCCGGACTCCTCGCCGTCGACCTTCGCGAGCGGGATGTCGTTGGCAATCCGCCCGACCTTTTCGGCCCGCAGCTTCACCATGAAATCGTGGTTGTCGGGGTCGTAGCAGACGTCGCCGGTGATATGCTGTTTCTCGAGTCCGCCGACGCGGTGTTCGAGACCCGGCGTTCCCGGGATGGCCCACGGACGTGCGAGTGTCTGCTCGTCGCGCGAGTAGGGCTCAAACCCCTGCGGCTCGGTGCGGAACCTCACCGGCAGGGTTGGGAGGCTTTCCGGTGCGGGCACAAGCCACGGCTCGGCGCCGTTGGCGAGATACCCGTCGGAGAGAACAAGAACCGGCGTCATGTACTTGATGGCGATGCGGCAGGCTTCGAAAGCCATCTCGAAGCACTCAGCAGGTGTCGCCGGCGCGATCACCGGTATCGGAGCTTCGCTGTTGCGCCCATAGACGGCCTGCAGGAGGTCAGCCTGTTCGGTCTTCGTCGGGAGGCCCGTACACGGACCGCCGCGTTGGACGTCGCAGATGATGAGAGGCAGCTCGAGCATCACCGCGAGGCCCATGGCTTCGGTTTTGAGGGCGAGCCCCGGGCCGCTCGTTGTCGTCACGGCCAGGGAACCGCCGTAGGAGGCACCAATGGCACTTGTGATCGCTGCGATCTCGTCTTCGGCCTGGAAGGTCTTCACGCCGAAATGTTTGTGTTTCGCCAGCTCATGAAGGATCGTGCTGGCCGGTGTGATCGGGTAGCTGCCGAGGAATAGCTCGAGACGCGACTTCACGGATGCAGCGATGAGGCCCCAGGCGAAGGCTTCGTTGCCGGTAATGAAGCGGTAGGTGCCCGGGCTGAGCTTGGCCGGGCGGACATCGTAGCGTACGGTGAATATTTCAGTCGTTTCTCCGTAGGCGTACCCCGCGTGGAGGACGCGTGTATTGGCCTCGACAAGCTCCGGAGTCTTCTTGAACTTGTCGCGGATCCATTGGATTGTCGGCTCCAGCGGCCGGTTGAACATCCAGTAGGTCACGCCGAGCGCGAAGAAGTTCTTGCAGCGCGCGGCGACCTTCATGTTGAGGTTCATGTCGGCGAGCGCACTGGCGGTCAGTTTGTTGATGTCCATCAGGTGGAGCTGATAGCGCGAGAGCGATCCGTCTTCAAGCGGATTCGACTCGTAGCGGCTCAGCTTCAGGTTGCGATCGTCGAACCCGCCGCTGTTCGCGATGATCATCCCGCCATCGCGCAAGCTCCGCAGGTTCACCTTCAACGCTGCAGCGTTCATCGCCACCAGCACATCGCAGACATCACCCGGGGTTGTGACCTCGCTCGCGCCGAAACGGAGCTGGAACCCGCTCACTCCGTATGTCGTTCCCACCGGCGCTCGAATCTCTGCCGGATAGTCCGGGAGTGTGCTTATGTCATTCCCGATCATCGCCGTCGTGCTCGCGAACTGCGATCCCGTCAACTGCATCCCGTCCCCGGAATCACCCGCGAACCGCAACGTGACCTGTTCGATTTCCTGGGTCTTCTTCGTCATGGTCGCCATCTGTGAGATTGTCTCCTTTTTCCGCCTGTCAGATATCGTCGGCAGAGCCTCGGGCTGCGCATCAGTCTGCGCCTCGGAAACCAATAGCCCAACCATTAATCGTAGCATACCGGGGATGTGCTCGGAAGAGTCCCGACACTTGACACGCGGGAGTAGCGCCCCCTATGCTGCCGCCATGCTTCACGGCGCTCAACACGGCGCACTGTTCATCCCCGACCCACTGCTGGGGGCGGGAACCCCGAGGTGCTCCCCCTGAGGCGGCGGTAGACCCGCGCACCACATGGTTCGCATCTTCGAACGCGGATCCGGCGGCAACATTCTGGGGTGCGCGATCGTGGTCACTGGTCGAGTCGGCCTCGTGCTGTTGCTGGCTTGCGCGCTGGCTCCGTCGGCGGCGGCTCTGGATCCGAACCGGGCATTGACGCAATACGCGCTCGAATGGTGGGATCTGGACAAGGGTCTCCCCCAGAACACGATCCTGGCCATCACTCAGACGAGTGATGGTCACATCTGGTTTGGGACCCAAGAGGGGCTGGTTCGCTTCGATGGCAGCCGGATGGTCGTCTTCGACCGGACATCTCTCGGCGACAGCTACGTTCGAGCGCTTTGCGCCGACCCTGACGGGTCTCTGTGGATCGGCACCGAAGGCGGCAGGCTTGCCCATTATCGGGCCGGACGTTTCGAGGTACTTTCTCAGCCGGGGAAGCCCGTCAGGGCGATCCTGCGGGACCACGATGGAGTGCTCTGGATCGGGACTAGTCAAGGCGGCGGGCTGTTGAGGTATGTGAACGGGACCTTCACCGCCCTCACCACGAAGGACGGCCTGACCGACAATACAATACTCTCGCTGTACGAAGATCGTGACGGCGCCCTCTGGATCGGGACGCGCCAAGGGGGTCTGGTACGGCGCGTGGGGAGCCAGTTCAGTGCCCTCACCACCAGAGACGGGCTGTCGAGCGATGCCGTGGCAGCTCTGTGCGAAGACGGCAAGGGCGGGTTGTGGATCGGTACGTTCGGGGGTGGATTGAACCATCTCAGCGGCGGCCGGATCGAGATACTGGGAACGGAGTCGAGCCTCCCCGACAACAGAGTCATCTCATTGCTGCGCGACCGTCAGGGAAATGTGTGGGCCGGGACATCGGAGAGGGGGCTTGTACGACTCTCCGGTGGGGCCTTATCTGCGTTCGCGAGTCGGGAAAACCCAACGATACGAGGCGTGCATTCGCTTTTCGAAGATCGTGAAGGCAGCCTCTGGGTGGGCACGGCAACCGGCGGTCTGTGTAAGTTCAGGGACGGCACCATCATCCCGTTTGCCAGCGAAGAGGGACTTCCGGACGACTCGGTCTGGGGTGTCCATGCGGACCGCAGCGGAGCCGTCTGGATCGCCACCGGATCGCACGGCGTTGTCGAATACAGGGATGGGCGGTTTACGGATTGGAACGTGCGCCGCGGACTCGCGAGCGATGCGGCTATTTCCATCTATGAGGATCGCGCGGGGGCACTCTGGTTCGGGACAAACGGTGGCGGGTTGAGCTGTCTCCGAGGGGGACGGATCACTCCCGTGCGAATGTCTGACGGTCCCGCGGACCAGGTGGTCACCGCGATCTGCGAGGAAGAGGACGGCACCCTGTGGGTGGGCACCGCCGGTACAGGGCTGTATCGTCTGAAGAGCGGGAAGTTCACGGTCTTTGGACCCGACAGCGGATTCGCGAGCAGGATAGTTTTCGCTGTGATCACCGACCGCAGAGGCGACGTCTGGTCGGGTACCTCAGGGGCGGGCCTGGTGAGATACTCAAACGGTCAGTTCACGAGCTTCGCGGAGAAGGACGGCCTGTTGAGCAACAGGGTCCTCACGATCTATGCGGATCGGGAGAACACGATCTGGTGCGGGACCGACGGTGGCGGTCTGGTGCGCTGCAAGGACGGGAAGCTCGGGGTCGTCACATCTGAGCAGGGGCTCTTCGTCAACAATGTGCTGCAAATCCTTGAGGACGACTTTGGAAGAATGTGGATGAACACGAACAAGGGCATATTCTGGGTACGGAAGAGTGAGGTCGCGGAGCTCCTCTCCGGGACTCGTTCTCGGATCAAGTCGTATTCCTACGACCGCGCGGACGGGATGAAGAACATCGAAGGGAATGGAGGATTCCAGCCGGCAGGATGCAAGTCCCGGGATGGAAGACTCTGGTTCCCGACCTTGAAAGGGCTGGTGGTGGTCGATCCAGCGCACCTCCGGCTCAACGACCAGCCGCCCCCGGTCGTCATCGAAGATGTCGTCGTGGACGGGAAGAGCGTCCTTGCAGGTGGCGATCTTCGGCTACCTCCGGGGACGGAGAAGCTCGAGCTCCACTACGCAGGCCTCAGCTACGCCAACTCCAAACGTGTGGCGTTCAAGTACCAGCTGGAGGGGTATGAGGAATCTTGGGTCGACGCCGGCTCCCGCCGGGTCGCCTACTACACGCGTCTCCGGCCCGGGCCGTACCGATTTGTCGTTATCGCCTGCAATGAAGACGGGGTCTGGAACACGACCGGTGCCACCCAGTCGTTGATTCTGCTACCTCGCTTCTACCAGACTCGGTTGTTCGCGGGTTTCATCGCATTGCTGACGATCGGAGCCGGTTGGGGGCTGCATCTCCTCCGCGCCAACAGTATCAGGGCACGCTTCCGGGCGATTCTGGCCGACCGGGCACGCATCGCGCGCGAGATTCACGATTCACTTTCGCAGTGCCTGACAGGGATCTCGATACAGCTCCACGGGATCGCCCAGACGATGCAGGGGGACCCGGAGGCTGCACGGCGGCATATGGACCTTGCGAGCCATCTCGTCCGCAACGGCCTGGCGGAATCCCGCCTCGTCGTCTGGGACCTGCGCCCCCACGCTCTCGAAGACAGAGACCTTTCGAGAGCTCTCGAAGACCTCGCCCGACTGGCAACATCGGGCACGGGGATCGAGGTGATGGTTAAGTCGGAAGGGTCTATCATCCCCCTGCCGGCCCGAGTTGAAGCAGCGATGCTGAGGATCGGGCAGGAATCGATCACGAACGCCGTCAAACACGCTCGATGCCACTCCGTGCACGTCACGGTCAGTCACAGCAGCAATGCAGTGTCGCTACGAGTCAGGGACGACGGCTGTGGATTCGATGCCGTCCACGGCCGCGGTCCCGAATCGGGGCATTTTGGCTTAGCGGGGATGCGTGAGCGAGCCGAGCAGCTCGGCGGGACGCTGAGCATAAGCTCGGCGCCGGGTGATGGTACCGAAGTCGGAGTAATCCTCCCACTCGGCCGATGAGCCCGGGGAGGCGCGAATGCGAGCCTGAGCTGCGATGGTCTTGATGTGCGTGTCCGCCGTGTTCTTCAGACAATCCTCACTCTAGCGCGGGTTGGGAAGGGTCATGTTGGGACACGGAACCCAGTAAGGATATGTTCTGTCAACCTTTTGCGGCAGCACGCGCAGGAGATAGCAGGGCATGTTGGGGAACGGAAGTCCCGGCGGAGTCGGGAGGGATATGGACATCGGAGGTTGGTCATGACCGCGCACAATCTCGAAATACCCTGATTGCACGCAATCGTTCAAGACGGCCTCGAACGAATTGACCCGAGAGGGGCGGCCGGACTCCAGATCAAGGTACCGCCGAGTACTGCAGACAGCAAAGAACACCTGATCGAACCAGACGAGGCTATAGTGGCGAGTCCTGAGCCAGGAGTGGAGGTACTCGGGGAAGTTCTTCGCCTGAGGCCGGTCGGTTTGCTGGAACTCGATAACGTCGTCCCGAATCTGTATGTGGTCAATGTCTTTCCACGAGACTTGCCGCACGGCCGTCTCGAACCTCACACGCCTCGAATCGGGCTCGTACTGATAAGGCCCGCTCAGTTCTGACGCCGCGATATCGGGCACAGCCGGCGTCGTCCGTAGGGGCATTACAGGCCAGTTGGCCACGAGCAACGACGTGTGATTGACCTCGATCGGTCGCACGTCATAAAACCAATCAAGCATTCGCAGCTCATTGTCGCCACCCCGGACTTGAGGATGGGGGTCGAGTACGTTGCGATGAAGCCAATCGTACGTTTCAGGGTCGTAATAGGACACATCGAATCCGGCAGCCACGAGGAATCGGAACCGATACGGACCCCCGAGAGGGAAGATCCGATCCCCGGATTTCAGACCCAATGCGGATTTTGCGGCGATCAGTTGCTCAATTGTGCGACTCTCGGCACCTGCTCCTCCGTCCATCACACCGGTGGTTGGCCATCGATAGTTGTTCAGACACAGGCGTATCCCACCGCCTTGGACCAGAGCGTAGCCGACAACGGTGGTGACATAAAGAATCAGGCTCATCGGGTGAGTCATGCCTCGCGACAGCGGCACTCCCAAGGCGCGAGTGGCTTTCCTTCGTTTCAACCGCACTGAGAGAATGGCGAGCCCGGCACTGAGTCCAGTGACGATCAGCGGCACACGCGACGATAGCTGCCAAACGGATGCGCCCGCATCGCCTGCACCTGAGGCCGCACGACCGCTACTGCCGTCGGTGCTAGCGGACGCTTGAATGTACGGGCGGCTCGCCAGAGCGACAAGAGCTACTGTGGGGATCAACGTGGCCCCACAGAGCATGAAGGCGAGACGCCGGCTGCGCTCCATCATGGTGAGGGTCCAGCCGATCGCCACGACCGTGCAGAAGACGGCCACGAACGCCAGAACGTGCCAATAGCGGAAAGCGAATAGCTGGACGGGCACAGAAGGCCTGTTCCCGGAGAGCCCGATCAGCGAATGGGCGAGCATCAAGGCCAATGCCAGAATGGCGCTGCCTGCTACCGACTCGTCCCTCGGTTCCATGCTGTCCAGTATGGTCGTCGCTCGACTCGGGGTCATGGAAGCGCCATCCGACGTTGGCGACGGCGCCGCGAACCTGATCTGCCGTCTGATCGTCTTCCCTGCGGTGAACAGACCGAGCCCGCAGAACGTGAAGAGGGCCACGATGATGGAAGCGCCCAGGCCGATACCCGACGTCACAGAATTTTGGATGCCGCCGCTCCTGGTAGCGACTCGAGGTGGCGGATGCACGAATTCCCACCACGCGTAATTGCGGTCCTGACTCCCGACCCACTTCCACGGGAGCACTTCGGAGTATCGACCGAGTTGAACGTCGGCAGGGTGCGCGAGAGTCTCGATCAGTGCCGAGAAGCCGCCGTGTAGATTTCCGCGCGCTCCTTTCTGCGATCTCCACACACGTGCCTTCCCCTTGGGAGCCTCGTAGTACCTCCACAGCATCGGCCCCCACCACGCTGTCGACAACACCAGCGCGACAAGCCCCACGGCGGCCATCCGTAGCGCCGGCATGGCTCGGCCGATGCCGCATCTTCTCGAGTGGAAAAACAACCCTGCCGGCAGGGAAAGCGAGAGAACCGTGAAGAGAAAAAGGGTCAACCGCTTCGTGCGCTCCAATTGCTTTGCGATGGAATCGTCCCCTGTGATGGCACCGGCGGCCTGAGTGCGGCCGGTTGCTTTTTGGGTGGAGGCGTCCTGGCGTGATCGCTGAGACGATTCTCTTATGAGCCGATTGAGGTCTGCGGTGACGTACCACATTCCTGCGCAGAGTGTGAAGAACACCAGCAGCGCCCAGAGTCCTGGCCTCTGCGGAGCCCGCGAGGCGCGCCCCGCAGGGAGGCAACCGAGCACAGCCGCAAACATCAAGACGAGATTGATGCCGACCACCGCCCCGGTCGTGGTCGTCACGATTTGCGTGGCAGCTACAAGCCACGTCGCGGGAAACGCCCATCGCCACGTTTGGCCGAGGCGGAAGAGCGGCGCAATGGCCGCGGCCCAGAGCAGCAGGGCAAGCGGGTGTGACCAGATGAACCGAGAAGGGTAGCCGGGGACGCACGAGAGAATCACGACACCGATTGCGCCGATCCATCTTGCCATGTTTTCGCGACGCTCGTCCTGTCCCTCTCGGTCGTCGGAGCGACCCTCCGCCGCCACGTCGTGCCTCCCTGACCCGGCCAGCGAGATCCCGATTCGGGCGAACCAGACCAGGGTCGGATAGCACATGAGGAGGCCCAGTGCGACCAAGAGACAGGTATAGAATTTCAGGACCCATACGAGGTCCCCGTGGGTCGCCAGCGCGGGGATCGCCAAGAATATGTCAAAGCCCGGAGGGTAGGCGTCGAGATAGTGGAAGATCTGAATCGGATCCGGGGCGCCCGTTCGAGGATCGGTGTGGTTGACGAGTGGTTCATAAAAGGAACCGCTTTCGATAATCCATTGAACCGCCCAGGCGTGATCCCAGGGATCGTTGTCCTCCAGCCAGACATAGCTCATTGCTCCGTTGTAGAAGACGGCGAACCAAAACAACATAGTGCCGAGCACGAGAGCGGACGGACCGAAGCGGTGGATCCGTGGGACAGAAAGGCCGAGGCCCAGATCGCTTTTCGCGGAGGGCGCCGCTGAGGTCCGAGCGACGCGACGGCGGAAGAACCTGCAAGTGTCGACAGCGAAACCCGCGATCGCGAGAAGCACAAGCTGGAGGGCTCCGAACGAAAAGACACCTCCCCGCGGCCGCACAAAGGAGCCATCCGGCTCGATGTGCGGAATGGCCAAGCCCGTGGCGTGTCCAACGGCCTGGAGGAGCACGCAGCTCGTCAAGATAACTGCGATACCTGTGGCAATTCTCAGGCCGGCTCGCTCGAGTCGCGAGAGCTCCTTCTTGAAGGAGAAGATCGTACCGAGGGCACCGGCCCCCCAGATGATCGTCCCCGTCCAGAGCATACTGGAAATCCGGAGCGGATCGGGACGCAAATATTCTACTGTCGTCGTAAAGAAGGACCAGGCCGATTGGGCGAGCATCTGCTTCCAAGCTTATCGCAAAGGGTGCCACAGGGGATCGGGAGATCATGCGAAGGCTATCGCAGCCTCCACAATCCCCTGTGGCTGAGGTGAAGGGGGAGATCGAAATGTGAGCGTTCTACTCTCTATCGAATTCGTATCACAGCGATGTTGTTCGACTCCTTGCTCTCCGGCACGGCTCCTTCAGGATCCGACACGCTGATCAGGTATTTCGGATTCTTGTACCCGCCATTGACTCGAATCGCCTTAGCTCGCTCTGTCGGGCCCAGTACCGGGACGTCGAACCTCCCGAGGTAGGTGTCGCTGGGGTCCGGGGTCGGATCCCCGGAGAGGTACACATCGATCCCGTAGGCGGGTGCACTGCCGTCGCCTTGGTTGATGGGCGTGATCCGCGCCTTGACCATGTCGCCAGACCTCTTCACCTTCCATACATACGCAATCAGGTCGGCGACAGGGAACTCCGAGTAGGTGTAACCGTCGGGGAGAGTCGCGCTAGAATCCTGGCTGTCTGTCACCACGATGTCGACGGGCCCGATTGCATGAGCCGGGGTCGACACCTCGATTTTCGTTGCGCTCAGGGACACGATGTTCGCGTTCAACCCGCCGAAGGTGACCGAGACGGCATTCTCGAAGTTCTCGCCGCTGATCAGCACACTTTGGTCTCCGCTCGCCGGTCCCGAATTGGGGAGAACCCACCTGACGTACGGGATGGATTCGGCGGTGATCTTGATCTGCGCGCCGGCCGTCCGTAGTCCGCCGTTCTCGGTGGTTTCGACCGCACTCCCATCCTGATTACCGAGCCACGTCTTTTCCCCGGCCATCTCGACCTCCAGTTGAATGGTGTCGCCGGGGTCGAGCGTCGGTGCAAGGCTCAGGCTCAGGTTCGCGATCAAATCTCCGGGTTCTGGCGCATCCAGGTTGAAGGGAATCGGGTTGGTAAGCTCATCGAAGTGAACCTCGTAGCTGAGGTGTCCGGGCCGCGTCTTCACCTGCTCATACGAAGGCGTCAACCCTGCCGTAGTCCCCGCGCCCACGACGGACACCCCCCGCACGGCGCTTTCCGGGCTAACTCCGACCTGAACCCTGACCCTCTGTATTCTGCTTCCCGTGCCTCTGTCCATCCCAAGTGAAGAGCCACTCATATCACGCACGAAGACCGGCACGGTTACTTTTCCCCCTGCCGGAGCGTCGAAAGAGGCGCCCCCAACCGTGAGGAAATCGGAAGGAACGGAGGTCGAACTGAGGGCAACGGGGATGTCTCTGCCTCCTGCCGATGCAGCTCCCCCTGCAGCGCTGATGAATAGCGCTCCGACAATTGCGAACTTGGATAACAACTCTGATTTCATCTGCTACTCCCTAGCACGTCGAACATTTTATTGTCTGTCTACCAGCTCCCTCGAAGGCAGCTGCTTTCTTGTACTTCTGAGAAAAGTGCGGGAACCATCCGTCAGAGGAGATCGGGGGGAGACCTGGAGGCACTCCAAGCACTTCCACGACCACCGCGCACCAATGTCAACCGACAGCGTTTCAAAGCGGACCTCCTCTCCGTGTCACTGTATGAGCCCTTGTGGGCGAATCGGGTCGAGCTTCGTGAGTGGCTGTGAACCTTCATCCTCTTGCGATCGTACCTTCGGTCTCCGGGCGTGACATCGGCAATTGGTACTGTGAGCTCTTCCGACTTTAGTCGCAGGCCACAGGGTTCCAATCGCTCGTCTCGATATGCCGCAAATGGGGGAAAGATCGGCTACGGACACGCGTTGATGTTTTCCGCATCGGCGTCGATTACGGTCACGCTTGGCGTCGATTCGACGATGTTTGATGGCCCAACCTTCACTGTCCCAGCCGCGTCTGCGGCTCGCTAGGGATCTCCATTTCCACAGAGATTCGGGGGGCAATCTGTTTCGCCTGCGACTGCTGCACTTGTCTGGCTGCGACACTTCCTCTCGTCATCGCGGTGATCCAGTCCCAGCCGAGACGTCCCTCGGCGGCCACGTGGCCCAGGCCGTTCCAGCCCGCACCCTGAATCGCCGTTGTTGCCACCTGTCTAATCCTCCCCTCTCACGCCGTACGTGCGTCGTGTCTCCGGAAAGCGGGCCACCAGCTTGCGGACTTGTCGGCAGCAGCCGCCTCGGTGAGTGTGGTGATATCGATGCCAGGCGGGGGCTTCAGGCTACAGACTTCGGGCTTCAGCCGTTCGGGTCCGGGGCACGGACTGAAGCCTGTAGCCTGTAGTCATAAGCCTTGATACGAACTCAACGCGCGCGGTTGGCGAGGGCGAGCCGATCCGGCGTTCCTTCAGGACCCGGACATGGTTGGCCCGGAGTGCGGTATGCTTCATCTGCATTACCTGAGGGTCCCTCTAACCATTCGACGGAAGTCGGATGCCTGCCTCCTACGGCCGGCCGATGCGCAATCTCCATCCAGGCTCTATCTTGCTTACTGAAGACATCCGCGAGAAAAAGGAACGCGGCTCCAGCGGAGAAACATCGACCGTTACCTCTGTATGGCTGAAGGTGCTCAACGAGAAGTTCAACACGGTTTCTCAAATCCGCGTGACGGAGGACTCGGAAACGGCCTTGCATCCGACTCTCCAGGTGATCGGCAATCGCATTCTTATCGCCTACGGACACCGCGAACTTCCTCTGAGTGGGTCAGCAAGCAGATCAAACGTCTGGATGAGGGTCTTCGAGTTGGCGTGCGACGAGAGAAACGAAAGGAGAGCTCAGTCCCATGAGAGCCTTGATCGTCGATGATGTGAGACCTATAGCCGCCGTGATGACGAAGTACCTGGCGTTCTCGGGGTTCGATGCGCGACTCGCCACGAACACCGACGAAGCCTTCTCCTGCGTCCACAATTGGTCGCCCGACGTCGTGTTCACGGATGTCGAGATGCCATGTGGCGGCGCTCCGAAGCTTCTTGAGAAGCTAGCAACCTTGCAAACGTGCCCCACTGTGGTGCTCATGACGGGCGGCGATCCTAGCTGGGCGATAGGAGCAGTGTTGGACGGACGGGCCGCCGCCGTGTTGGAAAAGCCCTTCCCTCTGAAGTTGATGGTGGAGCTGATGAGAGACCTCTCACCGGAGCCGCAACGACACCTAGCCCCTTTGACGAGCTCATGCACGGATCGCGACCACGGCCTGCGAATACGCCCTTCATCCGGGACAGATGTTCCGTCGATCTTTCCCGAAGCCCTCACGGGGCCGAGTCTCGCTCACAGCAGCGCGCCCATCGAATAGTTCATAACAGACAAACGTCACCGCAGATTTCGGCCGCATAGGCAGTCTTTGGTCCAGCAAGAGTTAACGAAGAAGTGCGTAACGCGAAACCATGCCTGCTCGTCGACCCTACCCAACGCGGCGGAGCCGCAATCAAAAAGGTTGCGTCTCCGCCGCGCGTGAGAGCGTCCGACCCGCTTCGCGGGCCCGGAGCGTGGAGCCGGAGCCCTTGAGCGAAGCGAAGGGGTGAGAGCCTTCTCCCGAGCCACTCTGATCGTCCGAGGCGACCGCTCGGTTCCTGCATTCCTCCTCTCCTGCTTTCCTGAGAGGAGCTCGGAAGATCTCGCCCCCTCAAGTGCTTCGTCATTTCGTGTAAGCACTCAACTTCCTAGACACTAGGTTCAGACCGCCTGCTATGTTGAACGCAACATAGCAGGAGATCTGAACTTCGGTCTCGCCGCGCAAGAATCGTTGCTCCAAGGCGAGAGAGACGGATCTTGCCGGGCCAAGGTGGGAAAGAGTGAACGCCCGTCACTACGTAGTGAACCGGACTCGGGGCGTCGTTCACTCCGGCATGCCGGTGGATGCTACGCCGCCGGCCGCGGTGTTGACGGCGGAAGGATCGGCGTTGCCGGGTGGCAGGGGCAAAATGAGCTCGACCTCGGTGCCCTCCCCCGGTCGGCTGCTGATCGTCAGAGCTCCGTGAAGTTCCTTGGCGCGCTCGCACATTCCCTCCACGCCGAAGTGTCCCGACTCCGCTCCAGGAGCATCTCTCGTCATAAAACCGCGGCCATCGTCCAGCACCCGCATCCTCACCTGAGTGGGCTCGTGGGACAACTGGATCTTGATTCGACGACATTGGGAGTGCTTGATTGCGTTCGTTATGCTCTCTCGCCCCACTCGTATGAGGGCCGCCTCGCACTGAGCTGGTAGCTGGGGAAACCCGTTTCCCGGGTTTTCGATCTGGATCTCGATCTCGGTTCCGGCAGTGAGAAGGCGCGCCATGTCGGATAGCGCACCGCACACGCTGCCACTCTCAAGCGAGCCACTCCGAAGGTTCCAGACGACGAGCCGGGACTCCGCCAAACCATCCCGGACGAGACGCTTCGCCAAATCGATGTGTTCCTGCCCCTCCACGCACATATCCTTGACCACCTGCGAGATCCCGTGCAGATGAATAGAGATGCCCGTCAGAGATTGCGCAAGGGAGTCGTGTATTTCACGGGCGATCCGCGTACGCTCGGTGAGGACGACGCGGTCCGCTCTTTCCTTACGAAGCTGTTCCTGCGTCGCAAACCAAATGTGCCGAAAAATCAGCCCGAAGGCCGCAAATACCACAAAGAAACCATAGATCAAGGCGATCTGGACGACTCGATAGGTCAGATCAGGTATGTGAACAACTGGGTTAAGCAGCCAGAGTGTGAGGGAGAAGACCAGGAGACTGAGCAGCATCATCGCCTTCAGGAAAGTGGTTTCTTCCCTCGGCATGATAATGGCTCCCTCAATCACGAACAGGACCACGCCGTACTGGGCATCCGGATGCTGTGTGCCATGATGGGCCTCGATCATGACTATCCCCACGAAAATGGCATGACCGATGGCAAATCCACCCCAGCGAGCAACTCGATAGAGACCTCGACTATTGGCGTATAGAACCGAGATGAAGAGGAGCGTCAGCGCACCGAACCCGCCGGTGACGAAATAGCGGCCGGTGAAGGAGACGATGAAGCAAGTCCACGCACATAGGAGGCACATGGTCACGCTCCATATGTTGAAAAACCGGATGTGCTGCGCTTCCTCCGGGCTCATTTCAGGATGGATGCCCGTTTCCTTGAAGGCCCGCAAGAGAGCGACTATTCGCGGCTTCAGCATGTGGCGCTTTTCGTCAGATCCTGTCGGTGGCTACGCTCAACCCCGGCCCTTAGGTGATAGCAAACGTCTCACATCCGCCGCTCAGCATGCGAAGAGGGCCGCGGCCATCGCGTCCCTGGCTGAATGGTCGGGAACCCGATCCATAGCGAAACGATACCAGGGGTGGTGCCCAAGGGTCAAAGGAGGGTGCAGGGCCCAGGTGAGGCGATACGGCAAGGGTGGAGATCCATGATGGCTGCTGCGGGGATTGTCTTGGCTGCCGTTCAAAGCCAGGCGGATCTGTGTTCGGGTGGGCGCGGCACCGAAACGAATGGTGCGGTGATCCGGGCGAGCTGGCTGCCTTGAGTGGGCGCCGATGCCATCAGGGCTGTCAAGGCGGGCCGGAAGAGAATTCCTTCGCTTGCGGCCGGCCGACTCGCGGAGCGGGCAATGTTCACGGCGCTGAGCTCGCGGGAGATTCAGGCGCTCAAGCTGGTGGTGAAGGGGCTGAGCAACAAGCGGATCGAGGCGGCGATGGAGATCGCCAAGGCGACTGTGAAGAGTCACCTCACGAGCATCCTGCAGAAAATGGGTGTAGACGATCGCACCGAAGCGGCCATCTCGGCTGTGCAGCGAGGCATCGTCAAGCTGGAGTGGCCGGCGCTTCACCCGTGAACCGACTGGATCATCTCTGTATGGCCACGCGATCGCCCGGGCTGCTCGAATCCCGCAGACGCACTGAGAGTGGAGGCGATCGTCGAGCTCGACGTCAGTACCTTGCCCCCCGACAGTCCGAGCTCGCTTCCGCCGGAAGCCTGAGCCGCGGACCCGACTTTGGTTGCAATCGGCGGCCGAACCATTTTCCGATGCGCACAGAGCCGTGTGGCATTAGTGTCTAAGAAGTTGAGTGTTGACACGAAATGGCAAGAAACCTGTTCACCGCAGAGACGCAGAGGTCGCGGAGAAAGATTCCCGCTCTGCGCTCTCAGCGCCTCTGCGGTGAAATGGCATACCCATGAACCCGCGGCTCTTGGTTGCGG
>JACPPM010000089.1 GCA_016191015.1 Acidobacteriota bacterium | reverse complement strand
GGCCTGGAGCGTGGAGCGTGAGAGCGTTCTTCCGAGGCACTCTGGTCGTCCGAGGCGACCGCTCCGTTCCTGCATTCCTCCCCTCCTGCTTTCCTGAGAGGAGTTCGGAAGATCTAGCCGCCTCACATTTCTTGCCATTTCGTGTCAACACGCAACTTGTAAGACACTCTGCGTAGGTGCAGGATTGTTGACCCGGGATTCGGCGCGGCGTATTGTCTCCAAGGAATTCAAAGAGCTGATCCAATCCGCGGACCATGTCCGCATCGATTGAGGGGAAGGAGCGATGCGTAGAAGGTCTTTTCCGTGACATGTTCGCCTGCGGGGAGGACTACGCCCTGGATGTTGAGATGTGTCGATTGCCGGAGTGATCCTGCATGGCGATCACGGGCGCGACGAGCGCCGGGAGGCGAGAGCCGCGATTGGCTCAGACCGATGGCTTGGCTTTCGTGTTTGAAGCCTTGAGTCTAGTGCCCGAACCTCAAGCCCATCATCATTCTCGATCTATCCAGCACGGTTGAACTTTGAACTTGGAACTTTGAGCTCCGACCCCCAACCGCGACGAGGCCCAACTATGAATCGGAGTCACTCACTCAGTCTACCTGAGCAGCTCTTCGGCTTTGGCCAGAAGCGCTTCGTTGGCAGATCGGAGAAGCGGATTGAGATCGAGAGCGCGTCGTATTTCTTCGCGAGCCTTTTGGGCGGCCTCGCGTTTTGAGGCTTGATCGGCGAGTTGCCGAGCTTCGCGCAGATGAAGTTGAGCCGCTGTTGCCAGCGCGTCCGCGTTCGCTGGATTCAGCGTGAGAGATTTTGCGGCCAGCTCGAGCCCCCGCTTGATGCCTGTTGCCACCACAGTCGGGTCCTTGATGCCGTACTGCGTCGCGAGGAGCTCGACTTCGGCCAAAAGGCGGAAGCTCTCGCTGTCATGAGGCCCGAGCTGGGATGATCGTGTGAGGGCGGCGCGGGCGCTGGCCAGCGAATCGTCGGGGCGTTGCTTCTTGTGAATATGCCATCTGGCCTCGAGGATATCGGCGAGTCCGTGGAGCTGGTACGTCAGCGCGGCTTCCGGATCGGAGTCGGCGGCTTTCTCGAGGGAGGCGCGGGCATCCTTGAGCGCCGCGAGCGGGGATCTTGCGGTGGCAATCATGTGCTCGGCCTCGATCAGCGACAGCCGCGCCATCACCTGGTTGGTTTCGGAGGGGAAGGTCTTGCGGGCGACATCGGTTCGCAACCACCCTCTCGCATCACCAATGGGCTTCGCGGGATTAGTGCCGGACTTCATCTGGTATTCAGCCACGAGGCGCAGCGCGTCGGCGGAGTTCACGATTGCGGCTGCCAACTGAGGGTCGAGCGTCAGAGCCTCATGGAAGAATCGCAGTGCATTGTTTGCTGCGTCGCCGGGATCCCGTCCCCGACTGACTTCGAAAGTGGCGGCATACAGGGACGTGGTCCCGGAGTTATTGAAAAGATCAGGCATTTTCGCGTTGAGCTTGAGACTCTGCGCGGAGACCGCCGCGGCTTCTTTCAGAGCTGGTTGCGGATCGAGCCCGTGTTGCATCTCGTATAGGCCTCGGTCGTTCAGAGCACCAAGCAGATTCGAATAGGCGAAATGGTACTGTGGGTTGCCCTGGATGCTCTTTCGGAAGCAATCGATGGCTCCCGTCAGCGACCCGACCGCATCGCGCCCATGGCTCGATTCGTACTGGCCCTGATACCAGAGAGCAACTCCGAGCCCGTTCAGAGCGGTTGCCGAATCCGGTTTGATCGTGAGCGCCCGGCGGTAGTTCCTGGCGGCCCGATCGAGACTCTCCAGCGGGTCGTCGCCCGTCTGCGCCTCATATCGGCTCCGTACCCAGTCAACCGTGGCTGCAAGGTACCAGCTCGCGGAATCCCGGCTCCGCAGAGCCGTGAGTTTTCCGGCCGCGCTCGTTGCCTTCGCCAGCCAATCGGAGGGGTCATCGCCATGCCTGATGGCGTACTCTGCAGAAAGCCGGTGGATGGCGCTGAGTCTGGCGTAAGTCTCCGGACTCTGCGCATCCGCCACCAACGCGTGCTCGCCCGCCAGCACCGCGTTTCTCCTGTACAGGGCTATGTCCTCGCCTGTCCCGTACACCGCCCTGAACATCAGACCGAGCCACAAGTCGCAGGTGCTTTGGTACGCTCTCGGATCGCTCTGCCCCGTTCCCGTGGCCGCCTGGAGGGCGGTCTCCGCATCGTGCAAGGCCGCCAGCTGCCCCTCGACATCGCCTTCGTGAAACAGGTCATTTCCCATCGCGATCCGGACATCCGCCTCCAGGATCTTCGCTTCGTAGAACCAGGACCCGCGCTGGTAGGCCTTCCCGGCCTTCTCGATCGCGACAGGGTAGTTCTTCTCGTAGTACGCCAGAAGCCCTTCGGCGTATTCCGGGGACGACATGTAGGCGCCCCGGCTCTCCTGCAGGTATCGCATTGCAGGGTCGCGGAAGTCGCGTTCGATCTCTTTGCGACGGGCCTCGCGCAGGTCCGTGCTGCGGATGTTCTCGAGGAGACTCAACTCGCGTCTGTACAGATTTCCGATGACGATGCCAAGCGCATAAGCGACCTCGGGAGCGCGGTAGCCGCCGTCCCACGCACGCTCGAGATACTCCCGGGCTCGCTCGTCCTCCTGGAGCGCCAAATACCCTCGCCCGAGTGCGAAGTTGCCCGGAGCTTCGGCCACGGCCCCGATGCTCTTCATCTGCTCTTCGATCCTGCCCATGGCCTGCCGCACGTGCTGCTTCTCCGGGCCGATGCTGTGCAGCGGCTGCAGCGCGGCCGTCCGCATCATCGTGTCGATTCGTTCGATCTCCTGGCCGAACTGCTGGGCAAGACGTGCCCGTTCGGCCGCCTTCCAGCGCTGCTGGACGTTGATGCCACCCGCAACCAAAAGCGCGGCCACGGCGAGGGCGGAGACTGCGACGACCGTGCGGTGCTTCCACGCCTTCTTGCGCAGCCTGACCGTGAGCCCGGCGCGCCGCGCCTGGATGGGCTCCCCCTGCACAACTCTCCTCAGCTCCTCGGCCACCTCACTGGCCGAGCCGTATCGCCGAGCGGGCTCTTTCTCGAGGCATTTCATCAGGACCGTATCCAGGTCGAGCGGGATCTTGTGTCCCATCGATCGCGGTGACTTCGGCTCCTGCTGGACCACCTTCATCAGCAGATCGACGCCGCCTTCGGCCTCGAACGGCGGCCGCCCGGCGACAAGGAAATGGAGGGTGGCGCCGAGACCGTACACGTCCGTCCGGGGACCCATCTGATCCTTTCGTCCCTGCGCCTGTTCGGGGGCCATGTAGCACGGTGTCCCGATGGGTTGCCCCGTGGTGGTGGTCCCAGGGCCGTCGATGTCCCGGGCCAGACCGAAATCGAGAACGTAGGGCCTCCACCCTCCGTCCTGCGCCTTCTCGACCATGATGTTGCCGGGCTTGAGATCACGGTGGATGAGGCCGAGCTTGTGCGCTTCTTGCACCGCCTCACACACGTCGATCATCACCTTCAGCTTCTCCATCAGCGCGATTCCCTGGTGCCACTGCGTCAGAGTGTCTCCCTGGATGAGCTGCATGACGATGAAGGGTCTCCCGTCGGCCTCCCCCGTCTCATGCACCTTACAGACGCCGGGATGCTCGACCCGCGCCTGCAGCCGCGCCTCCTGCAGAAACCGCCCCTGTAACTTCGGGTCGTCACTCTGCAGGAGCTTGATCGCCACGTCCCGCTTCAGTTTCTCGTCATAGGCATGATAGACCTCACCCATCCCGCCTGCTCCGAGAATCGCACCGAGCTCGTAGTGCCCGATGCGACGGCCCGCCCAGCGGCCGGCCTCGGGAATCGCGTCGGCGGGCCGCGGCACAGTCTCGGCCCGCGACGGAAGTCGCGTGGTCACCTCCGGTGCGGGCGCATCGGCGGTTGTCGCGGCATCGGATCCGGGAGCTGTCTGGTGCACAGACTCCTGCGCATCAAGCTCAGCCTCGAGCTCCTTCAGCACCTCCGCGTCCAGCCGGCCCGTGCCGATCAGCGATCCGAGTCGCACCCCATAGCGCGCGATCATCTTCTCGAGCAGAGCCAGCCCCTGCGGATGCACGAGCTTCCGCTCGACCAGACTCTTGAGAATCTCGTCTTCCCGACGACGACGCATAAATGCATCTTAGCGCTAATTGGAGGAGAAGGCGACAATCCCGCCCCTCCGTCCTGAGGGACTGGGCCCCGATTGCGGCACGACCCCGACTCCGGATAGATTGTCCCGCAGCAATCGAACAGACGAGGAGGAGTAATGGCCGGAGAGCAGAAGCAAGGCGCACAGAGAGAGCCTGGGTTCGAAAACGTCCGCCTGCCGGACACGGCGTTTCGCGAATTGAAGCCGGGAGAGACGTACCAACCGATTATCCCGGCCGGGATGATCGTCCCGGAGGTTACCCTGCGATCAATCGTTCAGGGCTTCATCTGGGCCATTGTCTTTTCTGCGGCGGCGACCTATATCGCCCTGAAGCTTGGGCAGGGCATCGAATCTGCGATCCCGATTTCTATCCTTGCGGTCGGCCTCTCCGCGTTCTATGTGGCGCTTGGAAAGCGCTCCTCGACGCTCATCGAAAACGTAAACGTCTTGGCGATCGGAGCTACCTCCGGCATCATCGCCGGTGGGTCGGTCTTCACGATGCCTGCGGTCTACATTCTCAACCTGGAGGACCGATCATCGTTTCTCCAGATATTCTTTGTCCCGCTCCTCGGCGCGATCCTGGGCGTACTCTTCCTCGCCCCTTTCCGCCGCTACTTCGTCCGCGATCTGCACGGAAAGCTCCCGTTCCCCGAGGCCACGGCGACGACCGAGATCCTCGTAGCCGGCAAGCGCGGGGGCAAGAGCGCTGTCGTGCTGGCGTATTCGGCGCTGATCGCGGCGATCTTCGATTTCGTCGGGCCTTCGATGCGCGCGTGGACAGAAGCGTTCTCGACCGCTGCCGTCGGAGCCATGTCGGGGTTCACCAGCAAGACCAAGGCTGTGTTCACGATGAACACGTCAGCCGCCGTCCTCGGCCTCGGCTACATCATGGGCATCAACTATGCCTCGATCATCATGTCCGGCTCGATGATATCATTCTTCGTTCTCGTTCCGCTTTTCGCCTATCTCGGCAACTACATCCCCGGCGAGATTTCTCCGGGCGCGGGCCCGCTGGCGGCGATGGCGCCCGAGGATATTTTCAGGAACTACGTTCGCCCCATCGGGATCGGCGGCATCTTCGCTGCCGGCGTTCTTTCAATCCTCAAAATGTCGCCGATCATCGTCCAGGCGATCCGACAGGCGCTGACCGAGGTGGCGCACCTCATGAAGGGCGGGACGGCCACCGCCGATCAAGTGCGCACCGACCGCGCAATGCCCATGGCTGCGGTCCTCGCGGGAGTACTCGCAACCGGCATCGCCATCCTGCTCTACTTCCGCTTCTCGGTTCTGAGGCCCGAATCCGGCGCCACGTCGCTCGCCCTCGTGGCGACCATCATGGCCCTGTTGATCGCCTTCCTTTTCGCGTCGGTCTCCGCTTGGGCGATCGCCATGATCTCGATCACGCCCGTTTCCGGCATGACCCTCACGACCCTCATCGTCACGGCCGTCGCGCTGAGCTCGATGGGCTTGGGCGGCGAGAGCGGCATGCTGCAGACACTCCTCATCGGCGGCGTCGTCTGTACCGCCCTCTCGATGGCCGGCTCGCTGGTCACCCAGTATAAGATCGCGTACTGGCTCGGGGCGACTCCGAGGCGAGTCGAGATCTGGAACCTCTTCGGCTCCGTGGTGGCCTCCGCCACCACGACAGCCGTGATCATGCTCATGGCCAGCGTCTATGGCTTCTCCCCGAGCCCCGAACATCTCGACCCGCTCCCCGCTCCTCAACCCAATGCCATGGCAGCCGTCTTGCGCGGTATCATGGGGGAGTCGGGTGCGCCCTGGTTCCTGTATGGAATCGGCGGCGTCTTTGCGGTCAGCGCACAGATGTGTGGGATCTCGGGCCTCGCCGTCGGCCTCGGCATGTATCTCCCGATGGAGCTCAACTCGCCTCTCGTCCTCGGAGCCGCCGTCGCATGGCTGCTCAGACGTTCCTCGAAGGATGAGAAACTGTCAAAGGCCCGGCACGAAAAAGGCACTCTCGTCGCATCCGGCTTCATTGCCGGAGGAGCTCTCGTCGGCGTCTTCGCCGCCTTCCTCAGGTTCCTCGAAGGCGTCTACAAGATCACGATCGTCCCGGATCTCACCAAAATCGCCACGCGCAGCATCGGAGTATGGCTTGGTGAGTGGGGGAATTGGATCGGGATGATCGTGTTCCTCGGGCTGGCTGGATTCGTGTATTGGGATTCGTGGAAGGAGCGGGCGGAATAATGTCTGCGAAGTTGAGTGCTTACACGAAATGGCAAAACACTTGACAGGGCAAAATCTTCCGAGCTCCTCTCAGGAAAGCAGGAGGAGAGGAGTGCAGGAACGGAGCGCTCGCCTCGGACGGATCAGAGTGGCTCGGAAGAACGCTCTCACGCTCCACGCTCCAGGCC
>JACPPM010000095.1 GCA_016191015.1 Acidobacteriota bacterium | reverse complement strand
GATTACGCAGATTCTTCCAGCATTCAACCGACGAGCAACTTGCTCCTCACTCTCGGGTCGGCGCGAAGCAATCGGCGACATCTGCGAGTCAATCTGTGAAATCTGCGGTTTCCGGGACTTTGCCGTAGCCTTGCATCGACCGGACGAATACGAGTCGATTCCAATGAAGATAAGAAAGGGGGCATAGGTGGGAATTGAATCGCGTGTCATCGGCGGCCCAGCGATGACTCCGCTCGCAACGCCTGACGTTCAGAGTCCGCAGGGAGTGAAGCCGGGGGCCACTCCCTTGTCGCAGGGAGGTGGCACTCAGCAGCCGGCGGTCCCCCGGGACAGTTTCGAGAGGGCAGGGGGGACCTTGAGCGACCTCTTCGGGCAAGCGCCAGCCTTCCCTTCGATGCAGTTGCCCACGATCGCAACGAACACGGCTCAGCCGATTAGCAATACGAGCGTTCCCGCAGACGTCAAGGCGGCACTTGACAGCGGGGCCGAGACGAAGATCGAAGCCGGGACGGTCGTGCAGAACAACAGGAAAGTCCAGAAGTACGAACCGTCGCCGGCCCTCAAAGCCGACGTCGCCGCAGTCCAGCAAGCGATCGCGAAAAAGGACTACAGCACGGCCTACAAGACGATGCAGAAGGTCAACCAGATCGTGGGAGAAAAGTCAGCCTCGGGCAGCGACGAAGCGATGCAGACGGTCGAGCGGCAGCTTGGATTCCTCTCCAAGCTGCAAGAAAAGGGAATCAAGGCTGATTATCCGCCCACCCAGGCGCAGCTCGTCGAATACTTCGGGAAGTTGAAGGGCGACCCCGCTGCAGCGCGACAAGCCTTCGACGACTACACCCAAACGTTCCACACGCATACCGCGGACGTGAAGGGCAAGCACAACGGTGAGGACGTGGTTTACAAGAGCACGCCGAAGGTGATCGACGGGGTGGCCACCACCTCACCGGATCAGTGGTCCGACGTCATCGGTCGGCCGGCAGAGGGTGCCGAGCATGTCGGCAAGCAGATGAACGACTGCGAAGGCTTCGCGTTCATGGCCGAGAAGCTGCTCACCGCGGCCGGTTTCACGCTAGTCGGCCACGTCGCCGTCGATGCGCACCCTCCGGTCCCGTCGCACGATATGGCTCTCTTCAAGCACTCGGGCGAGAAGAACGTCACGGTCACGAGCAACAATCGCTCCTTCACCGCGCCCGACGCGATGGGCGCGGCACGCCACGGATACGCCTGGGCGGCGGGAGAGAGGGTGGATCCGAACACGAACGCCGTAACCGAGCGAGGGCTGGCGACCGGCAAGGAGCAGTTTTTCGTCGGAAAGACTGGAGGCCAGGCCATGGCAAACCTGGTGAACAAGAACAACCCACTCAAGTGAGGATTCGCCCAGGCAGGAAGCGCCAAGACGTTTGACGGAGCGTGTCTTCAATTCTTCAGTTTCCTCGCAAGATCTCGGAATGATCATTGTCGAGACGTGGGGCGCTGCGGCCAGCCCGGTCTCCGCAAGTTCCATCACGGGATGACACAGCCGTACTCAGCGCGGCCGCCTTTGGCGGCGTGGAGTTTCCCCGGCAACGCATGATAGCCTGCGCACGCCGAGGGAAGCGGCGAGCGCAGGGAGGGATCAAACCATGGACATTCTTCACGCGATTGGGAACACATCGATGGTTCGACTTCGCAAGGTCGTACCGTCCAAGTGTGCGGACGTTTGGGTGAAACTCGAGTGGGAGAACCCCACCGGCAGCGTCAAAGACCGGATGGCGCACGCGGTGATTTCGCGCGCGGAAGAGGACGGTCGACTGAAGCCCGGAGACACCGTCGTGGAGTACACGGGCGGCAGCACCGGGGCGTCGCTTGCACTGGTCTGCGCCGCCAAAGGCTACCGTCTCCAGATCGTCAGCTCCGACGCGTTCAGCCCCGAGAAGCTGGATCAGATGGCGGCCCTGGGTGCTGAGCTCACGCTTGTCCCAAGCGAGGGAGGTCTCACAACCAAGAAGCTGATCCTGGACATGATCGCGACCGCCCGCGAGTTGAGTCAGAAGCCGCACACCTACTGGACCGACCAGCTGAACAACCATGACAGCATCGCGGGCTACTATGCGCTGGGCGAGGAGATCTGGAGTCAAACGAAGGGAGCGGTCAACGCCTTCGTTCATTGCGCGGGTACGGCGGCTTCGTCGCGTGGCGTCGCCACCGTGTTGAGGCGACACAACCCGAGTATCAGGATGGTCGTCGTCGAACCCGCCGAGTCATCGGTTTTGCTGGGGGGTCAGGCGGGGCCGCACAAGATTGAAGGCGTTGGGATTGGCTACACTCCTCCACTCTTGGAAAAAACGCTCGTAGACGAAATCCTGCCGGTCAAGACCGCCGACGCGAAGGAGATGGCGAGACGCCTCGCGCGGGAGGAGGGCCTCTTCGCAGGGACGTCTTCCGGAGCAAACGTCGTCGCGGCGATCCAGGTAGCAGAGCGGCTCGGACCAGAAGCCAAGGTGGTCACGCTGATGGTCGACTCCGGTCTGAAGTACCTGAACACTGATGTGTACAGGAACCGATAGGACACCGTCTCGGTCACAGCGGGGTTGAACCGAGAACACCATCTCCGGACCGTTCGATTGGGCCGCGCCGTTCCGGAGCGAACCGCGGATTCGGCGACCTGACGTTGAACGCGTCTCCCTTCGCCCGGGAGATCAATCTTATCGCGGCGTCCCTCGCGGAGTCTGATGATCGAGGGTTTGACCCTCAGCGACTCGACGACGAAACCCCAGAAGCTCGCCCCAGAACACCCAGCCGTCCAGCCTGGGTACGGGCAGGAGGGTAGTGGCCCCCACAATAAGACTGCCCGCCGCAAAGAAGAACGCCGCATGCACACCACCAGTACCCCAATCAACGGGAGGCTCGCCCAGGCGTGGGGAGTCACGAAATACGCGCTTCCCAGGCAGGTGCAGATTCGGAGGCGGTGTCCGGCGATGGAGCTCTGCCGCATCAGAAGTTCGCCACATTCAACTCGGTGACGCCAACACGTGGGGCGATCAGCATCGCCACGCACCGAAGCCGGGCTGCATCTCGCCCAGCCTCTTGAGTCATCACTCCACCCCGAAATGCTGTGCCAATACCTCGATCGTCATGTTCTCGGCGATCACATCATGTGGGATGAGGACGTAGCGCCATCGCTTCCCGGCGTAGCTCCCGGCGTGCCTGGATGCGTGACGGCACCACTGAACGGCTGCTTCCTTCTTGGCGCGGACAATTGGGTCATCCAGCTCGTTCCTGGCTTTCGCCTCGAGCATGTGTATCACGTCAGCGGTCTCCGCAACGAAGTCCGGCTGATATTCGAGATGGTCCGCGCCATCCCGATAGAAGATCGGGAATTGTCCCTTGGCCGGCTTGAACCACTTGCTGGCGTCGCGATCAAGAATTACGGCGAGCTTGCGCTCCGCGTCTGACTGGAATTTCTCCTCATTATAGAGACAGCGGCTGAACCCACCAAACAGGTACCGTGCCATATTCGTCTTGTCGGAGGGTGATTGACGGAAGTTCAAAATCGGCTCACCTTCCGCACGCGTGTATGCACGCTGCTTCAACTCCGTGAACCCTTTGTTGATCTTCACCTCGTAGTCGACCACATCCTCCCAGTAGTGCTCTTGCATCTGAGCGTGGATGAATTTCGCGATCTCCTGCTGGTAGCAGCGCAGGATCTTACGTGTATCGTCCTCGGAGAGGTAGGTCCGGAAGTGCAGCACGGTTTGTTCAGCGAGGTCATACAACAAATCAGCCTGATGGTCGTATGATGTGTCGTCGTAGTTGACCAAGCCACTGACGATGTAGTCTTCCAGCCGCAGCTCCTCGATACCGCCTGGCCCGAACGCGACGACGTCGAGCTTGTTTGTACGCAGGTGTCTCACCCAAATCTCATCGGATACCGCTGGATATCTCAGCGCCTCCAGATTCAGCTTAAACGGCCTGAAACCGCACCTCACGTCCCCCTTCGGGACCACGAGAATGCGCGGGATATCGATTGTCTGCTGAGTGATCAGCTCGGTAGTTTTCGCAACAATCGCTGCGATATCCGGTCTTTCAACGACCCCCTCGAGCTCTAACTGCGCCGGGCGATACCGCTATTGTACTTCTTGCGCGACCTGGGCCTGGATTTCCGGCTTCCGGAGATACGCGACCGTCGGTACCTTCTGGGGCTGGCTCTCCAGCTTCCGAATCACGTCATTGGGTGATCTGGGCAATTTTCTCTTCCTCCGGCTTGGCAAACGCCGGGGCGTCGGCGCTGCTTGCGACGGTCGTGGTGCTCGTCGACTGAGCGGGCTGGAAGCCGAGCATGCTCGCCAGCCGCGATTGGGACACGATCGTGACGGTCCGCTGCCCGAGCTCATCCGGATTGAGTACGATGGCCTGCAATCGGATCGGCGACTCCGGCCTGCTTGCCTCGTCGATGATCTCCTGGAATCTGTCGTGTGCCACGATGTTCAGCCGGTCCACCGCGGTGACACCGGTGCGGCGGCCGTACGGAAGCCGCAAGCCCCGTCCGATCGATTGCTCAATCAGGATCCTGGCGTTGGCGGCGCGTAACGGAACGATCGTATAGAGGTTGGTAACGTCCCAGCCTTCCTTCAGCATGTTGACGTGGATGACGATCTCTGTCGGCTCGTCGGTGTGTTCGACCTTCAGCAGGCGCTCGACCATCTCGTCTTCCTCCGCGCCCGTTCTGCTGGAGTCAACCTGGATCACCTTCTCCTTGTAGCGGCCGTCGAAGAAACCCTCGGATTGGATCAGTTTCAGCAACTGCCCAGCGTGGGTCGTATCGCGCGCGATGACCAGCAGGAATGGCTTTACAATCGGGTTGTCGCTTTCCCGGGCATAGGTCTCGATTTCCACCTTCACGCTCTCGTGCAGACGAACGCCGTCTTCCAGTTTCAGCTTCTCGATCTCATCCGGGGCCATGCCCGCAGGATTGAAATTCTTTCGCGTGACAACCGCCGGCTCCTTCACGAAGCCGTCTATCATCGCCTTCGCGAGCGGATAGTCGTAAATGACATTCTTGAAGGGGACAGACCCTCGGCTCGTCTCGGTGAACGGAGTGGCGGTCAGCTCCAGACCCAGCACCGGTTTCAATTCATTGATCGCCCGCACTCCCGCCGATGCCCGGTAGCGGTGCGACTCGTCCATGATCAGCACCAGATCTTCCAAGCCGGCGAGGTAGTCGAAGTAGCTCTGGCCGATGTATTCGGAAAGCCGCTTGATGCGCGGCGACTTCCCGCCTCGTACCTCGGAATTGATCTTGGAGATATTGAAAATGTTGACCGAGAGTGTTGAGAACAATCGGGACTGACGATGAGCCGCGCGTTGTTCATAGTTGTCCCCGGTGATGATCTCGGGCGCATCGGCGGCAAACTCGGCGATGCCCGTGAATACGTACTTTGACGTATTCGGCGTGAAATCGGTGATGAGCTTGTTGTAGATGGTCAGGTTCGGCGCGAGGACGAAAAAGTTGTTGAGCCCGTGCGCAAGGTGCAGGTAGCTGATGAACGCCCCCATCAACCGCGTCTTGCCCACACCGGTGGCTAAAGCGAAACACAGCGATGGAAACTCGCGCTCGAAATCCGTGACCGATGAAAACTCACTGCGGATGGCGTCAAGCGCAGCCCCGAGGTCGAGGCCCCTCTTCGGAGGCGCGATCTCGGTGATGCGATCGAGTATTTCGAGAGAGAGGCGTTGCGGAGTTCGCAGACTGAGCCGCCCGGCGATGGCGTTGACGTGGTGGTTCATGGCTTCCCCTTCTTCGACCTGGTACTGGTCCCACCCGCGATGCGTTTCCGTTTGGGCACCGCCTTCGCAATCTCGGCAAGCCGGCGCATCGTGTCCTGTTCGGCGTCGGCGTCGGCTTGAGCCAGCCGGAGCTTGTCAAACTGCTCGTATTCGCCCAATGCTCGTTTGTCTGCTTCCTCGCGCGACACCGCTCCAGCTCCAGGTAACACGCGCCGTTCGTTGAATCGAAGGAACTCATCGAGCTTCTCCTGCCAGCTGCGCATGAAGACCTGTTTGCGGCGCCGCGCCTGATCCTCGGCAAAGTCGAGGAACATGGTTACGATGCGGTTGAGCTCCTTGATCTCCTCCTCGTTGAGGTAGTTCTTGGCGAGTATCACATCGGTTTTCCTGACGACTTCGCCTTTCCATGACGTGAGGCCCATATTCGGCCTTGTGTTGTCCGCTCGCTCGGCGATCAGCTCAGGGGCGGTCTTGCCCGTCGCTGCAAAATGCAACTTATTTTGGATGATCTGATAGAACAGTTGAGTATCATTCTCGTGCGGATCGAAGTCAGCGGCTAGTGCGAAAACGTTCCGCACCTGGAGGTACATCCGCCGCTCCGACGAGCGGATGTCCCGGATACGTTCCAACATCTCATCGAAGTAGTCGGGAACACGCGGCCCGGGCGGGTTCTTGAGCCGCTCGTCGTCGAGGACGAAGCCCTTGAGCAGGTACTCGCGAAGCCTTGCCGTGGCCCACTGCCGAAAGGCGGTGCCCCGCGGCGATCGCACCCGATAGCCAACCGCCAGTATGGCCTCCAGGCTGTAGTGCATGGTGTCATACGTCTTGCCGTCGCCGGCAGTTATCCGGAAATTCCGGATAACTGAATCGGGAACCAGCTCGCCCTCCTCGAAGATGTTCCGGAGGTGATCGTTGATGGTG
This sequence comes from Acidobacteriota bacterium, assembly GCA_016191015.1. Classification (GTDB taxonomy): domain Bacteria; phylum Acidobacteriota; class CAIWXX01; order CAIWXX01; family CAIWXX01; genus JACPPM01. The sequence continues at coordinate 6,919 of JACPPM010000095.1, read as the reverse complement.
CGAACGTCTTTCTGGTACAAATCGGCGATCAGTTTCTGGGTTAGCCAGAGGTTTTCATCCACGAACCGGACCTCGACTCGAGGCTCGCCGTCCTTGGCCTGGTAGAGGATGATCTCTCCCTGCGATTCCGGCGCGCTCATGGCTGCTTCCCCTCCGTCTCGTCTTCCTCCGAGAACAGACCTTGTTGCCCCGGCTTTGGTGGAGCCTTCGGCAGTTTTTCGACCTGCAAGCTGTAGTCGTCGTGGCCCCACTCGCATCGCGAGAGCACTCGCTTCGGGATCTTCTTGACCGTAAGATTGGGATACTCCGCCCTGCCGCGGAAGGCCGTGCAGAGGACGAGCAGCGTGCGATCCGCTCCCACTTCGTCGCTCAACTGCTGGAGCTGCTCATGATTGAGCTGGGCCGTTGTGACGTAGACGAAGTCCCGCTCGGTGGACCGGCCGTGCTGCCAGTAGGTGGTGTCGCTCGGCGCGTACTGGAAGCCCTCCGGCTTGCACAGCGCCTCGGCCAGCATGGCGGCGTTGTATTCCTTGTTGATGACCCAGTTCCCCCATTTGTCCTTTTCGAGGAGCGACGGCGCGAGACGGAAATAGCGGAACCCGCCGCCGCCTTTCCATTTGGTGGCCTCAGTGATGCCACCGGGGTCCTCGCCGTCGATCACCTTTTTGAGCCGCGGGATGATGTGCGTGTGGCAGTGCTCGCCCAGCTCTACCATGATCCATCGGCGACCCATCTTGTGCGCCACCGCGCCTGTCGTGCCGGAGCCGGCGAAGGAATCGAGCACGAGATCGCCCTCGTTCGTGGCGATGTGGATTACCCGTTCCAAGAGGGACTCCGGTTTTGGGTTGTCGAAAACGGACACGTCAGGAAGGAGTTGAAGCAGGTCCTTCTTGGCATCATCGTTCGTGCCGACTTCAACAGCTGGCCAAATAGTCTCTGGCGTCAGCCCGCTGTCTTCGTTGTCTCGAAGGAACTTCTTGATGCGCGGAGCGTTATCACCATCTACGCCGAACCAGACGTTTTTCGCGGCAATCTCCTGCTCCATGCGCTCCTTCGTGTAGAGCCAACACCTTCCTTTCGGTGGATCAAGCTCGCGACCTGAGGGCAGCTTGAGCCGATAGAACTGGTTTGCCGTCCCGTGGCCGGCTTGAGCATTCGCCGAGACAGATTGCCACGCTCCACGAGGATCAGTATCAGGGTTCCTGTATCGCAGGAGGACCTCATCGCTTAAGCCAAGTGGATTCCGAACACGCTCGAACTCAGGTTTGATCTTCCCGTAGACAATCAAGTGATCGTGATTGAAAGAGAACACTCGCCGGTTCTCTCTCGATGTGCGCTTCTCCCAGATCATATTTGCAACGAAATTCGTCCGCCCGAACACCTCATCGCACAACACCTTGAGGTAGTGGGCTTCGTTGTCGTCGATGCTGATCCAAATCGAGCCGTCCCGCGCAGTAAACGCCGGAGAAGCTCTAATCCGTCCCTGATGAGCGACAGCCACAGAGAGTGCTCAACGCCATCATCGTAATGCGTGAAAGCTGACCCTGTGTTGTATGGAGGGTCGATGTAGACGCACTTGACCTTCCCGGTGAACTCCTGCTCCAGCGCCTTGAGTGCGAGCAGGTTATCGCCGAAGATGACGCGGTTGTCGAAGATGTCATTGCCGGTTACCCGATGTTTGGCGTGATAGGATCTTTCAGGGTCCTCCATCAAAATCCGCGGCTCCAGCCTGGGCCGGTTCTCCTTGCCGATCCAGGTGAGCTCGAGCTTGGCGCGAGTTGTCATTCGTACTGTCCTTTGTCTTCAGGTTGTGCTTTTCCAGATCCTACGAGGTTTCATCCGCCGAGTGCACGGAGCCAGCGAGTCTCGCCTTGCCCGCCTGGGTGAGCCGGTATTTTTGAAGCCGGCTGTTCGGTTTGTCGGGGATCGTGTATTCAATCAGCCCTGCTCGGAGCGCTGGCAGCAGGTAGGCGATGCTGAAATGCATCCTGTTTTCCAGCCCAAGCGCCTGTTGCAAGTCCTGTCTGGTCATTTCTTCTTTCAGAACCGAGAGTAATCTGACTTGCGTGGTGACTTGCGTGGTGACTTGCGTGGCGACTTGCGTGGTGACTTCCGCGGCAGACTCAGCAGTCGTCCCGACGGCCACGCGGAATCTCACCACCGCTGACCCAGCGATTTCGTCGAACTCGGGCGGCCGGATGCCTGCTTGGCGGCACATGGCGATGACGCGGTTGGTTCCGCGGCCCCACTTTTCGATCAAGCCGGCTCTATGGAAGACCTCGGCGATGATGGGATTTCTGAGGACAGACTTGTGGTCTCGCGACAGCATCACGGGCGTGATGCCGGTCGGGAATCCGCCCGTGCTCCACACTTCCACTCGGTCATCGAAAATGGCCAGGTAAATCGCGCCGCCGGCATTGGAGTAGTCGCGGTGAATGAGCGCGTTGACCAAGATCTCGCGCATGGCGTCCGGCGGGATGAGAGGCTTGTCCTCGCGCTGCAGTTTGCCCGGCACAATTCTGCCGGGGAGCGGGAAGTGCCGGCGGCAGAAGATCTGGGCCTCCTCGAGGAGCTTGAACGCCGGGCCGCGGACATTCCTCTGGTCGAGAAACTCGGTCTTGTCCAGGCCGCGGAATCGGGCCATGCGAAGCTCGCATTGCGGGTAGTCTGGCATGAGCTTCTTGCCGAAGAGCACCAGCGCAGCCTGGAGAATGCGGCCATCCTTCCGCACTTCCGGGTGATCGAGAACGCCGGGAAGACGGCTTCCAACCGGCTCAGCCAGGTGGCCGCTGGCACGGGCGGCTTCGACGATGCGGTAGACCTCGGCACGGTCAATGTCCCGGATGGTCACTCCCTCGGCCGGCTCATTCTCCCAGCGCCGCTTGCCGTGGGAGCGATCCAGAAGCAATCCCTCGTACTTGCTTTGTGGCATCCGCCGCGTCGTGCTTCCCACGCGCTCGTAGGCTCTCCCATCGTATGTGTATGGCCCTCGCCCGGGCAATGCATCAACCTTGATGGCAATCACCTCCCGGCCTGCCTTCTTGTTTGAACGTTGAATCGACAGGTGGACAGCTGGTTCGAAACGATCGGCTGCCTGCGCGATGTCGCGGAGTGTCCGATCGGAGATCTCCTGCCCTTCGGCCGTGCCATCCGGACGGACGCCAAAAAACGCGGTGCCACCCTGCCCGTTGAGGAAGCCGCAGAGGGTCTGCATCCCCTCCTTCAGCTCTCCGGTAGATCGCTTGAATTCGATGCGCGGCCCTTCCCCTTCCGCGAGGGCGCGGTGCAGCACGGCGTTGTGCAACTTCATTGCAGGCTCCACCGAATGCTGAACAGTTCGAGCGACGAGACCTTCAGCACCAGCTTCGCTTCGATCTGACTGATGAGCTGATCGCGCTGCCGCTCCACCTCGTCCTGAGCATCGAACAGCGACCGGCGCTTTTGGCTCCGCTGGGCCCCGATCGCTCGCACCTGCTTCTGTCCAGCGAGCTTCTCCTCCAGCGTCAAAGCCAGCGTCGCCGCGCGTCGTGCCTCCTTGATCTGACGGTCGAGATCCTTGATCTCGCGCTCGAGCCCGAGCTTCAGGTCGTCGGCCCAGCCGTCGAGCTTGTCGGTCTCGGCCTCGAAGAATCTCGCGTTGCGCTGTGAGATACCTCGCTGGATCGCGGCCTGTCTTTCTAGAATCACCGGATTCAGGGCAGAGGTCGCTGCGGAGCTGGACGACGAATCGCCCACGACCCGTCCAGGCAATGTCAGCAGTCGAGGAGCCGCCTCATCGTCCAGCATCCGCCCCTCATCCGTTGTGGCAGCGAGAATGAGGTGGTCTTCCGCCTGGTCCAGCGATTCTACACTGAAGAGGCTGAGCCTCAGCCAGCCACGCCTGCCAATCAGCGATTCCAACAGCGTGACCTTTCCCGCGTAGTCGCCATAAACGAAATGGATCTCTGCCGGCGGCAGCTCCCGCTCCTTGGCCCGGGTGAGGATCCCCTCGGCCAGTGGATGATTCATGCGGTACAGGTGAGCCTCTCCCGAACGGCGTGGAAGCTCGTAGAGTCCGATCGGGATCTGTGCGGCGCTCTCGGGAAAAGGGCATGACTTGAGCCTGAACGATGAATCGCTGAGAAACTCGGCGTGCCCGTCGAGCTCGTGTCGTGTGAGCTGCATGAGCAGCCGCTCGAAACGGTTGAGATAGGCTCTCGAATCCTCATCGCGCACCTTGAGCTTCTCCCGGACCTCGTCGTCGAAGATCTCCAGAAGTTGCTGCCGTGTCCGGGTCATGGACGCGCTGATCTCGATGTTGAGCTCGAGTTGGAGCTGGTCAAATGCAGCTTGGATTTCTTCAGGTCTGCGGCAGCGCTGGTAGATGGACGCGATGCGTTTCTCGAAGTCCACACCGGATTCGATCGCTCCGAGCACCTCATCGCTGGCCCCGAACACGCCCTCAAAGAGTTGGAATTTCTCCGAGAGAAGTTGGAACACGCGTTGATCGGCCTCGTTCTTCTGATTGAGGAAGTTGACGACAACGACGTCGTGCCGCTGACCATAGCGGTGGCAGCGGCCGATTCGCTGTTCGATGCGCTGCGGATTCCATGGCAGGTCGTAGTTCACGACCAACGAGCAGAACTGGAGATTGATGCCCTCCGCGCCTGCTTCGGTGGCGATCATGATGCGTCCCTGTTCGCGGAAATAGTCGACCAGCGCCGAGCGCATGTCCGCCGTCCGGGAGCCCGTCACACGATCGGTGCCGTCGTGGCGTTGGAGCCAATCGCGATAGATCTGCTTGGAACGATCGTCCGTATTCGACCGGTTGAAAAGAACGATGCCTTCTGCAAACGGGCTGTCGGCCAGCACACGCAGAAGATAGCTCTGGGTGCGGCGCGACTCGGTGAAGATGATGGCCTTCTGAGCTGCGCCAAGGTCGGACGCTTTGGCGAAGGCGATTTGGAGGGCCTTGATGAGCGCGAGGCCCTTCGCGTTGTGGTGAACAGATGTGGCCAGTCGCGCGAACTCCTCGAGATCGGCGATCTCGCGCTCGATGGCCGTGCGATCGCCTGCGGGAAGCGGCTCGTCCGCTTCATCCTCCGTCCATTCTTCCGCGGTTTCATCGAGAGCCTCGTAATCCTGATCGAGCTCCTCCTCGAGCGACTGTTGTGGCTCCTGTCGACCCAGTTTGGCTCGGAGCCGATTGGAGAGCGAGCTGAGCGCGCCGGCGATGGCGAACGTGGAGGAGGCGAGGAGCTTGCGGAGCACCAGTGTCATCAGCGAACGCTGACTGGCGGGGATGGCCTGGAGATTGTCGCGGCTCAGGTAATCGGAGACGAGATGGTAGAGTTGGTCTTCGCTCTCTTCCGGGGTGAACGGCTGCACGATTGGGTGTCGGGCCGTGAATTTCACATAGGGCAGAACCTGTCGGCGCAACGTGCGGTGACAGATGGGCTTGAGCCGCGCCTTGAGGGTCTGGAAAACCTGCTCCTGGCTCAGATTGGCGAACTGCTCACGGAAACTCTTCAGATCGCCGAACGCGCGCTCGTCGACGAAAGTGACGAGGCCGAAGAGCTCAAGCAAGGAGTTCTGTAGAGGCGTCGCCGTCAGGAGGAGCTTGTCCTTGCCGGCGAGCGCGACCTTGAGCGTGTTCGCGATGACGTTCGATGGCTTGTAGACGTTTCGCAGCCGATGAGCCTCGTCGATGACGACAAGGTCCCACGGGAGTTTGCTGACGTCATCTGCTTTGCTCCTGGCGAACTGGTAGGAGCAAATGACGACCTCCGTCACCTCGAACGGTCGGAATCGCCCCTGCTTGATAGCGGAGTTGTACGATTTCGACTCCAGGATTCGACACGGTAGGAAGAACTTCTCGGTCAACTCCTGATACCACTGCTTGCGCAGAGTCGCCGGTGTGATGACGAGGACTCGGCGCTTCCGCTCTGCCCACTTCTGCGAGAGAACCAGCCCCGCCTCGATGGTCTTGCCGAGACCAACCTCGTCGGCGAGCAAGGCGCCCTTCGAGAGAGGCGACTTGAACGCGAAGAGCGCTGCATCTATCTGGTGGGCGTTGAGATCAACCTGAGCATCAACCAAGGCCCCGGCGAGTTTCTCGACACTGTCCGGAGGCCGACGGCGAGTGAGCTCATAGGCTCGGTACTTTGCGTGGTACTGAGTCAGGGTCATTGCGTTCGCGATGGCGTATCCTGACATCGAAAGGCAAGGCGTCCAGTGAATGAGGAGGAGCCACGGCTCTCGGACCGAAATCGGACTGGGCCCCGTGCGGGTATCGCGATCAAGAGATGAGATCGCCGATCTCCTTCCCGGGCTCCTTCATGAACTCCGTCCCTCAGGAGTGAGGATTCGCTCCTGTGATCAGTCGGCCGGCATGCGAGTCGCGAGGTATAGTGGGGACGGAAAGACGGGCATAGACGGCCATGCCCCATCCTTGGGAACTGACAACGGCGCTGCATGGCACATGCCTCAGGCAGACAGCGGTGATACACGTAGGAAGTATGTGATCGTGCCGCCGGGTTGTCAATCTTCTGCGTCTGGGCGGAACCCTCGGGAAGACGGCGTCACTTCTTCTTCTCCGGCTCGGGTGGCCAGCCGAGGCTCAGGTTCTGGTAGTTGAAGACTGGATTCAGTAGCAGCGCATAGGTTCCCTGTGTGTTGTTGCGCCACATCGGGTTGCAGGCGTAGAGCAGGATGTGTCCCTTACCAAGCGGCGAGTCGATCACGACGGGTTTGCCGGCGATCTGGTCGCCGCCCTCGAGCATCCCTGAGAGAAGTATGTTGTCGGCTTCCTTTGGGAAGGCCAGGATCACGCGCGGGCGCTCCTCGACCTTCGGGATATACGGCTCGAAATAGAAGGCGAGATTCTCCGGGCGCTGGAACCCCTCTTCGCCGGGGCCGGGCTTCGGCTTTTCGGGCATCT
>JACPPM010000121.1 GCA_016191015.1 Acidobacteriota bacterium | reverse complement strand
TAACATGACAACGGTGTCGCAGCAAGCATGGCAACCTATTCTCGCAGGGCTGCGGCAAAGTCGAGGCGCCGACTCGGGCGAGGCCGTTCCGTGCGAAACCGCAGATGGCGCAGATTTCCGCGCAGATTACGTAGATTCTTCCAGCATTCAACCGACGAGCAACTTGCTGCTCACTCTCGGGTCGGCGCGAAGCAATCGGCGACATCTGCGAGTCAATCTGCGAAATCTGCGGTTTCCGGGACTTTGCCGCAGCCTTGCCCATTCTCGCGACGATCGTCACAGCCCTGTCACGCGGAGTCGTCGGACGATCGCGGCGAAAGCGATCCAGAGAACAACGGCAAGCACGAGAAAGGTCACTGCAAGACCGGGTGCATCGCGAATGAGAAGAAAGGTCAGCCCCTTCGACGAATCGAATGCGAAGGAGAGGGGGAGAGTTGTGAACAGAATGGAAAAGCCCAGGAGTAGACCGCGCACTCGCAGTAGCTTGCGCGTCCTTTCGAGCGCCGCCCGTTCCCGGGTCGGCTCCACCGTCAACCTTGGGATGGGCGCCTCCTCGCCGGTGCGCAAGGCGTCGGCAAGGCGTCTGAGCTCCTCATCCGCTCGAAGAAACTCCTCGACCAAAACCTTCGTGTCCGGGCTGGCCTCCCCCGCTGCGTACAAAGGCAACAGATCCTTGATCACGTCCCGTGTGATGTTCATGGTTATCATCCCTTTCGGGCAAGCCGCAGCTCGGCCAACTTCAGCCGGGCCCGGTGCACCTTCACCTTTGCCGCGCCGACGCTGATTTCCAACGCCGCCTCGATCTCGTTATACGAAATCTGATCCTGCGCTCTCATCAGCAGCGCAGCTCGGTCCACCTCGGGCAGCCTCTGAAGATCGGCCAGCACCGCATCCAGCTCGGCGCGGCCTTCGGCCGCTTGTTGCGGATCTGGGCTCGGGTCCTCGGGGTCTACGTCGAGCGCCGTCACCCTACGTCCGCGCGCCAGGCCCTGCAAATAAAGGTGCCGCGCGATCGTCACGAGGTACCCTGTGATCGTTCCAAGATCCAACCGGTCGCGTGCCGTCCAGACCCTGACGAACGTTTCCGACGTGATGTCCTCGGCCTGAGCCCGATTGCCGCACAGATAGAGGGCGAATCTCATGACAGCCCCGGCGTGCCGCTCATAAAGCGAGGTGAAATCGAGAGCATCCGGCTGCGCCTCATTCATCGCGCGTCACACGAAGCTGGTCTTCCGGCTCTGCAACCAGAGCGTTGCGGCGATCACCAGAGCGATGGCCAGGAGCTCGACGCCGAGCGTGAGGGGGAGCGACGGACCGCCCCTTTGAAGATCGCGTATGTACCGCACGAAGAGCGCGAGACGCGGCGCCAGCTGGAGGAGGCCGTTGCCGAAAACGAAGAGCAACGTCGTGATGACCGCGACGGTCCACCCCAGCGACTCAGTCACGATGGCGCTTGCCAGCACGGTGGAGAAGAAGACGGTCCACGCTCCCAGCACCAGGGCGAAGTAGGCGCACCATCCCAGCACATGCGCCCCGATAGAACGGCCGTCGTGCGCCATCGCCGTGAAGATGTCGACGGGCGAGAGAAAGACGAGTGACACGGCGGCGGCCGCCGCCGGGAGGAAGAACATCGCGTACGAGGAGACGAGTTTCGCCAGTGCCACTTCCTGCGGCCGCAGCGGCAGGCTCATGACAAAGGGCAGCGTCTTCTTCTCGCGTTCTCCGAGGACCGTGCCGAGAGTCACATGGAACGAAAGGCCGATGAGGACATTGAGGGCGAGCGTGACGCCCATCCCCTTCCAGCCAGGACCGAGCGCCGGTAAGAACGCAGCTACGCTCGCGACCAGCGTATAGACACAGAGTGGCCCGCGCATCAGCGAGCAGTCCTTCTTGACCAGGCGGTACACAACCTCTGCGTTCATGCTACCCTCCCCTTCGACTGCGCCGATACAATCTCGAGGAAGGTCTGCTCGAGCCGTCGGCCCCCGCGCACGAACTGAGCCGTCTCGGCGTGTGCCACCAGCTGCCCGCCGTGAATGAATGCGACCTCGTCTGCCAGATCCTCGACGTCTTCTCCCCGGTGAGAGGAGAAGATGAGGGAGCGGCCCGCCTCCTTCAGGGTCCTGAGCTCATTCAAGACGTCCTGGCGGACGATCGGGTCCAGCCCCGCGGTCGGTTCGTCGAGAATGAGCAGATCGGGGGAGCGAGCCAGGGTGAGGAGCAGGAGCGCTTTCACCTGCTGGCCACGCGACATGCCGCGGATCTTCTGTTCAGGTCGCAGCGAGAATCTTTCGAGAAGCGCCGTGGCACGCATTCGATCCCAGTTCGGGTACAGGGTTCGGATGAAGTCCATGTGCCATTCTAGCGTGGCACTCCCGTAAAGGGCCATGTCCTCAGAGACGAACCCGACTCGCGCCTTGATCCGTGGCTTTTCCTCCGGCATTCTCCACCCGAGCACTTCCGTTTCTCCTGCATCGGCCCGGACGAGGCCCAGGAGGATCCGCAAGAGGGTCGACTTGCCGGCGCCGTTCTGCCCGACCAGGCCCAAGGTCCTGCCCCGGGTCAAATCGAGGCTGATTCCATCGAGAGTGTAATGCCGGTATGCCTTTCGAACCTGCCGAAGTCGTATTGCTTTGCTTTCCATCAGATCTCCTTTCGGTGCCGCTCATTCATGGATATCCGGAAAGGATCCAAAAGTTACAGCCAAGGACCGCCGGCGACTCGAACGATATCCGCCGACCTGCCCCGCCGCCCGGCACCGACGGATCGATCGCCGCTCTCTCGATCAGCGAGAGACAATTGACACCTGGTCGCATCCGGGAGAGCATACGTTCCGACCGACCGCCCAATCGCGGGCGCTTCACACGGAGGCCACGATGCCGGATGTAGCTACCAGACACTGGACCGATCGCGTCGATGCATCTTTGTTCGATCGCCTGCGAAGGCGCGTCACGCTCGCCGGTGATGGTCTCACGCGACCGTCGAGCCCGGTGGTGGCGCCGCTGACGGGCGAGCCCTTGGCCGAAGCTCCGCTAGGTACGGGTGAGGACATTGCCGAAGCTGTGAGGAGGGGGCGCGCGGCTCAGCGGGAATGGGGGTCGATGAGCTGCGCCGATCGCGCACAGGTGTTCCTCCGCTACCACGATCTCGTGCTCAAGCGGCAGGATCTGCTCCTGGACGTCATCCAGATCGAGTCCGGAAAGGCGCGCAAGCACGCGTTCGAAGAGGTCGCTGATGTGGCGATCGTCAGCCGCTACTACGCGATCCACGCGCAGCAGCACCTCCGGTCCAGGCGACGCAAAGGTGCACTCCCAGTGCTCACGGCGACCTGGGAACATCATCACCCCCTCGGGGTCGTCGGGATCATCTCACCCTGGAACTACCCGCTTTCGCTCTCGATGACCGACGCGATCGCGGCTCTCATGGCCGGCAATGCCGTCGTCCTGAAGCCGGATCAACAGACGCCATACACGGCTCTGGCCGCGATCGATCTGCTCTACGAGGCCGGGTTGCCGGCGGAGCTCTTTCAGGTCGTCACGGGGAGAGGCCGTGAGCTCGGCGGTCCCCTCATCCAGCAGACCGATTCGATCTGTTTCACCGGCAGTACGCAGACGGGGCGGACAATCGCGCGGCTTGCCGGCGAGCGCCTTGTGGGGTGCTCGCTCGAGCTCGGCGGCAAGAATCCGATGCTCGTTCTCGCGGACGCCGATCTCGAGTACACGGCGACGGGCGCCGAGCGGGCCTGCTTCGCGAATGCCGGGCAGCTCTGCATCTCGATCGAGCGGCTCTACGTCGAGCGTCCGATCTACGACCGCTTTCTCGAGCTCTTCAGTGCCAGGACCCGCGCGATGAAACTCGGAGCATCATTCGACTACGGGATGGACATGGGGTCACTCGCCTCGCGTGACCAGCTCGAGAAGGTCCAGAGCCATGTGACCGATGCCGTTTCGAAGGGCGCGACGGCCGTAGCAGGCGGGCGGGCGAGACCCGATCTCGGACCCTTCTTCTACGAGCCGACGATTCTCACCGGCGTGACCGATGAGATGACCCTCGCGAAGGAAGAGACCTTCGGACCGGTCGTCTCGATCTATCCTTTCGACGGAATCGAGTCGGCAATCGAGAGGGCGAACGCGACACCGTACGGGCTCAACGCGTGCATCTGGACGAGGGACACGCGGCGCGGGCGGCGGATCGCGACCCGGATCCAGTCGGGAACCGTGAACGTGAATGAAGCCTACGCGGCCACGTGGGCGTCGGTTGACGCGCCGATGGGCGGGTGCAAGGACTCGGGGCTCGGGCGAAGACACGGCGCGCAGGGAATCCTGAAGTACACGGCGGCCCAGACCGTGTCGGTGCAGCGGTTCCTGCCGATAGCCGCCGCGCCGCTCTTCAGCGAGCGCGGGTGGGCACGGTTCCTGTCCACGTCGCTGAAACTCATCCGCCGCCTCCCCGGCCTGCGCTGAGCCCCCGGGGGTCAGGACAGATCTTCCTGGCGCCCCCGGACGCACCACGGAGAGCCGAGAGATCGACGAAGTCCAACCTCACGGAGGACTCGCAATCTCGTCTGTGACAGGCGAGCCTCTCTTGAGGAGTCTCCTCTGCTTGGTTCCTCCGTATTCTCCGTGTCTCCGTGGTTTCTTCTTCGATCCCTCCCGCTTCCGGATTGACGTTATTCGTCGAGCGCTGAATCAGTCCGTGATCTGCCCTTCTTTGAAGAGATTGCTCATCGCCTTGAAGGCGGTGTGATCCTTGTGCCGGGCCCACTCGAAGCCCACCGACTCGTGGTTCGTCAGGATCGCGCCGGCATCGGTCATCCGGTCCAAAGCGTGCTTCCGGTACTCCTCGCCACGCCCGCTGATGCACTCCCAGCAGAGGTGCACCTGGTTTCCACCTCTCAGCAGCTCGATGACAGTTTGCATGACGCAGACGTGCGCCTCGATTCCAGCGACGACGATCTGCCGCCGCCCGGCTGTCACCTTGGGCCGCAGCTCGGAGAGGAGCTCCTCGAAATCCGGCCCGCCACAGCAACCGAAGCTCGTCTTCTCCATGCGCCGCTTCGGAGTCCGCAGCTCCTCGTACGCTGCCAGAACGTCCGGGTGGGTACCGCCGAGCCCGCGCGGATACTGCTCGGTCATGATCACCGGCACACGGAAAAGATCGGCCAAACGCATCAGCCTGATGGTCGAGGCGATGACCATCCTCGGGCGATAGATCATCTCCATCAGCTTGCCCTGCAGATCGATGATCGCAACGATGCTCCGTTCGACATCCAGCAGCTCCATCTCCACCCCTTTCGATATCATCGGACTACGATAGGCGAGACGCCTCACACTGGCAAGCGGGATCGACGCGCCTCTCAGCTCCCGGCCTCCCCGCCGCGACGTCTTTTACCGCGACGAGGTGGGTGCAGGTTGTGAGAGGTGAGCCCGTTCGCGGGCGATGAGCGCGGCTCCGAGCGCACCGACGGTGTCGGGTGAGTCGGGGACGAGAAGCTGGCAGCCGAGCGATTCGCCCAGCGCGTGGACGACCCCTGAGTTGCGCGCGACGCCACCGGACATCGCCACGGGCAGCTCGGCATGCCGCGGGGCGATACGCTTCAGAAGCGAGACGGTTCGGGCGGCGATCGCACGGTTGAGGCCACGAACGATCTCGTTGACCGCGGCCCCCTCGGCGATGAGCGAGACCACTTCGCTTTCCGCGAAGACGGTGCACATGCTGCTGATCGTCACCGTGCCCGCGGCCCCGGCGTCGAGCCCGCTCATCTCGTCGATGTCCACTTGCAGCGCGCGCGCCATTGCCTCGAGGAATCGCCCGGTGCCCGCGGCGCACTTGTCGTTCATTGCAAAGTTGACGATCTTGCCCTCGTTCGTCAGCAGCATGCACTTGCTGTCCTGGCCGCCGATGTCGATGAGAATGCGCGTGGCCGGGTACAGCGCGCGTATGCCGCGCGCATGGCAGGTAATCTCCGTCACCGCCGCCAACCGCTCGTCGACTCTGTCACGTCCGTATCCTGTCGAAACAACAGCGGCGACCTGGTCCCGGGAGACCCCCGCAGCGCGGAGAACCTCGTCCGTAGCACGTCTGATCGCGTCGCGATTTCGTGCTCCCGTAGGCACCACCGCGCCCGCCAGCGCCCGCGCGTCCTCATCGATCAGAACAGCGTCACAGGACAAGCTGCCAATGTCGATTCCCAGGTAGAACACGTGATTCACTCTGCTGAGGTTGAGCCCAAGCTAGTTCCACGGAGAGGAGCGCCCGTGGAGCATTTCCACAAACGCCTCGACCCGCGTGCGGACCTGTCCTTCCGTGTACTTCCGGTCATCGACACAGTCCACTTCCAGGTTGAGCACGGGCACGCCGATCTCTTCGAGGCCCGCCTGGATGAGCCCACGAGCTCCCGTCCCCTGGCGGCATCCCCAGTTGCAGGGGCTGACCGCGCCATCGATCCGGTATTCGCGAGCGAGCTTCTGCAGGTGCTCGACCCGTCGTTCCATCGTTCCGTTGAACGGGATCGAGATCGACCGCCGCGCCAGGCCCTCGAAAGGTTCCTCAGGGTCAATCTCATCCCAGGTGACGTCGTTGAGCTCATCGACGACGATGACGGCCTTGTACTCGTTCTCGAGGAGTTTCTCCAAATCCTGCCGGAACTGGATGCGATTCTGAATCCACATCAGACGGAACGTCTCCCGCTTCTTCGTGGTCGGGGAAGCGGCGCAACGGCGAGCGAATTCGTCGCGGTAGGCGCACGCCAGCTCGACCGCGGCCTCTGACCCGAGGAAGAGCGGCAGCACGACGCCGAAATTGCTCAGATCCTTGCTCGTCGCCGGCGACGGCACTCGCTGCGCCAGCGCATACATCTCGCACATCGCAGCGCGCGTCCGGTTGGTGTTCTCGATCGCCTCACGCAGCCGATCGCGATCGAGCGGAAGCCCGGTGTGCGCGGTGACGAAGCCGGCGAGGACGCGAATCTGTTGAGCGAGGTAGGCCACGTTCCCGCCGGATTCGTCCTGGGGAATGTGCAGCACCGTGAGGGGCCGTGAATAATGTCGTGCGAGGCATTCGATCGCGGCCAGACCGCCGCTGCACGGATTGGTGGCGCCGACGAGAAACGCGGGCTCGGGCATGAGCCCCTGTGAAGCGGCGCCCATCACGGCTCGATGGTAGCTGCAGCCGTCGGAGGAATAACCCGCCTGGTCTGCCGTATCGATGAACGCGCCGGCAACACCCGTGACAGCGAGGAGCGCGCCCACGAACTCCACGAAGCTCGATGTGACGCCCATGGAATGAAGAAGGTCGAAAGGCGCCGTGATCCCGCACCACGCGACCGGGGATGTCCCCGAACAGAGGCGCTTGCCGAGGCGCGCCACTTCGAGCGAGTAGAGCTTGCGGGGGTTGACCAGGCCGTCGCTGCCCCGGATCGCGCTCAAGAGACCCGTTTCCAATTCTCCGAAATACTGTTGCAGCATCACGGTCACCTCAACATTTCTGCAAATGCTTCGATCCTGGTCCTGTGCTGGCCCATCGAGCGCAGGGTGCAATCGCCTTCGAGGACGAGCAACGGGTAGCCCTCGCGCTGCAGCGCTTCGCGGACCAGCGGCAGCCTGACGAGATAAGGGTCGCAGAACTTGACCGTATGGCAGATAGCCCCCTTCGCACCCGAGCGCTTGACGGCGTCCAGAACATCCTGCGACATCCTGCCAGGATCGGAGGCATCGAACGTCCGGGCACAGCGGGGCCGTCTCAGGAGGCTGGCTGCAAGCAGGCGACAGGAGTCTTCAGTCGAATCGGAGTCGATTCGTGTGAATGTGCGGGATCCCGTGCACATGTCCTCTCCGACGATGCGTGCCCCGCATGCTTCGAAGAGCGCATGTGCGTCCGGATCGGGCAGGACGTTGCCGAATAGGAAGATCGGTGGATCTGAGGCGCGACGCCTATCCGCTGGCGCCTCGCCCAGGAGACCGTCCAGATGCTTGAGTGCTGCATCGAATGGAGTCGTAGCGGCGAGGTTCAACGCTGCTTGCAGCCTGCTCCAGCCACCCTCCAATGTCCCCGCTTCAACCCGTCTGGTCAGAGCATCGACCCTGTCACAGAGCACGTTGTGTTGTTCGACGGCCTTGCTGAGCTTGGATCGATCGATCGTCCTCCCGCACCACGATTCGACGGTCCGCGCCAACCGCTCGATCTCACCGGCGAAAAACGCGACGGCCGACTCATCCGCCGTCGGGGGAAGATCGATCAGGACGGACGGTGCCGCTCCATCCACGCGTCGCCACGCATCGTAGAGACGACGCATCGCGTCACAACTGTTGACGAAGACCATGCCGCGTAGCTCGGGAAGGTCGCGGTCGATGGCTCGATCGAGGATTCGTTTCACATGAGGACAGATGTTGTCGTGGAGCATCCTTCCGGCCTGGTCGGGGCTCTCCGTCATCGGCAAGACGCGATACGGCGCGCCACCGGCAGCCGCGATCACGGGCAGAGGGGTGTAGGCGCAGGCAAAGCCGATGAAGTCAGCGGGCGGCACTGCCATCCGATTCCTCCTCGTTGAGATTCGTCAGCACCCGTCGCAGGATTTCCTTGAGGGTCGCGATCTCTTTCCCGCTCACTCCGCCCAGAGCATCGGCCAGGGTGCGGTCAACCACGCGGAGTGCCGCCCCCTTCACGCCGCGGCCATCTTCCGTCAACTGAATACGCAGGACCCGCCGATCCGCCGGGTCAGGAACCCGCTTCACGAATCCGTCCCGTTCCATTCGATCGATCAGGCCGGTCATCGTCGACGGCTCGAGACCGGCCTGCCGCCCGAGCTCGTTGACCTTCAGGTTGTCCTCGCGCCACAAGACCAGCAGAACTCCCATGTACCCCGGCCGGACCCGCTCGACGCCCGCCTCGCTGAAGCCCACCTTGAGCGCCGAGGTAATCGCGAGCGAAACACGCGAAATCAGGTAGTACGGGCATTCTTTGGGATCGCCCATAGAATCAGGTGCCTTGGTTAAAAGTCTTGATATCATTATTACTGTCCAATTCTATTCGTAGCAGTATTGTACAGGTGCAAACCTTATGTCAACCGGATTCTCAGCCGCCGGCAGACAAGGCGCCAGGAGGCACATTTCCGACCATCATGTTCTCGGAGCCGACTAGCCCGATGACGCGGCCAAGTGGGAATTTGCGAATAGCAACTGCCTGTACACGCAATTCTCCGTGACGAGCGAGGACTACGAGACACTTGCGGAGGCGATGGCGGCGAAGAAGCCGTCGTCCGCGAAGTAGTCCGAACCCGACGCATGGAGCACTCACCTGCCGCCGATCCACGTCTGCTGGTGGGTGCCCAGGCCTGCGAACGCGAACCCGATCGCATCGCATGGCAGCGAGAGCCACGGCCTTCGGGCTTTCCGCTCGACCCGGGCGGGCTCGATGCGCCAGACGAGCGGCGAGGCGTTGCTGTCGCGCGGCGGCTCCTGGCGTACGGTCGTCCTGATCTGATCGGGCCGGTAGAGTTGCAGGTATACGGGGGGTCGCCCTTCTCGGCGCGTGTCACCAGGGTGAGCACACCGACTCGATCCAGCTCCTTCCGCTCCGTGTCGCCGGCTGGAACGGGTTTGAAGAACACTCGCTCGGTGGTCGAGAAGTACCTGTTCTGTTCGCGCGCGATCCTGATGTCGACGGGAATTCCTAGCTTGAGCAGCTTCTCGATCGCATCCAGGAATTCCCGTACTCGATCGAGGAGCGGCTGCGATGAGGGATCCTTGTCCTCACCCATCCACACGCTCAGCCGCTTCATGATCGGCTCCGAAATCTTCCCTTCCTCGAGGATCACCTTGCGTGAAGCACGACGAGGCCCAGCGCGCGGCGCGTCGCAAGAGGAGGTTGAAGCCGGTCCGCGGCGATGAATGCCTGCCGGCATGCGAGGATCCACGGAAGGACGAAGAAGCTGGTGATGAGCACCAGAATGCCGAACCAGAACTGGCCGTTATAAGCCTGGCCCGCCCCGGGCAGGAAGATGCCGAGGAGGAGCGCGCTCCACGCGTGCCCGGAGCGAGCTGGAGCGGGCTGAGCCAAGACCACCGGGGCGGGCGTTGCCGGTGCCGCGGGCACTGCCGCGGGCAGTGCCGCGAGCCTCCCGCAGAATGTGCAAACCCTCTCCGCCGGAGTGATCAGATGACCGCATGCGTCGCATTCGCGTTCGTCACTTGCAAGTCGGACCGGGCATCCGCAACGAAGGCAAAATCGCCATCCCGCCTCCCTGGCAGTGTCGCAGTAGGCGCAGCTCACGATCGTCTCACGTTTTCACGCCACATCACGGCCATGCCCAACGCGGCGGAGCCGCGCGTGAGAGCGTTCTTCCGAGTCATACCGAACATCCCAGGCGACCGCTCCGGTCCAGCAATCCTCCCCTCCTGCTTTCCTGAGAGGGGTCCGGAAGGTCTCGCCCGCTCGAGACTTTTGCCATTTCGTGCCAACTCGCATCTTCGCAGACACTAGAACCATGTTTCGTTGTCGTATCGGTAAACCTCCACGACGACGTCATCGTCATCCTGTCGCACCAGGTACAGCATCCAGGTTTCTCTGTAATCGCAAAACGCCTGGAGAAAGCCCTCCGGGCCGGGCTCGCGGCTTTCTTCCTGCGGCACGCTAAAATCCGGCATGCCGGGCCCGACAACGTTGTAGTAGTACCACGTCACATACTCGTCACCCGCAGCGATCTTGGTCGGGATCGGTCCGTATACATCCTCCTGGTGGAGCTCCCCGTCCGCGTCACGCATCACCGTGCCAAGCTCATCGGAGAGCCAGGTGTCGCCTGGTTCGATCTTGTCGGGCTCCCCGAGCACTACCAGCACATCCTGCGATGAGGCGTCGACGAGGCTTTCCAGATGAACGACAGCCTTGCGGGTCGGGCGTTCCACAGTCACCTTCGATCGGCCTCCTGGAGGACGGGTCCTTTCGTTCGAATCATCGGCATCCAGACCGCTTGCCTGTTGTCCTTGTCATCGGCGCTGTGGCAATTCCGTTAGTGTCTTACAAGTTGCGTGTTGACACGAAATGGCAAGATTCTTGACAATGCTCAATCCTCCCGATCCCTCTTAGTCTCTTACAAATTGCGTGTTGACACGAAATGGCAAGACTCTCGAGAGGGCGAGATCCTCCGAACCCCCTCTCAGGAAAGCAGGAAGGGAGGAATGCAGGAACGGAGCAGTCATCTC
>JACPPM010000085.1 GCA_016191015.1 Acidobacteriota bacterium | reverse complement strand
TGTCGGTTCCGCTTCCCATCGCGATACCCAGATCGGCCTGGGCGAGTGCCGGAGCGTCGTTGATTCCATCTCCGGCCATGCAGACGACGAGGCCCTCCCTCTGAAGCTGAGCCACCGTCGCGGCCTTCTCGTCCGGGAGAGGTCCCGCCCTGATCTCCACCTCAGGCGCTCCGCGCATTGGACCAGTCGCACTCTCAATGAGACCGGCGACATGCCTCGTGGTCCTGGCAGAGTCCCCGGATATCAACAGAACGCGAACACCGCGACGCCTAAGGGTTCCGATCAGCTCTGCGGCTCCGGCCCGAACCCGATCCCCAAAAGCGATCACTCCCTTCACATCCCCGTCCCAGCCGTAGTAGGCTACCGTCGCTCCCTTCGACTCCCATTGCTGGCCCTCCTCGAGCAGATCGGTGTGAACGGACGTGACCATTCGGCGACTGCCGATGAAGACCCGGCGAGCGCCGACACTCCCCGATATGCCGAGACCCTTCCGCACCTCCACGTCGGCCGCGGGTTCGAAGTCGGCACAGATCTGCCCGGCGTGCTTCACGATAGCTTTGCCGAGCGGATGTTCTGACAGAGCTTCTACGGAGGCGAGCAGCGGCACATGCTGGGGATTCCCATGGAGCACCGAGAAACATCCTTCCGTCACAGTGCCGGTCTTATCCAGCGCCATGACGTCGACGCGCGCAACCGTCTCGAGCACCTTGCTCTCGCCGACGAGAATCCCGCGCTTCGACGCCGCTCCGATCGCGGCCGTAACGGCGAGTGGTGTGGCGATCCCGAGCGCACAGGGACAGGCGATCACAAGCACGGCGATGCCGCGCATCAGAGCCTCGCTCGTCGCCGCCGACGCGCCGTATCGCCAACCGAGAAACGTGAGGAGAGCAAGCCCGATGACGACCGGCACGAAAACCCGCGACGCACGATCGACGGCTCGTTCCACACCGGTGCGGCTCAACAACGCTCTCTCGACCGTCCGTAGGACCTGCGCCAGAGTGCTCTCGCTCCCAACGCTAGTGGCCTGGATGCGAAGAACCCCGTCGATACTGACGCTACCGCCGCGCACAGCACTTCCGTGCGTCTTCCCGACCGGCGCCGATTCGCCCGTGATCACCGATTCGTCCACGTGCGACTCACCGGCAAGGACCACACCGTCGACCGGAATCCTCTCTCCCGCCTTGACCACGATCTCGTCTCCAGCTCTCACCGCATCGATGGAAACGAAGCGCTCATGCCCCCCGTCCAGGATTCGCGCCTTGCGCGGCATCATCCGGTGCAGGAGGGCGATGGAGTGCGACGTCTTCTCCTTCGCCGATCGCTCGGTCCACTTTCCTACAAGCACCAGCGTCACGATGGCGCAGGCCGTGTCGAAGTACAGGTGGTTGCCGCCGGAAAGAGTCTGCACGACGCTGTAGCCCCAGGCGGCAAGGATCCCGAGCGCGAGGAGAGATTCCATGCGAACGACGCCCATCCGGGCACCTCGCCCTGCCAGCCGCAGAATCGGGGCCGCGGAGTAGAAGACAGCCGGTGTCGCGAGTGCCATCAGAATGTAGGGCACGTATCTGCTCACGCTCGCCGGTATTTTCTCAAAATATCCGACGTAGATCGCCACGTTCAGCATCATCACGTTGATCCACAGAAACGCGGCCACCCCGAGTCTCAGCAGATGGTCCCGCCTTTCTCCAGCATCGGCCCGATCCCTCGACGGATCCCATTCGGCAACTCCGTAGCCGACCTCCGCGATGCGCTCGCGGATCTTCTCCGGCGGCAGATACTGCGGGCTGTACCGGACCTTGACCAGATCCGATGCGAACAGGACTTCGACCGAGAGGACGCCACGGAGGCGCCCCAAGGCATGCTCGATGAGCCACGCGCAAGACGAACACCAGAGCCCTGACAGATGGAGCATCAAGTCCTGCGCCGGGGCGTTGGCGGGAATCGCCTGCAATCGGGGAGCGGCGGGACGCTGTGATATGAGCCCCAGCTCGAGGCTGCGTTTGAATAGATCCGTCTCGCGCAGATCCATACCGGAAGCCGCCAGTCCGCACTCGACGAGAATGGCGTAGACGTTCATGCAGCCCGTGCAACAGAACATCTGCGTCCATCCATCTCGATTCTGGGCGAGTGGGTGCCGGCCGCAGTCGAGCCCGCAAAGGGCGCACGTCGGGGCAGCGGCCGGCTCGAGGACCTCAGTGGTGAGCACTTGTGACATTGATGGGGTGCCCCTGTTCGTCGAGCAGAACCGGGTTGGCACGCCGGGCAGCCGCGTATACAACAACCAGTATGCCTGCGAAGACGATGAAGACTGCGGCGAGAAACAATTTCATTCTCACATCGAACCCCTTTCCGAAGGCGTGATGAAAGTCATCGGAAACAACATTGCGTCCCCATCCGGAACGGTTTTTGTGGAGAGCGTGAAGTGAATGACAGCGAGATCCACAGGTCCCGCTTGCCGTTCGATCTGGAAGTCACGCTGGGTCATCTCCCCTGCCCTCACGAGAATCGGGTTCTCCTGAATCACGAGATGCGCCCGGTCGAGCCCATCGATGACAATCGAAACGCGCGCATCGTGGCGACCGCGGTTGGCGATCGTGACGTGGTAGCGATTGAGCACCTCGCCGGCGTCGGTCAAGGTGTACAGTGTGCTGCGATCTGGCGAGAGTCGAACGAGGACCGGGTGCCGCATCGAGAGTGCAATGGCGAGCCCCGAGGCGTAAAAGAGAAGAACAAGAAGTATCGCGAACCGCTTGGCGTCGCGGAGACCGAGCCGCTGGTACCATTTCGCACCCGCGCTCAACGGCGCCGTGCCCCTATCGCCCCAGGCATACCTGATCAGCCCCTCCCTGCCCAAATTCCCAAGGACTTCGTCGCAGGCATCTATGCATTCGCCGCAGTGCACGCATTCGATCTGGTGGGGGGAGGCGCGGATGTCGATGTCCATGGGGCACACCCGAACGCACTTCCTGCATTCGATGCATTGTGCCGTCTCCTCGCTGTAGCGGACGAGGAGCGTGCCGCGATCGGCCAGCATCGCCTGCAGGTACCCGTAGGGACACGCGGTTGTGCAGAACCGTAAGCGCACGAATGCGAAATCCAGGAAGGTCAGCAACGTCGTCGCCGCTCCCGCGATCCCTCCCGCTGTCACGAGGTCCAGAGAAAGGAGCCGCGCCCATAGATCCGCCGGCTCGACGAAGTAGGCGATGAAGACGAAGGCGAGGAAGACCGACGCCGGCACCATCAGCGCGTAGAACAGCGCCTTGGCGACACGGTCTCGAGCTTTCAGTCCCAGCCGCGAAGCGCGCCGCCGAACCAGGCGGCCCATCCAACGCTCCAGCGACACTGCGGCCTCGCTGAATATCATCTGCGGGCAGAGGAAGCTGCAGTATACCCTGCCATAGATCATGGCCGCTGCGCCGATGAGAGCCATCAGGAACATGAGTGCGAAGAACATGATGGCCAGCTCGTTGATCCACAGCTCCTGACCAGCAAAGTAGAAGCGCTGGCGCGGGATGTCGAAACGCAACACGTCCACGAAGGGAAGGCACACGAACACCAGGAAGCACACGAGGTGCGTCCCCTTTCTGAGCTGATGGTAGCTCAGTGACAACATTCATGAACCTGCACCGGGATGGCGATTCCCCGCCACAGCAGGAGAACGCCCATGATCGTGACGGCCAGCGCCGCGAGCCGCGGGGCATAGCGGCCAAGGCGCCACCCCAGGGCGGTTGACAGCATGCCCATCGCAACCATCGTCGACGTCGTCCCCAGCCCGAAGGCAATCATCGTCGCGGCGCCGCCCGAAGGCGTCGCGGTTTCGACGGCCTTCAGCAGGGCCGCGTAAACCATCCCGCACGGCAACAGGCCGAGAACCAGCCCCAACGCGAGCTTGCTCGCGACCCCGGGCGATTGCATAAAGCGGGCGGCGATGCGGGGGCGGAACGGAAGGCGCGCGGTCAGGCGCGACACCGGGATGAAGCCGCTCATGAGCAGACCGGCCGCGATCATGAGAGCACCCGCTGCGATGGTTGTCGCACCCCTAAGCCCAGCCAGCCGCGAGACGAACCCGGCCACCCCACCCACTGCGCCGGCGACGGCGCCCAGGACGGCATAGGTCGTGACCCGGCCCAGGTTGTACAAAAGATGCGCCCGCACCTGACGACCACGCGGTTGGCGCGCGAGCGGCAGACTATAGCCGACAACAATCGGCCCGCACATCTGAGCGCAGTGGATGCTCCCGACCAGGCCGATCATCAGCATGATGTAGAGATCTGAAACGCTCAAGTCTCACTCCTAACGCGGCATAGCCGCAACCAAGAGCCGCGGGTTCATGGGTATGCCATTCCACCGCAGAGGCGCGGAGAGCGCAGAGCCGGAATCTTTCTCCGCGACCTCTGCGTCTCTGCAGTGAACAGGGTTCTTGCCATTTCGTGTCAACACTCAACTTCCAAGACACTATGGGTTGCGCACGCTCTGCGATGGCTCGATCCCAGGGTCCGTCCCGGCGCCTAGGGCCGGACCTCTGGCGGTTGATGAACGATTCGAGGATTTGCGCCCGGCACGGACACGCATTCCCGATAAAAATCGAATCGCTCCATTGTCACCGCATGTGTCGGACACCGGGAGGCGCACATAGCGCAGCGGATGCAGGAGGACTCGTCTTTCAGCATCACGGCTCCCAGCGCGTCAAGCTCGTGAGGGGGCATCGAGCGCAGCCGGATCTCCGTGATCCCGAGAGCCTCTGAAGCCAGAGTTTGCCAGTGATTGTCCGAAGCGAGGCGGCTCAGGCCGACGAGCCTCAGCACGTTGCGAGGACAGACGTCCACACATCCATTGCAGCCGACACAGATCGACGTATTGAAGACAGTGTTGATGTTGCATCGGAGACAGCGGGAGGCCTGCCGTCGTGCGTCCGCCTCGGTGTAGCGCGACTCCACGTTTGCGCTCGAGCCCACCCTCTGTGCGACACCGATCACAGAGGGCTCGGTTCGTTCCAAGACCTCCCAGCCCGCGATCATCGAATAGCTCGCCGGGATCCAGCGCTGCCGGGTGACGACATCGGTTCGGGTCCGCCGCAGGTAATCGTGCATCGAGCGCGCCGCGATCTGCGCCGAGGCGATGGCATGGATGAAGAGCTTGGGCCCGTGCGCGATGTCGCCGCAGGCAAAGACGTCAGGCGAGCTGGTCTGGTAGGTTTCAGGGTTCACCTTGATCAACCCTCGATCGGTTGCCACGCCGTCGCTCGGGGCCAGGAACGACAGATCCGAGGTCTGTCCGACGGCAAAAAGTATCGTATCGGCCCCGATGAGATCGGTCTGTGACTCGTCGAAAGTCGGGTTGAATCGACCACTCTGGTCGAACACGGACGTGCAGTGAACCGTCCGCAGACCCACCAAAGTGCCGTCTCGGATGACCACCTCTTTGGGTCCCTGCCCGTTGTGCAGGGTGAGACCTTCTTCGGCGCCTTCGACGATCTCGCGTTCATCGGCAGGCATTTCGTGGCGTTTCTCGAGACAGACGAGGTGCACCTCCCTTCCGCCGCTGAGGCGCAGCGCAGACCGTGCCACATCGTAGGCCGTCCGTTCGCCGCGGCCCAACTCAGCCACGGCCTCCCCGCTGCTTGATTCGTCGATCGGGCGGATGGCTGACCGAGCCACGTCGTATGCGACGTTACCACCGCCGATGACCACAACGCGCTTCCCGAGCGGCAAGGGGGCGCCTTCATTGAAGCTCCGGAGGAAATCGAGGCCGTCGTAGACATTGGGATGCTCGGCGCCCCGTATCTGGAGCCGGCGTCCTTTCGGAAGTCCGATGCCGAGGAAGATTGCGGCGTAGCCGTCCTGCCTCAGGTCGGAGAGCAGGAAGTCGTGTCCGAGGCGCATATTGCATCTGAGCTCGATTC
Source organism: Acidobacteriota bacterium (assembly GCA_016191015.1). Lineage (GTDB taxonomy): Bacteria > Acidobacteriota > CAIWXX01 > CAIWXX01 > CAIWXX01 > JACPPM01. The sequence continues at coordinate 11,425 of JACPPM010000085.1, read as the reverse complement.
CGAGCGACAGGATCGCATCAATTTCCCGCCGGACGAGATCGCGCGGCAGGCGAAAGATGGGGACCCCCACCGTCAGCATGCCGCCCGGTTCGGAGTGAGCTTCGAAGACCGTGACCTTGTAGCCGAGACGCGCGAGGTCGTGGGCAACAGTGAGGCCGGCGACGCCCGCTCCCACTACCGCCACCCGCTCGTAACCACCGCGGTCCGGAGGCAGGAGCCGCTCATCGCAAGCCTCCTGATGGAGCCGTCGCTCACCGCTTTCCGGACCGTGTGAATCGCAGACGAACCGTTTCAGGGCGCGGATCGCAACGGGGTGATCCACGGCTCCGCGCCTGCAATTCGCTTCGCATGGCGCGCCGCAGATGCGCCCGCAGATCGAAGCGAAGGGGTTACTGGCGCGCGCGATCCGATACGCGTCCGCGTCACGGCCTTCGGCAATCGCCGTCACATAGCCACAGGCATCGGTGTGCACGGGACACGCATCCTGGCACTTGATCATCTGTGTCCAGTAGGTGGTGGCGTCCGGCGCCTGGAGCTCGTAGCAGGATTGGCTCATGGCCTGGCCGCGTCAGTCGACGTGAGCTTTCCGAAACGCGAAGACGAAGAGCCCGATCGCCGCAAGCAGGGCCAGGACTGCCACGCCGTACATCAACAAATCAGCGTTTCCACTGACCTGATTAAGCTGCCGCACGAGCGCGCCGCGCGTCCCATGCGCCGTCTCGCCATTCCGATAATGGACAAGATAGCCGATGCACCCCAGGGCGATGACGATGTAGGCGTATTTGAGGAATCCCGGGACCGCGGTCCCTTTCCGTTCGGTGATCCACCCGCCCGCGTATTCCTTGATCTCAGCGGGTAGCTTATTTGTCGTCATGTTTCACCTCCTCATCGTGGAGCATGTGGTACTTGGGATCTTCGCTGTGACATCCCCAGTACCCTTGCTTGATAGTTCTCAAGAAGAAAAACAGCGCGCCCGCGACCAGGAGAAAGAAGAGAAAATAGGCGAAGAAGATGCTCGGATATGTGTAGTCACTCATCACAGGGGCTCCTCACTGTTCGTAGTCATGATCCGGCCTCCAGTCCTTGGCGCGGCCGAGGGTCTGGATATACGCCACGAGCGCCTGGAATTCCGGCTCGTTGTTGGCAATCCACGGAAAGGGAGGCATCACGGAGCCCGGGACGAGATCCCTCGGATTGCGGAAGTGGGTCCGGTGCCACTGGACGTCGTATTTGCCCCCCACGTGCGACAGATCGGGACCGGTCCGCTTGGTGCCGAACAGATGCGGACTGTCGTAGACGAATTCGTCCGGCGTCGAGATCGGTGCATTGACACCCCGCCAGCCCGAGCGAACTGTGTCCGCCAGGATGGTCCGCGTCTGTTGGGTGTGGCAGTACCAGCACCCTTCCCGCACGTAGATGGCGCGGCCTTTGAGCTCGATCTCGGTATATGGGCGCAGCACGCCGGTGGGACCCTTCGAAGGATCGTCGTTTTTGAAGGGTCTGCTCCAGCTCGCGTCCACAAGCGGTGGCACGACGGTCGTCATGAGTCCGCCGATGAGAAAACAGACCAGTGCGGCGACGACAAACAGGGGGGCGCTGACATCGGTCTTGCCAAACATGAGAAGCCTCCTACACAGCCGCCGCGGCGCCGGTCCGCTTTTCGGATGCGCCGACAGCCGTCGCCATGATGTTGTATGCGAACAGGACGATTCCCAGGAAGATGAGAACACCCGAGAAGAAGCGGACCGTCCAGACCGGCTTCAGAGCCACGACGGTATCGATGAAAGGAATGGACGGGTTGTTCCACTGCCATCCCTGCCAGAAACCACCCAGCCACAGCGTGACGAAGAATCCCAGCCCGCCAACCATCATGAGCCAGTAGCTCCAGGTGGCCATCGGCTCTGAGCTCAACCCCCTCCTGAACATCCGAGGAATCACATAGTAGACTCCGGCAATCGCGAAAAACGAGAACGCCCCGAGAACGGCCATGTGTGCATGACCGGGAATCCAATCCGTTTTCGACACGATCGCATTCACGGACCGCAGGCTGTGCATCGGACCCTGGAAGCAGGTCAGAAGGTAGAAAACGACGCCGGACATCAGGAATTTCAGCGGGACGTTGTCGCGCATCTGCGGCCACTGCCCCTTCATGGTCGCGATGAAGTTGTAGACCACCGTCCACACGGGAATCAGGAGCATCACGGAGAAGACGATCGCGATCGTCTGGAGCCACTGCGAAATCGGTCCGTGGATCATGTGATGCGCACCGGTCCAGACGTAGACGAAGGCGAGCGACCAGAACCCGATCATGGACAGCTTGTGGCTGTGAAGCGGCACCTCGCCTGCCTTCGGTATGAAGTAGTAGGCGAGGGCAAGACCGACCGGGGTGAAGATCAGGCCGACGGCGTTGTGGACGTACATCCAGTTGAGGTTGGCCTGGTTGACGCCGGTCGTGAACAAGACCGCGAAATTGCCGGTCAGATAGACGAAGGCCGTCCAGAGGATCGTGCCCATGATGTACCAGAGCGTCACGTACATCTGAGCGTACTTGCGAGATGCGATTGTGGCGAAGATGTTCGCACCGAACATGATCCAGGCGACGACGACGAGGACGTCGAGCGGCATGGGCAGCTCGGCATACTCCCAGCCCTGATTCCACCCCGCTAGCAGCGAGACGACGGCGCCGAGGATGATGACGTTCCACAAAACCGCCGTTGCGACTCCGAGTTTCTCGCTCCAGAGTCTTACCCCGCAGAGTCGTGGAACGATGTAGTAGACGAGTCCCATGTCGGCAGCCAGCAGCCATCCAAAGAGCATGCCGTTGACATGGAGCGGTCGCAGGCGGCCGTACGAAAACGCGGGGATCGTGCCGAGCAGCTCCGGCCAGACGAACTTCGCCGCGATCGTTACCGCGATGATCCCGACGATGAAGAAGTAGGCGATCGAGCTGAGGATGAACCACTTGGCGGCGGTGTCCGAGTGCACCGGCGGCGCCGCGGCCGGGACGGTCATCGGAGAAGGGTTCTCTTTTCCTGTCATTGACTATCTCCTGGTTTGAAAACTGCGAATGAAATTCAGTAGATCCCCGGCATCGTTGGCCGTGAGACCGTAGTCGATCCACGGTGGCATGGCCGTTCCCTGCACTCCGTATAGGATGGACTCGAGGAGGCGTCTGTCATCCGTCGCATTGATGAAAGGGCCGTTTCGCAAGTTGCGGGGGCGCGGGAGGATGTCGATCGAGTTTGGTCCTTTGCCGTCGGCCTTCAAGCCATGGCACCCGGTGCATCTCTGCACGAAGATTTGTTTCCCGCGCGCGATCGACTCGGCGGTGCTGACCACCGGATTCGTTTCCGGCACCGACCGCTTCTTCGCGTCGCGCCGCGGCTCACGGACGAAGCTCGACCAGACATAGTCGAGGACGGCTTGAGCCTGTTCCTGGCCCAGGACACCTTTCCACCCCGGCATGGCCGTCCCCGGCACCCCGTCGAGAATAGAGCGCACGAAGCGCGCGGGATCCTTGCTGTTCATGAACCCCGCCTTCGTGAGATCGCGGGGGGCCGGATCGAGATACAAAGCGACGGGTCCGGTGCCATCGCCGTTCGCACCGTGACAGCGGGCACAGAGAGTGCGGTAGATCTCTGCCGAGTCGCCGAGCGCAGGCGGCGTGCGCAGGCTCGTCAGATATAGGGTCATGGCGTCAAACTCCGGCTCGGAGAAGCGAAAAGACGGCATGATTGAATCGGGGACCAGCCGCCGTGGATCTCGGAAATGGTCTGATATCCATTGCGTGTCCTTCATCAGGCCCTCGAACGAGAGATCCGGTGCGATCCCGCCATCCTGGTTCCCCAGCTTGTGGCAGGCGGCACAGGCGCGGTCTCGCACCAGCACCTCACCGCGGGCCACCGGATCCTCGGGGAGATCCGCCTGGAGGACCGGAGCCTGACCGGCCGCAGCAGATCGTCCCGCGCGGGCGCGGTAACGCTGGAGCGATGTCTGGGCCGGATTGGTGCCGCGCCGGCTTTTCAGGAAGATCACAAGCGACTTCACCTCGTCGTCCCTGAGATTGAACTTGGGCATGAACGAGACGGGTGTGTTGGCGCGGGGATCGACGAGCGATTCCCAGAGGTAGTCGAGCTTCCACTTCTTGCCGACTTCGCTGAGATCGGGTCCCAACGCGCCCTCCGACAGGTCGTCGATCCTGTGGCAGCCGTAGCAGTTCTTTTCAAAGAAGAGCCGCCGGCCACGCTCGAGGTGCGGCATCGACACCGAGTCTCCCGACGCGTGACACTGCGCGCAGTTGGCCTCCATGTAGTCTTTGCCGCGGAGCGGCTGCCTGTACTTCTCGTTCCACTCCGCCTGGGCCACGTAGCCGATCAATGGCTCCGGCCAGTATCGGTCCTCGCCGTGCGCGTAGAAGGAATCGAGCCCCCGGCCCTGGCCGTCGTGGCACACGGTGCAACCGAAATCCGTGAACTTGTGGCGACGCTCCCACCGCCCGTTCTCGTAGCTGTCGCCCAATTCCTTCGAATAGGGATGCGCCCGCAGCGGCTGGGCATGGCCCACAAACCGGGGATCGTCCACCGCGACGTGACAGGAAACGCACCGATCCACGCGCGGCTCGCCAAACTGCGTCGCGATGATCTGCTCGAGACGCGGCCGGCGCGACGCCAATTCGTTCCGCTCGGCATCGTTCGTCGCCTTGTTCTGCGCCTCGGCGATATACGCTTCTTGATGCTGCATCCAGCCATGGGAGGACTGGGAGTAGAAAACGATGCCGTGGATGATGAGCACGATTGAGCTGGCTATTGCGAGTGCTATTTTCATCGTGGTCCTCACCAGGGCGTCACGAAGGTCCAGTTCGGGCCGCGGAAGAACGTCCCGATCGCGATCAGGATGATGTTGATCACTGAGAAGAGCAGGAATAGCGAGTTGGCAAGCAGCCGCTCCTTTGCAAACCACCGCCCGACACCTTCGGTGCGGCGATCGAGGTAGGGGATGAGGAGGAGAAGGAGCACCTCGAGCGTGGGGATGCCGACGCCGCCCCAGAAGGCCGAGTAGCTGACCATTTCCTGTAGCCCGAGGAAGTACCAAGGCGCCTTCGCCGGGTTCGGCGGGTGCATCACGTTGACGGGTTCTTCGAGAGGCGCGTTGAAAAGAAGCGAGACTGCGAGGACGCCGGCAACCGTGAGCACGAACACGAACAGCTCGGCGATGAGCAGATTGGGCCAGCTGAAGACCGCGTTATCCGGCACGTTGCCGCTCTTCGTGAGGGGGCCGCGAACGAAGCCCATGAGCCCGTACCGCGTGCCAACCGGAAGTGTTGTCGCTGTGGGCTCCGGCTCCTCGGGTCGCGACAGCCCACCGTCCTTTCGGATGCGCCAGAAATGGATGGTGACGAGGAGGGTAATCACGACCGGGAGCACGACGACATGCAGCACATAGAAACGCAGCAGAGCTTCCTGCCCCACCGCATGGTCGCCCAGCAATAGGAATCGGACATCCTGGCCGACGACGGGAGCGTAGCCGGCAATCGAGGTGCCGACGGTGATGGCCCAGAAGGCGAGCTGATCCCAGGGGAGAAGGTAGCCGGTGAAGCTCGCGAGCAACGTCAGCAGGAAAAGGCCGACGCCGATCACCCAGTTGAATTCTCGCGGTGCCTTGTACGCCCCGGTGAAGAAGACGCGGCACATGTGAAAGAAGACCAAGGCCACCATCCCATGGGCCGCCCAGCGATGCATGTTGCGCAGGAACGTGCCGAAGGCGACTGTGCCGCGCAGGTCCAGCATCCGATCGTAGGCCTGCGCCGTCGACGGGACGTAGTAGAACATCAGCAGCACTCCGCTGACGACGAGCATGATGAACAGGAATAGCGAGATGAGCCCCAAGCCCAGCGTATAGGCGGGCCTCAGCGTGTTGCGATGCACCTTCACCGGATGAAGGTGCAGGAAGAAATTGTTGAACGACGTCGTCGCCCTGCCAAGATCCGTCTCCGGAAGCGGATGCCGGAAGATGGAATCCCAGACCAAACGCGGAAGTTGGATCAGTCTCTCCATGGCGCACCTCAAACCGTGAGGTAGGTGCCAGGGCTCACCTCGGCGTTGGCATCGACCTCCAGGTCACCGTTCGGAGCCAGGTTGACCTTGAACCATGGCAGGGACCGCGGCGCCGGCCCGCCCGTGACCGTTCCATCCTGATCGAAGCGCGATCCGTGACACGGACAGGCAAATCCGGTCTCCGCCACTCCGACAATGCACCCCAGGTGCGTGCAGGTCGTCGAGATCGCCGCTACCTGATCGCCATCGCGCACGACACAGACCCGCCGCCCATCGATGGCCATTCGCGTCCCAGGCGGGTACGCGTCCGGCCGCCCGATCGAAAATCGACTCGGCTGGCCGTAGGTGGCTCTCGGCTTGATGAAAACGAAATCGGAAACCAGACTGATCACTCCCGATCCGAACAGCGCCAGACCGCTCAGCCAGGAGAGAACACTCCGACGGTCAACTGCTCCCTTGTGCTCGACACCGCTGACGATCTCGACGATACCTTGCGACATGATGATGAGTTCCCCTCTCGATTGAGGATTCGTTCGTTTCGCCCATATCCGACCAAAAGACCTGGTACTTCACGTTCTCCAGGTCCTGGAAATAATCGTTTTTGACCGCATAAATGAAGACGAACACCGCGCCGAGCCCCATGGCGAGACCGCCGAGGATAGATAGCCAGGTAAGACTGAGATCCATTCCCATCTATTACCGCCCGTGGAGACTCGAACGCATCGTTTGAGACTGCGTGGCAAGCTTGTCCAAAACTGCAGCGCCCAAAACCTGCTCGAGCTTCCGCTGGGCATCCGCCCACACCAGGTGAGCTGCACACCAGGAGCTCCGATTGCACATGGTGGCGCTTTGCAAACAGATATTGAGGCAGATGGGCCCTTCGATCGCTTGCACGACGTCGAGGAGCGTGATCTGAGAGGCGGGTCTCGCAAGCTCGAACCCACCGCCGATCCCGCGGCCGGAGTTGATCAGCCTCGCATTAACCAGTCTCCGCAAGATCTTTGACATGAAGCTCGGTGGAACATCCGCAGCAGCGGCCAAATCAGGGCAGATCGAGCGCGTTCCCACTGGCATTCCCGCCAAGTGGATCATCACCCTGACTCCGTAGTCGACCGTGCGATTGATCTGCATCGCGTCCTTCAATGGACAATATAGATCTAATTTATCTATTTGTCAAGGACCCACTTCAACGCGGGGTTTTGACGTGGCCCCGGTACCGATGCCGAGCGCGTCGAGTTCCCGATCAATGAGAGGCTCGACATCACCATCGCCGCCGCAGCCATGATGGGGTTTGTGACTCCGCCTGCCGCTAGTGTCAAGGCTCATGCATTATGCCGAGATCGGCATAACACGTGAGCGAAGTGGGGTCAGAATCACGTGAGCGTTGACAGCCGCCTGAACCAACACCAATTCCGTTCACCATGTCTCACGCCGATGGGGCGAGCGTCTTTTTGTCGGCATGGGTGATCGGATCTCGGCGACGCGAGAATAAGAGCCAGAATCGTCGTCGCGATGTCGCGATCGGCACCTTGTCTGAAGTCAGGACATCTGTTACAAATGGAGCGACTCCTGGCGCTGCCCAGACGTTCCCGTTTCCGCTTGACGAGGACACCTATTCTCGCTCATTCTGGTGGTCGTCTGACTTGGGGGTGACGGGACCACGAGGCGTAGTTCGCCGCCAGGGAGCAGCGTGCCGGAAACGCACGAGCCACGCGGGAACTCCGCCGGTGATGCGGGGCGCTTTTTTCCGGGGGTCACGAAGCAGAACGCCCAATCGCCAGCTTCGACTTGAGGGATAACCTTCAGTTGAGGGTTATCGGTCGACTCACCATTCAGGCTACTCCAGCGCTCCAGCGAACCAAAGTAATCCCACTGACCGTCGTGGTACGCGACCAGGATCGGTGATGACCAGTTGCGCGGATTGGGCGGATCAGGAAATTCAAGAACCAGACGCCCCCCTTGCGTTGGCAGGGCAACTCGGATCGGTCCCGGCGAAGGCAATGAGATCGCCAATCGCTTGTAGACGTACCCTCGAGCAAGAATCCGAAGGTCGACGGTTCGGGTATTGTAAGGGACTGACACCGAGAAACTGCCGTCTTGCCCGGTGCGAACCGGCCTGACGCTTGTGATCACTTCAGGGCCCGGAACCGCCGTGACCGTGGCGCCACCGACCGGCTCGCCGGCTGAGAAAACGTGCCCGGAGAGATGCAGTTTCTCTCGTATCGTCACCGTCTGCGGCGCAGCGTGACTCGCCTCTTCGACATTGAACATCACAGGCCCGCTGGTGTGATCGGCGTCGCCATCGGCCCAGAGCTGCACTGGTCCCGGAGTCATGCCTCTGAACTCGAAATGCCCCTCCTCGTCGGCGGAATCGAAGGATGAGGCCATTTGCTCGGCAAGCGGGTGGATCGTCACGCGTGCACCCGGCCAGGGCCTTCCTGTCGCATCAACCGTGGTACCGGCAAGCAGGGTGTCGGGGAGGGTGATCTCGACATCGGGAGTCGACGACTCGGGGACATCCACCTCGAGCCGCCGCTCAAGCTCAGGCTCTGTTGCGTGAATATCCACGATCCAACTGCCCGTTCTCGAGAGGAGCCCTTCAAAAACGCCATCCTTGTCGGAGTGCATGTCGACCCTGTCTGCCCCGTTCTTTCCGCCGAACCAAAGCGTGGCCTGCAGTGGGCTGCTTCCGAGTCGCAATCTTCCCCGCAATGTCACCAATCCGATCGAGACGGCGACGGACTGCTCCACGCCGCCTGCCACCTCAACCATCTCGGTATGCCAGCTCTCCTCGTGCTCCTTCAGCACGATCAGCAGGTACCGGCCTTGTGAAAGCCGATCGGCGCTCCATCTCCCACTGCGGTCCGCGGTGCCGTGAGCTGCTTCCTCCGAGAAATGGCCCGCTCCCGGCTGCTCACTCACCTGCACCAGCTTCAGGCTCCATGCCGCGCCCCACGGATCGACCGGGGGCTCGACTTGAACGGTCAGTCGCGAAAGACCGGCCAGGATGAGCGGCTCGTGCAGTGCGGTTTCTGCATCTGCCGCGATGTTGACTGGCACCGTCCCTGGCGGAAGTCCTGTAGTCGTGGCGGTCACCCAGCAGTCGCCGCCGGAGAGTTTCTTGAGCTGAAAGAACCCGCGACGAGTGGCGCGTGCCGGCGCGGCCGGGAGAAACCGCGGGGCCGTTTGGCCTTTCTCAGTCCCGCCCATCGGCGCGATACTAACCTGCACTCCCTCCACCGGGCCACCGTCCGAGCGCTTGACCCAACCAACGAGCGAGGCACCTCTCTCCAATATCACTCTGCCCAGTGAGAACTCTCGCCCCGTGGTCAGGTTCAGATCCCAAACGTAATAAGGTATGTAGTCTCTGGCCCGCACCTGCACGTCCAAGGGAATCGCCGGCGCGTCACAGCGCCAGATCCCATTGCTAACAGGGCAGACCGTCGAGACCTTGTCGACTGCTTGGCTTTCATCCAGCCCCGGCGCGGAGGAGAACACCAACGTCACCTCCGCAGGCGATTTGTCTCCGCGTGGAAACGAGAGAGCACCGGACAGGGTCGCGCTGAGCCACAACCTGAGCCGGAGCTCTCTCTCCCCCGCATTGATCTCAACCCGCTGAACGGGTGCCCAGTGGCCTGGAGACGAGACTGCGATATCCCACAGGCCCGGTGCCAGGTCGATGCTCCCCTGACCGGACATGAGGACGCTCCTGGTCTCTTGTGCATGAGATGGTCCTGACCCGACGGATCCGACGAAATGGGCGACGATCTCGGCATGAGATCCATCGCCGACACCCGCGCCCGTCAGGACGACCCGCAGAGACTCCGAGCGAACGGAGGATGAAACGAGAAGCAGACCAAGGGCAGACATCGACCCCAGCTTATGCATAGACACCCCTACGGTAATCGTAGCTCAGCGAATCCTATCGTGTTGAGAGAACACTCCGGTCAATACCTTCCCCCGGTGGCCTGACAGCTCCCTCCCGTCACACACCACTCTTTCTTCGGAGTGTAGTAGTCAGTGCAGTCACAGAAGCCGTCATAGGAAGCGCTGCAACAGCACATATACTCGTGGTCCCACGTTACGCATTGGCAGCACTCCACACACATACCCTTGCACTGGCCGCCCCATGCCTTCGCCTCGCCGGGTGCGAGAAGTAGTAGCGCGCTCACGAGCAGGGCGAAGACCGTGCAAGCCTTCAGGAATCCCCTCTTGTTCATCTGTTCCTCCTTAGAAAGCCGCGGGTGGTTCACCGGACCCGCGGGATGCCCCTGGACGTCGTCGAAGAACTGCTTCACCTCCGTCGCGTTATCCACCAAGGTAACACGAATCTACTCATGTCCTGTTACGCCGTATCAGCCAAACTGCTCGATTTCCCAGATGTATTCGCAGCCTGACAAAAAAAGCGACCATGTCAACAGTTATCTTGCGGGCTGAGACCTGGAGCACAGACGCGTTTACGCGGTCGGCCACGGGCGGGGAGTGAAGTGCATCCACCTCGCCCTGGATGCGGGAGTGATGAAGGGGACGGTATCTGATGGCTAAGGGCTAACGGCTAGCAACGGCCGCACAACTTCCAGGAGATTCACAACCATGCGCGCCGTGGCGCCCCAGATCGTGTGTGTGGCGTAGTGGAAGAAGTAGACGGGTATTTGCGGGCCGTAGATGGGGTGATCGAGGTGCCGGATTTCGACGTTCGCCGGATCGGCCAACCACTTCAAGGGGACGCCGAAAACTTCGCTCAGCTCATCGCTCGATAGACGGAATTCGTAGGGCCACTGGAAAGTGCCGACAATCGGAGTGATGTGATAGAGGGTGGATGTCAGTAACTCGTCGAGCTGACCGAGGATGGTGACATCGTCACGCCTCAGACCGATCTCTTCTTCGGTTTCGCGGAGTGCCGTCTCGAGCCGTGAGGCATCGCCATCATCGACGCGGCCGCCCGGAAACGAAACCTGCCCCTTGTGGTCCTCAACCGTCTCCGTTCGCTCAGTGAAGAGGACATGCCACTCGCCGTCCATCATGAAGAGCGGGACGAGCACCGCCGCCGGCCGCGCGTCCCACTCGGCACGGATCCTTGGCGTCCGCGCAGACAAGCATGACCTCAACGACTCAGCAAGAACATCCATGACGCTCACACTCCACGATCCCATTGTACGTGCCTCAAAGGCTCTCTCACAACAGCCGGACCCAAGACTACGGCAAAGCCCCGGAAACCGCAGATTTCACAGATTGACCCGCAGATGTCGCCGATTGCTTCGCGCCGACCCGAGAGTGAGGAGCAAGTTGCTCGCCGGTTGAATGCTGGAAGAATCTGCGTAATCTGCGCGGAAATCTGCGCCATCTGCGGTTTCGCACGGAACGGCCTCGCC
>JACPPM010000084.1 GCA_016191015.1 Acidobacteriota bacterium | reverse complement strand
CCTGCCGAAGGACATCACATTCGTCGCCGACACCTCCGGCAGCATGACCGAAGGCAAGCTCGACCAGGCCCGCAAGGCGCTCCTGTTCTGCCTCGACAACCTGAACAGCCAGGACCGGTTCGAAGTGATCCGGTTCTCGACCGAAGCCCAGGCGCTCTTCGGGCGACTGCAACCGGCCTCTCCCGACAACCTGTCGAGGGCGAGGGTTTTTGCCGCCGCGTGGCGCCCGATCGGCGGCACGAACATCGACGAAGCGCTGACGCTCGCTCTGAACGCCAATCGCCAGAGCGACGCGCGACCCCGCTTCGTGATTTTCATCACGGACGGAAAGCCCACGATCGGCGAAACCGGCGAGGACGCCCTGCTCGACAAGGTGCGCCGCGCCAACACATCGGCCACCCGCATCTTCACCTTCGGCATCGGCGACGACCTCAACACTCACCTCCTCGACCGCATAACCGAAGAGACAAAGGCGTATCGCACCTACGTCCGGAACAACGAAGATCTCGAGCTCAAGATCTCCAGCTTCTACCAGAAGATCAAGACGCCCGTGCTCGTGGACCTCAAGCTCGATGTCGAAGGGGCCGTGAAGACCTACCAGACGTACCCACGCAGTCTCCCGGATCTGTTCGAAGGATCGCAGCTTCTCGTGTTCGGCCGCTACAGCGGCGGCGGGAGGGCCGTGGTCAGATTGAGCGGGTCGGTGCAGGGGCGGCCTAGATCGTTCGAGCAGCAGATCGATCTCCCGTCCGTGGCGAGCGAGAACGCCTTCCTTGCCCCCCTCTGGGCCACACAGCGGATCGGCTACTTGCTCGACCAGCTCCGCCTGCACGGCGAAGAGCATGAGCTGATCGACGAAGTCACGCAGCTCGCACGCCGCTTCGGCATCATCACGCCGTACACGAGCTATTTGATCGTGGAGGACGAGGCGGCTCGCATCACCCGCAATGAGCTCACATCGGATCGCGCCACCTTCGGCGCCGCGCCGGGCGCCGCCAGCCCGGCGAACAGGCAGAAGGCAGCCGAGGAATACAGGTCGATGCAACAGAAGAGCGGCGCGAGCAGCGTCACGGCCAGCTCGGAAGTCGAGGCACTGAAGCAGGCGCAAAATTACGGCCAGATCTTCCAGGGCAAGAAACGGCTCGACTACACCGACAAGGACGGCAAAGTGCAGAATCTCGCTTCACAGACGAAGAACGTCCAGGGGCGCGCCATCTACCAGGCCGGGAACTTCTGGGTGGATTCGAAGATCCAGACGCTGAAGCAGCAGCAGGCCAGGCGCATCCAGTTCGGCACCACCGAGTACTACGCCCTGCTCGACAAGGAGCCGCAGAGCGCCCAGTTCCTGGCCCTCGGCCGCAACGTCCGATTCGCCATCGGCGAGGTCGCGTACGAGGTGTACGAATGATCGGGCCAACGGCGGTTCCCGGACAGCCGACGTCGCCGATTTCCGCCACGCGCGCCGACAGCTCGCCAGATTGTGGCGCCGAACGCGGCGCTCAGCTCTGCCTTTGGACCTGACCCTCAGGCAGGCTAACCACAGAAGGCACAGAACGCGCAAAAGTCGCAAAAGGAATGGACTAAAAAAAGAGGTATTGAACATTTGTGACTTCTGCGCATTTTGTGCATTTTGTGGTGGGTTCTATCTGACCTGAGCAGTTACGATTCGATTCGCCCTTCGCAGCTCCCGAATGCCACGGCCAGCTGCGATTGTCTCGGGCCACAGGATGTCGCCCACAATCTCGAAGTCCATGTGCCTCTCCCATGATCATACGCCATGTCAATTCCGCGGCCACATCTTCGTCGATGGCGATCAGTCATCCTTTCGTCGGGGCGGCAGACGTCTCCGACTAAAGTTGGATTCCAGGATCCACCTCTTCTCCGATGCCGCAGGCCGCGTCGCGGCCTAGGATATGTCCACGGATGGCTTATTCATGAGAAGGAGGAGTACATGAACAAGGCAGCTTTGTGGATCATTTCCTTTGCGATGGCCCTCCCTGGCGGCGCCAATGCCGCGTACGTCAAGGACCCGGCGACCGATGATCTTCTGCACGTGGTCGAGGATTTCTGGAACGAGACGGTGGGTGACAGCAAGAACAGCCCGGATTTCACCGGAAGCCTCTCGTCCCTCGAAACCGAGTACGTCTCGGATAACGGAGACTGGACGGTCACCCTCGGTATCGAGGACCTGAGTTTCTCTCTGGATCTGGGGGAGCTGGACTTCAGCTCGCTCCACCCGCGCGAGAAATACAAATGTAAGTTCCGCGTCGTGATCAACAGCATGGACGTTGCGGCGGATGCGCGTCTGGCCGTGCGCGGTCCCGACACCGATCTCGACTATGCCTGCGAGAACATGGGTGTCGGAATGCAGCGAGTGGCGATCGAGGGGAAAGTCTGGATCTCGGGCAACAGTGTCGGGCTCGAAGTCACCGGCCTCGACACCACACAAGGCGACTATTACCTGACGCTCCCCTGCCTCGAGAACGCAAGCGCCCTGCGGTCGAGCGCCGGGAGTGGAGTCGAAGAGATGCTGCTCCGCGCGCTTCGCGATGATGATTCCAATTTCAATTCGATCTGTCGCAAGAAGATCGGAAAGAAACTCAAGAGCACACTGAAAAGTCTCCTGAAGGATGCCGCCGCGCGCGCGAACTGAGGATCGGGGGCAGCACCTCGGGCGACTCCGAGTGCGCGCGCGGGCTCGTCGCTACTCGGTCTCCCACCACCGGGCCATCTCCAGCGTCACAGCCTCGAATGGCTCGGCGTTGATCGCATCGTTCCCTGAGAAGACGCCGATTTCCTGCCAGAACGCCCCGGTGAGTCGGAGGACTTCGAGCGTTTGCGCGATCGGGTTGACGATCCACATGTGGCTAACACGCTCCCGGGCGTAGACCCTTTTCTTGCGCACACGATCGATCTGCTCGGTGGACGGCGAGATCACTTCGCACACCCAGTCGGGGGCGAGACTGAAGAAAGCCTCATCCGGAATCTTTGGCATCCTTTCGCGCCGCCAACCACCAATATCGGGGACAACAACGTCAGCCCCCAGATGCAGCTCAGGTTCGTCGAGGATCCACCACCCGCCGGGACCCGGAGGTCCGCCTGCCCTCCCTCCAAAGGCCCCACCAACCCCGATCAGGATCCCGCTCGACGAGACCGTATGCCGGGGAGTAGGCCTGGGCGAGGCGTACAGATCTCCGTCGATGATCTCGCCCACGAGATGCTCGGGCAACCTGATCAGATCCTCGTAGGTGGCGGCGCGGCGAGCTGGTTCAGCCATGATTGCTCACATTCAAGCAGACTCCGAGAGCCGAATCAAACGAACGGCCGCGTCACCGGCTCAGTCGGACGGCGCGCTCCCGGAACGCTCCGAGCAGCCTCGTCGTGACTGCGCCGGGCTGCCCGGTGCCGATGACGTGCCGGTCCACCTGCACAACCGGGACCAACTCCCGGGTCGTACTCGAGAGGAACGCCTCATCGGCAGTCAGCAAGTCGTGCATGCGAATCACGGTCTCTTCGAGCGGAACCCCCGTCTCTCTCGCGCATTCGATGATCAGCTCACGCGTGATGCCGGCCAGCAATCCGGATTCGAGCGGCGGGGTGAGGATGGCGTCCTGCTTGACGATGAAGAAGTTCGACTGCGTGCACTCGGTGATCTCGCCGCGGTAGTTCAGCATGAGCCCCTCGTAAGCGCCGCGCCGCATCGCCTCGCGCATTGCCATCGCGTTGGGGAGCAGGTTGTTCGATTTGATCAGCGGGTTGACCGAGTTGGGCTGGCTGCGCGAGATCGAGACCACGGTGATCGTCACGCCCATTGCGTAGAGGCCGGGAGACGGCGGAGCGAACGTCCGCGCAATGATCACAAAGGTCGGGTTGCGGCGAGCCGTAGGATCGTAGCTGAATTCGCCGGGGCCGGGCGTGACAAGGATACGCAGGTAGACCTCGGTTCCCCCCTCGACGGCCGCGATCGTCTCTGCGATACGGCGGCCGATCTCGGCGTCATCCAGAGGCAATGCCAGATCGATCATCGCGGCCGACGCGCGGAGACGCTGGAGGTGGCGTTCAAGCAGGAACGGCCGCCGTTCGTAAGTTCTCAGCGTCTCGTATACACCCTCTCCAAAAACGAACCCGTGATCGAACACCGAGACCACGGCATCGTCCCCGCCGCAGATCTTTCCGTTGACGTTGGCAATCACGCCGCGATTCTATCCGGCATTCGTCACTCCTCAAAACCCGGCGTCAGGTACAATGGCATTTCGGAGATGACAGAGCAGAGGGATCACCGCGGCCGCGCAGCCGCCCAGCTTGATCGACGCGCAACCCTCCCCAAGCCGGTGTACCCGGAGAAACTACCCGTGGTGCAGCGGCGGCAGGAGATCGCGCGCGCGATCGAGCGCAACCAGGTCGTGGTCATCTGCGGCGAAACCGGGTCGGGCAAGACCACGCAACTGCAGAAGATCTGCCTCGAGCTCGGCCGCGGCGTCGCCGGCATGATCGGGCACACCCAACCACGCCGGATCGCCGCACGATCGGTAGCGGCCCGCATCGCAGAGGAGCTCGATTCGCCGCTCGGCCACGCCGTCGGCTACAAAGTGCGCTTTGTGGACAAGGTCAGCCCCGACACCTACGTCAAGCTCATGACCGACGGCATCCTGCTCGCTGAAATGCAGAACGATAGGCTCTTGCGCCAGTACGACACGATCATCATCGACGAAGCCCACGTACGCAGCCTCAATATCGACTTCCTTCTCGGCTGCCTGAAGCAGCTGCTCCCACACCGCCCCGACCTCAAGCTCATCATCACCTCGGCCACGATCGATCCCGAACGCTTCAGCCGGCATTTCGATGGCGCTCCAATCGTCCAGGTTTCGGGACGGATGTTCCCGGTCGAGGTGCGCTATAGACCGCTCACCAGTGACGATCCCGACGAAGACGACATCCGCCAGATCGACGGCATCATCGCGGCGGTCGACGAGCTCACCGGCGAAGGCCCTGGGGATATCCTGATCTTCCTGAGCGGTGAGCGCGAGATCCGGGAAACGGCCGACGCCCTGCGCAAGCATCACACGCTCCGAGCCGACATTCTCCCGCTCTACGCAAAGCTCAGCCTGCACGAACAGGCCCGCGTCTTTCAGCCCCACCGCGGACGCCGCATCGTGCTGGCTACCAACGTGGCCGAGACCTCACTCACCGTCCCCGGCATCCACTACGTCGTCGATCCCGGCTTCGCCCGCATCAGCCGCGACCTCGCGCGCCTGCCGATCGACCCACGCCTCGGCCGTATGATCCTGGCCGCGCGCGCCGAAGCGTGTCTCAACGAAGTGCTGATCATCGCCGCAGCCCTCTCGGTCCAGGACCCGCGCGAGCGGCCGATGGAAGACGAACAGGCGGCGCGCGAGGCGCACGCGAAGTTCCGCGACAGCCAGTCGGATTTCATGGGGCTATTGAAACTCTGGGACTTCTTCCACGAGCACGCGCAGGCGCTTTCCGGCAGCAAGCTCCGAAAACTCTGCCGCACCAACTTCCTCTCGTTCATCAGGATGCGCGAGTGGCTCGACATACACGCGCAGCTCGAAGGCATGGTCAAGGAGCTCGCCCCATTCCCCGCACCCGCCTCGCGCTCAACACATCCCGATCCGCGCCGCGCCGAGGAGCTGCGCTACGCGTCGATCCACCGGGCGCTCCTCACGGGTCTGCTCGCCAACATCGGCCAGAAGACCGAATCATACGAGTACGCCGGTGCGCGCGGGATGAAGTTCTACGTTTTCCCGGGCTCGGGGCTCTTCGCCTCGAAGCCGCAGTGGCTCGTGGCCGCCGAGCTGGTGCAGACGACGAAGCTGTACGCTCGCATGGTGGCACGGATCCAGCCTGAATGGCTGGAACGATTGGCCGGACACCTCGTGACCCGCACCTACTCAGACCCGCACTGGGACGATGAGACGGCGCGTGTCGTGGCATTCGAGCGCGTCTGCCTCTACGATCTGCCTATCGTCGAAAAACGTTCCGTCCACTACGGACCGATCGATCCCAAGACGTCGCGCGAGATCTTCATTCGCCACGCGAGCGTGCTCGGCGAAAGCAACGCCCCGTTCCTCCGCCATAACCGACAGCTCATCGAAGACCGCCCAGCGATCGAAGCGAAGGGCCGACCGCGCGGCGCGCTCGTCGACCAGAAGGTGCGCTTCGACTAGAGCGACTCGCGCGTCCCTGCTGGCGTCTGCAGCGTGCAGGTGTTTGAGGGGAAGTACAGCTTCATCGGAACTCCCTGACTTGACGAGAAGATGTGCACCCTCGAAAGCCCAGTTCAGGGGCGGCCAAGGGGACCATCCCCCACAGCTGGTCGTCAGGCGCCGACTGGATCCGCATCACTGTTCTCCAACAGCTCGATGCATTCCGCGACGATGTGCACCTCGCCCCCCCCCGCACTGCGGCGCATGCTG
Organism: Acidobacteriota bacterium; assembly: GCA_016191015.1. GTDB lineage: Bacteria > Acidobacteriota > CAIWXX01 > CAIWXX01 > CAIWXX01 > JACPPM01. Next base: position 43,521 of record JACPPM010000084.1, on the reverse strand, counting down.
AACTGGACGTCTTGGTCGATGCCGTGTTTGGTGCAGGTCTCAGCTCAAAGGTCAAAACGCCCACTTTTCACGGCGCATCAATCCAAGCAGGTTGATACAGGGCACACCCAGATCTCGACACACATCGGGGATGTAGTACCTCTTCGCAGGATTCCGCTTTTCGTTGGCCGAGGTTTCCTGGGATACGACCGCCCAGTCCTTCAGCCTAGCCATAGCGATGACGTAGGCATCGGCGGATTGATACCCGCCTTTCGCGTCCATCAAATCCGGATATCTGGCCTCAATCGCTGCTGCGTCCAGCTGTATCTCAGATCCCAAGGGAACGAACACGTTCTTGTGGGCGAATGCCCACGCCTGCAGGTCCGGAGTTCCGACAGCCTTCAACTCCTCCAATACAAGTTCGACGGCTTGGAATGCGTGTGCGGAAATCAATGTCTCGATCCGTGCGCTCATCGACGGAAACAGGTCCAAGGGATAGAAGCGCGCCTGCCAGTCCATGAAGAAGCTCGTGTCTATGCTGTACACGAAATCCGCTCGGCCTCCCCTTCTGGCTATCCGGCCTGGTCCCTGGGCATGGACCCGGCGCTGACGCCGGTCCTCAGTTCCATCCGGAGTTTCTCCACATGATCAAATCGGAGATCGAGGTACCTGCAAGCATCCACAGCAGTGATGCGATTAGCATCCAGTGCCTCCAAGACTAGCTGAGCAAAGGGACGCCCGCCGCGACTCAACGCTTTCTCTGCCGGCGTAGCAAATCCACCACCCCGCGGTTTGAGTGTGCCGATGTAAGTATCCCACTGCCGTTTCCATCGCCAATAGCCGTCCCAGGTGAGGGCCCCGAGTGACCGCAGTCTCGTTGCCATCGCTGCCGGAGTCACTCGAAAGCTGTTCGCCAGTTTCCTGACGAGCGGCAGATCCCATTGGTCTTTCGGTACGGACATTCTCGCTAGAAATCTCGCAAGTACTTCCTCTGGAATCAGGATGGTGCTGGCCACCTCCTCGGCAAAGCGCTCTACCTCTCGCCAACCAGCCTCGCTGCGCTTTTCCGTCTGCGCCACCTGCTCCTCGTGCCCCTGAGCCAGAGCGAGATGAACCAACTCATGCAGGAGTGTGAATGACCGGGCTCCTGCCGAGGACTCCTTGGTGTTGATGCCGATGACAGGCAATGGAAAGCACAAGAGGGAAAGACCCCGCACTTGGTCAAGGCCGACCTTAGGAAACTGGAAGACCAGCACTCCAATGGTCTCGACCGCATCGCGCCACCGCCTCCAGGCTTTCCATTCGTCGGGCCAATCAAGTTGCTCCTGTGCCGAAACCCCCAGCTGTCTTCGGAGTCGACGTCCCGCATCCGCTGGATTCTCGGACAGATGAATGGTCATCGGTAACTCGACCACGGGTGCTCCCAGCTCGCCACTCAACTGAAGGGCGGCTTCGCGCCGATGCGACATGATCCGTATGGCCACCCGAAGCTCCGGCGACTCAACACCGGGCTGGATCCCCGGCAAGCGGCGGTACACGCCAGCCAGGGGGGGAAGCGAAGGTGGCTGTGGGAGGAAGAAGAGTCCGAATGGCCAGTGATAGCACTTCGCGAGCGCCTGGGCCTGTCGAACGGTCGGCTTGGCCTCGTTGCTTTCCCACGCTCGCAGCCTCCCAACCGCAAAACCGGTCTGCTCCGCGGCGGACTCGATCGTATAGCCGGCTTCCTCCCTCGCCCACGTGAGCATGGGAGGGTTCACCAACGCTGGAATTCGGGAGCCCATATTCGGAACTATACTCCGACTGCCCCTCCTTGGATATCTCGGAAATCAGAAACGGGTATTCAACGCTGCACCGCGACGTTGGTTTTCTGCGCTCAAAGTGCTGTCAGCAACGTGCAGATATCCATCCGTTTCTCACGAACGTCTCGATCCCGCACGGGGGACTACTCGGGAGCGCCACGATTGGCACCCTCTACTCCCGCGAGCTCGTGTCTCCGCTCGAAGATCCACCGGAGCCGCACCTCGATGTTCGCGGTCATCCGCTTGGTTTCGTAGAAATCAAGTACCGCGCGGTACAGCGCCCTGTCGAGCAACAACGGGTTCCACTCTCTCAGCCGAAGGATGACGGTCGCCACTTCCGACGGTGGAATCTCCGTGAATTCTCGGTTGCCACGAGGTCTCACTGTGACAGAGGGCGTTCCTGCCTTCCGAAGGATGAGGCACTCGACACCGGGTTGACCGGCATCATTTCGCTTGTCGATGAGGCCTTCCCGCACGGCTCTGGATACCGCCTTGTTCAGCGCGCTTCGTGATTGCCGGCCAACCCGCTGGCGGCCGGCTCCCTTCACGAAGATTCGATAGAGATGGTGCGCAGTGATCGGTCCTTCGATGCTCACGATGCTCACCAATCCAGGGACTAGATCACTCAGATGAGCCCCCACCGGGTTCGGAAGGCTCTCGCCGGAGCACCAGGCCTCATAAGGGGCATCTGCTAGATCCCGCATTCCGTCTGCACTCAATGGGTCCGAGTGTTTATCTGAATTATCCGCTTTCGAGAGATCAGCGACGGCAGCTGAGTTCTCCAGTTCGGAGACTGAGTCCCAATGATGCTCGTTGTCCGATAGGAGTGTACCTGGCCCCGCTTGTCCGGGCACACCTGAGCTCGAACCAGGCGATTCAGACCGAAAGCCGCGGGATTCAGGCTTGATCGAGTGCTCGTGCCCCTCTGGGTAGACCTCTTCGCGCGCAAGGGTATCCCAAAGGTCGTCCAGTGCGGCCTCTGGATCCAGAGAGAAGGCGCTCCCTCGCACACGCCAGAATTTCCATCCGCACCGCTCAAGCATGCGTTGCCGTGCCATATCCAGTTCATACCGTTCGCGGCCATGCCACCGATCCCCATCGCACTCGACGGCAACCCGACGGTTCATGCCTTCGACGACCAGATCGATGCGATACCCAGCTACCTCATACTGCGGCAAGACACGATAGCCGCGAGCGGTCAATTGCAGGAAGACATCCACTTCGAACCAGCTCTCGAATGGCTCAGGCGCTCGGATCCGCATACGATCCGCCGTTGCCGCCACGCGCTGGAAATCAGCGACCGAGAGGCCAGAGACCACTGATCGTCCGATCGCGGGATTCTGACAATACGCCAGAAGCGCGTAGCGAAAACACTGCGGACTCAAATCGTTCAGGGTCGCCGTGTGAAAGAGGAAGAGTTGATCGCGAGCACGGCTCGCGGCCACGTTGAATCGGCGCCGTGCGGTGTCGTCGGTGAGCGTGCCAATCCTACGGTCCTCGCTAGGTGCAGATACGAGGCTGAGGAACATCACGTCCCGCTCGTCCCCTTGAAATGCGTATGCATCACCACAAACTAGCTGTCGGCGCTCCATCTCGGGCGGTCCGAGCTTGTCCAGCAGTAGACGCTCGATCTCGCGTGCCTGTGAATCGCCCAGCAGACTGATGACGCCGAAGGTCTTCCCGTCGTAGGCTGCGTCGGCGTGAATCCGGAGTATCGAGTCCACAATCGCTTGAGCCTCCGGCGGATTGATCACGCTCTGGGCATGTCCCTTCAGGTATCCCTCCGGGACGTGTCGCACGGAGATCACCGGCGAGAGACGCCTGCCGCCAAACTGGCGGAGAGGAATCAGCGGCTCGCTCTGATAGCAGAGGTTGTTTGAAAATTGGATGATTTCCGGCATACACCGGAAATGTTCCCTCAGGCGAATTCGACCTGGGTATCTAATCTCGGCGAGGTCGAAGAAGCTCTGTTGAACGCCGTAGGCATCGGCGTGCGGCAGGTCCATAATATGACGAGCCCGCAGTTGGTTCACGTCCTCGTGGTTGACCCCAGCGTAGGTAGGGCTGATCTGCTTGTCATCCCCCACGACCACAAGCTTTTTCGACAGATAAGCGAGGAGCAAGGCCTCTGGCCCAGACTGGCTTGCTTCGTCGATGATGACAACATCAAAAAGATCATTGCCCGGCTTGATCGTTTCAGCCACGCGATAGAGGGGCATGACCCAGGCCGGGATGGCAGATCGACACTCATTCAGGTGCTCGCGCGCATTGCGACGATGCATGGGGGCGTACTTTCCCGTTCCTTTCCCAATGCTGCGGACCGCCTTGGACCATGCCACCAGGTGCTGCCGTTCGTGTTCCGTCATCCGGGCGAAGCAGTGCGACCATGCCATCTCGGCCGCGAGCTCCTTGAGAAGGTTCCGAATGCGATCGCGTGCCGAATCGAGCTGAAGCCGCAATTGTTGCTCGATCTCCTGATCGCAAAGCCGCTCTACCCACGCTGTGGTTCGCGCCCAGTTCCAAGCCGATGCGAACTGCACAGCCCGGTGATCCCAGGCATCGTCCCGCGCAGTGGATGCGAGCTCCTCCGCGAGAAGTGGAGCGCTATCCCGGAGCAGCGACAACAAAGCGTTCCGCCGTTTCAAAGCATTCGCTCTCTCCTGATTCTGCAGTATCCGCGAGAATGATTCCCGATAGCTGTCTACGTCGCGCGCTTCAATCGCTCGAAGAAGATCCATCCCAGCTGGATCTGTGTCAGCGCCTTGGGCTTGAGAAGCAATCCGATCCCGCTCCTCCACGAGAGTTTGCCCGGCATCCTGGAGATGAAATTCCAGGCAGACGGCTGCCACGCATTCGCGCAGCCCTCGCAGCTCGTTCAGATCGTGCCATGTCGGTTCGGCCAGCCCAGGGATAGCCTGGACCAGAGATCTCAATTGCCGCACTCGCTCGTGCAGGCTCAAGGCGGCCTCGAGCGGCTCGCAAAGGTCCTCCAAGTCACCCACCTGGGCCGCATAACTGCGACTGGCGATGGTGTGAAAAGGCGCCCACCTCTCGCGCATGAACCTGAGGCGCTCTTCAACGTCAAGCCAAGCTGTCAGGTCCCTCAGGGTCTCCGGCGTCTCACACGATCTGCCTGCGACCTTGATCTCCCGCCGCAGATACTGCCTCGCCTTCGCAGCTCGACCCCGGAACGGCCAAATCCCCCATCCGCCTCCCTTCTCGAGATGCGCGAGCATTGCTTCTGCGTCCGCCCGGACCTCGTGGTGATCACGCTCACCGAGCCCAGAGACCGCGGTTTCATCCGCCCAGTGTGCGCGGGTGCCGATGCGAGACAGGTGCGCCTTGGTTACCTCGAAAAGATCCCTCCAAGCGCGGTCTTGATCCCCGAGGATTTGCAGCACCGCCTTCTCCGTCCACGTGTGCAGGTGTCTCCCGATCCGGTCGATGACCGCAAGCAACTCCGCGACCCCATCCCCCAGCCGATTGCGCGAAATGTTCGGAGCGGCAGCGATGGGAGAGTATTCCCGCCTGTCCCGCGCACCCGACACTTGGTAGTAAGCCGTCTTCGCGAGCGACTCGTCATCTACCAGGGCTGAGATCAAGTCCGGTGAGGGGAGCGCGGACGCGTCGAAGGTATGAACGCCTCTTGAATGCCATTCATCGATCTGAACGTCGCGAAGTAGAAAGAGCAGGTCCCCTAGCTGCTCTGATGACAACGGTGGCTCTCGGTCCTCCGCAGGTCGATCTTCGATCCAACCGAACGACTCTTCTTCCTGTCGCAATCTGGTGGCAAGCGCCTGCAAAGTGCCGCCGTATGCCCCAAACCGGACAGGGTGCGAATAGGTCTCTCTTTCCCGAATGGCGCGGAGCTCCGCCAGGACGGTAGCTTCTTCCTTGCGCGCCTCGTCGAGTTGAGACTGGAGTTGGCGTGTTCTCCGGAGGCTTGCCTCGGCGTCCCACTGATTGTGGCGATATGTTATCCCGTGGACCGAATCCTCCATTGCCTGAAGTGCCTCGCGATCATCTCCCAGCAGCACAACGGCGAGAGGGGAGATCTCGGCCGCTCTCTCGCGGATGTATCGCTGCAGCACTTTCAGGGCACGTGCTGCATGGCTGGTCACCAAGACGCGCTGCCCGGATGCGAGGAGGTGACAGATGAGGTTAACAATAGAGTGAGACTTACCGGTGCCTGGTGGACCTTGGACGAGAACGCCCGTATGGCTTGCCAGACGCTCCACGATCTGTTGCTGCGCCTCATTCGACTCTAGCGGAAAGTACAGATCGCCCGTAGATCCGCCGCCGCCTGATACCTCCCTCTGCAGTTGGTTGCCAACCCTATCGTCGGTCACTGTCACGAACTGGCCGACTCCGGGAGGAATCGGAGCACCATCGTTCAGCTGTCCGATGATTTCTTCGAATGCCTTTACATAGGATCGTTCCGTACGCTTGCGAAGGATCAACGCCGGCGCGAGGTGCACCTGCGGATCTGTGAAAGCGCTTTCCGGCGGGCGAAGGACATCACTGTAGACACCCCTCGGGGATGCAGAATGGACCCACGCGGCCAGGATGGAGTCCATGGAAGTGGGATCCCACACGTGTTCTCCGACTTCTCCGATCTGACCCTCAAGTGCGCGGAGCTCCAGGGCATCTGGGCGAGTCGTCGGGTCGAGCATGTCCTGCTCGAGGTGCGTCTTGGCGCCCTCTCCAGCCGGTCCAACGCTCATGATGCCCCGAGCTGCATCGAATGCCACCGAAGTGCTCGCGGCGATGAGATGCCGCCGAATTTCCTGGCCGTCTGGTGTGCGCCATGTCAGCAATCCCAATCCAACTACGACCTCGTACTGCTCACCAAGCCGCTGTTGTTTCTGGTAAATGGAGAAAAGCTGTGTGTAAACCCGTTGGACCGCCTGAGCCTGACGATCTGCTTCCGCCCACGGCCACCAACGTGTCTCGACATACCGCTCCCATAATGGCTTGATCTCCGGGTGGTCCGTGAGGAGCTTGTGTTCGACGCCTTGTTCACCTGTCTCATCCTCGACACGCGTTGCGATTTCGGGTCGAAGCTCCGGCATCTCGATGGACGAATCGGCGACCTGCGTTTGCACTAGCCACGGGGCGAGCTCTTCCGAGGGCGTGGGAGCAGCGATCAGCCGCGGATGGCGGATCTCTAGCCAGACCTCTCCGCTCTCACTGTCTTGTCCACGGTGCCACGCTGCGCAGTTACACTCGGCTTCACGCGGAATGTCGGAGAACCAGAGAACCTGTTCGTACTGATCGAGCGAACGGATAGTGCTCGCGCGAAGCTCGGTGAATTCCTTGAGGAACGTGTAGAGGGCTATTGCACGGTCTCGAACGCCGCTAACGTCTGTGTGCTCGTCCATGAGCATCAGTCATCATGATGTTGGGCAGGTCAGCGTAGAAGTTGAACGACAGCAGTGGGCGGCGAAGCGAAGGTACATCGCTCGCGCACCGCGTCGTGGCATATCCCATGATACCCCAGCCGGGAGTTCTGAGAAAACAAGGAATTCTGGATGTGTGGCGCAGAGGGCGATTAGGCGAGACGGGAGCGCTGCCCGCGCTTCAGGACCGCACAGCCGAGACTCGTTCGAGTGCCGTATCCCAAGCGGAAGCCTGCCCAGGGCAACCATTCACTTTCCAGTCCTGCCGACGCGCCGCCGGAAGTATGCCCCGTGACCTCCGCTTCTCGGGATCGCCAAGTGGCGACCTTGAACAGACGATCGCGGCAATCTCCTTGACTGTGCCTCTTCCTCCCACCGCTCCACCTGAAAACAAATCGAATTCCAGAATACCCGGCTTCGGACTTGGTGCAACGCCGGGTTTGCTGGAGCCAACCGCGACAAGAATGCCTATTCCGTCAGGCCGCTCCAGCGGGAAGCGCGAAATGAGCCTTGCCGAGCGCCGACGCGTCCACGAGATCGAGCTGGCCCAAGAAAGCCACGAGACTCTTAGCGGCTACCACGAATACGGTGCGAGCACCAGCGTCCTTTCCCCCATAGGAGGTGAACGACTTTCTGAATCTGACCCACTCCACCGCCAAAATATCAGTCTGATCCGGCGTTCCAAACTGGCCGGTCTCAAGTGACACGTAACTCGGGTCGTACTTCGCCACGAAGAGCTTGGCATTGCTCACAATCACCGGCAGGAAGTACCGCTCTGGCTCTGGATCCTTATCAATCTTGAACCTATCCTTGTAGTGAGTTGCGTAGGAGTCCGCAGCACGGACCAATTTCTGGGCATCCCCCTCAAGAAGACGTTGATCCCTCCCGGAGTCGCTGGTGCTTACGACACAAAACTGACTTTCATGCGAGAGCGGGGACACATATCTATCAGCGCTGAACAGGTCCATGCGCTTGGTCGAATCCCGTATCTGCTCGATTTGCAGGATGCGTGCCCGTGTTACGTCAGGGGCGGTTGCTCTCGGTTGGAGGAAGGTCAACGTCTCTTTCTGGGTCTTCTTGCACTCGATCGTAACCACAAACTGACCGTCGCTCGCGACCAGATCGAGAAACTGGTCCCGCCCGAGCTGATCTCGCCAAGGGAACTCCTCGCTGAGAACCTCCCAGCCTTCGAGGTTCCCTACTACGCTCGCAACGGCGGTTTGAAAGGGGAATCCGCTTGCGAGTAGAGCGCCTATGGCGGCTTGGGGTACCTCGTCTTGATTCTGGTCAACCATGGCGTGGCGTCGACCTGATTAGGTGTAATGAAAACGGTGGGTTGGTCACCCGATTCCCGTCGAGCACATGCCATCGACACATAAAGCGGCAATACGGCGCCGTCAAATAGTCTGTCCCTTCCTCTACCTTCTCGCACGGCTTGCAGTCCTGGGGCCCGGGATTGCCACGGCAGATCTTTCCGTTGACGTTGGCAATCACGCAGCGATTCTATCCGGCATTCGTCACTCCTCAAAACCCGGCGTCAGGTACAATGGCATTTCGGAGATGACAGAGCAGAGGGATCACCGCGGCCGCGCTGCCGCCCAGCTTGACCGTCGCGCAAACCTCCCCAAGCCGGTGTACCCGGAGAAACTCCCCGTGGTGCAGCGGCGATACGAGATCGCGAGGGCGATCGAGCGCAACCAGGTCGTGGTCATTTGCGGCGAGACCGGCTCGGGCAAGACCACGCAACTGCCGAAGATCTGCCTCGAGCTCGGCCGCGGTGTTGCCGGCATGATCGGGCACACGCAGCCACGCAGGATCGCTGCGCGATCGGTGGCCGCCCGCATCGCTGAGGAGCTCAATTCGCCGCTCGGCCACGCCGTCGGCTACAAGGTGCGCTTCGTGGACAAGGTCAGTCCCGACACCTACGTCAAGCTCATGACCGACGGCATCCTGCTCGCCGAAATGCAAAACGACAGGCTCTTGCGCCAGTACGACACGATCATCATCGACGAGGCGCACGAACGCAGCCTCAATATCGACTTCCTCCTCGGCTGCCTCAAGCAGCTCCTCCCACACCGCCCCGACCTCAAGCTCATCATCACCTCGGCCACGATCGATCCCGAACGCTTCAGCCGGCATTTCGCAGAAGCACCCATCGTCCAGGTTTCGGGACGAATGTTCCCGGTCGAGGTGCGCTATAGACCGCTCACGAGCGACGATCCCGATGAGGACGACATCCGCCAGATCGACGGCATCATCGCGGCGGTTGACGAGCTTGCGGGCGAAGGTCCCGGGGATATCCTGATCTTCCTGAGCGGTGAGCGCGAGATCCGGGAAACAGCCGACGCGCTACGCAAACATCACACGCTCCGAGCCGACATCCTCCCGCTCTACGCCAAGCTCAGCCTGCACGAACAGGCCCGCGTCTTTCAGCCCCACCGCGGGCGCCGCATCGTCCTTGCTACAAACGTGGCCGAGACCTCGCTCACCGTCCCCGGCATCCACTATGTCGTCGATCCCGGCTTCGCGCGCATCAGCCGATACAACACCCGCACCAAGGTGCAGCGGCTGCCGGTCGAAGAGGTTTCGCAGGCGTCAGCCAACCAGCGAAAGGGCCGCTGCGGGCGCCTCAGCGACGGCATCTGCGTCCGGCTCTACTCGGAGGAGAACTTTCTCGACCGCGCGGAATACACACCGCCGGAGATCCACCGAACAAACCTCGCCAGCGTGATCCTCCAGATGAAGTATCTTCGGCTGGGAGACATCCACAGCTTTCCTTTTGTGGATCCGCCCGACTCCCGCGCAATAAACGACGGCTATCTCGCGCTGAAGGAGCTGCAGGCGCTGGACGACCGCGGCGAGCTCACCGCGATCGGCCGCGACCTTGCGCGCCTGCCGATCGACCCGCGCCTCGGGCGCATGATCCTGGCGGCGCGCGCCGAAGGCTGTTTTTGCGAAGTGCTGATCATCGCCGCCGCCCTGTCGGTTCAGGACCCGCGCGAGCGGCCGATGGAAGACGAGCAGGCGGCGCGCGAGGCGCACGCGAAGTTCCGCGACAGCCAATCGGATTTCATGGGGCTGTTGAAACTCTGGGACTTCTTCCACGAGCACGCGCAGGCGCTCTCCGGCAGCAAGCTCCGAAAACTTTGCCGCACCAACTTCCTCTCGTTCATCAGGATGCGCGAGTGGCTCGATATCCACGCGCAGCTCGACGGGATGGTGAAGGAGCTCGCCCCGTTAGCCCCACCCGCCCCGCGCGCAAAACATCCCGATGCGCGCCGCGCCGAAGAGCTGCGCTACGCGTCGATCCACCGGGCGCTCCTCACGGGCCTGCTCGGCAACATCGGCCAGAAAACCGAATCATACGAGTACGCCGGTGCGCGTGGGATGAAGTTCTACGTTTTTCCGGGCTCGGGCCTCTTCGCCTCGAAGCCGCAGTGGCTCGTGGCCGCCGAGCTGGTGCAGACGACGAAGCTGTACGCGCGCACCGTGGCGCGTATTGAGCCTGAATGGCTAGAACGATTGGCAGGGCATCTGGTGACCCGCACCTACTCAGACCCGCACTGGGACGATGAGACGGCGCGTGTCGTTGCCTTCGAGCGCGTCTGTCTCTACGATCTGCCGATCGTCGAAAAGCGTCACGTCCACTACGGACCGATCGATCCCAAGACGTCGCGCGAGATCTTCCTCCGCCATGCGCTCGTCCTCGGCGAATACGAAAGCAATGCGCCGTTCCTCCGCCACAACCGGCAGCTCATCGAAGACATCCAGACGATTGAAGCGAAGGGCCGCCGGCGCGACGTGCTCGTCGACGAGAAGGTGCGCTTCGACTACTACGACGCGCGCGTCCCGGCCGGCGTCTACAGCGGGCAGACATTTGAGGGGTGGAGGAGGCAGGCCGAGCACGTCAAGCCGAGGATGCTCCACATGGATCGCGCCGACCTGATGCTGCGCGACGCGCGCGAAGTGACACTCGACCTCTTCCCCAATGTCCTCACCGTCGATGGAGTCGACATCCGACTCGACTACCTCCATCAGCCGGGCCATCCCGCGGACGGAGTCACGGCGATCATCCCCCTCGCCGCACTTGCGAATCTGCGAGATCAGCCGTTCGAGTGGCTGGTGCCGGGAATGCTGCTTGAGAAGATCACGGCGCTGATTCGCTCGCTTCCGCGAAATCTCCGAACGAACTTCGTTCCCGTGGCCGAGTACGCGCGGGAGGCATTCGAGAGCCTGACAATCGGGGAGGGATCGTTGCTCGGCGTGCTCGCAGATTTCCTCACCCGCCAGCGTCGTGTGGCCGTCAAGCGAGAGGATTTCAACCAACAAGCCCTGCTCGATCATCTTCGAATGAACTTCAAGATTGTCGATGAGGAGAGGCGCGAGGTGGCGTCGGGTCGGGATCTGGACACGATCCGAAAGAAACTCGGGACGCGCCTGCTCACAAGACAGGAGCTGCTGAACGCATCCGGATTCAACCGCGACGGGATCACGACATGGGATTTCGGCGAGCTGCCTGGCCGCGTCGCGTTCGAGAGTCACGGGATGACCGTGGCCGGCTTCCCGGCGCTGGCCGACCGTGGGGAGTCGGTGTCGCTCTGCCTGGTGGACACCGAAGACGCCGCCCGCCTGTCGATGCACGGCGGTCTGCGGCGGTTGTTCGCTCTCGATCTCGCCGATCAGTTTCGCGCAGCGTTCATCGGGATTCCCGATCTGCGGCAGATTTGTGCCAGCTACGCTCCGATCGGCCCACCTCAGGAGCTCAAAGCGGATATCGCCGCCCTCGTTGCCGATCGGGTTTTTCTAGCGGACGCCGAGATCCGAACCGAGCAGGTGTACCTGCGCCGGAGGGACGAGGGGCGATCGCGGGTGATGGATGCCGTGGCCGAGGCCGCCCGTCTGGCGGGCGCTATTCTCGCTCCATACCAATCGGTCCTCAAAGACCTCCGCATGCCGCCGCGGCCCGGATGGGAACCGGCGATCGCGGACATGCGCGAGCAGCTCGCGCATCTCGTCCACAAGGGGTTTCTCGCAAGGACGCCGCCGATTTGGCTCGAACACCTACCGCGATACCTCGCGGCAATCCTCTCTCGCCACAAGAAGCTGGCCACAGCCGGCCTTGCGACCGACACGCAACGTGCCGATGTCATCAGGCCCTACTGGCAGAACTGGAAGCAGAGGAGCGATGAGCACCGCAAGCGCGGGCTCTACGATGCGGAGCTCGACCTGTTCCGCTGGATGCTGGAAGAAATGCGCGTGTCGCTCTTCGCCCAGGAGCTCAAGACCTCAATCCCCATCTCCCCCAAGCGCCTCGACGCACAGTGGATGAAGGTCCGATCCTGAGAGGGCCGCCGTCATAGAGAGAGAGACTCTACCCTCTCGAGCGCTTGCGCGCGTCGGCGAACACGGCTGCGATCTTCAAACCGGGCACACGCTCGAAGTGACGCAGATTTCCCGTGACGAACTCCAGGTCATGAAAGATCGCGGTCGCGGCAATCTGAAGATCGGCATCGGCAAGCATCTGACCCTGCGTTTCCAGTTTGGCTCTGATCTCCCCATAGATCCGTGAGACGTCCAGATCGAAGGGTAACACTGTCAGCGCGGGAAGCACGCGCGTCTCGATATTTTCCAGATGCATCGCTTTGTGAGGCGATCTGAAGGCTCCCTTGTACAGCTCACCGATCACGACCGTGCTCGTGAACTGGTCCGCCCTCGGCACGGTCTTGAGCCACTGGAGGTAGGCGAGGGCCGGCCTTCTCCTCAGCACCTCGGAAATCGCGTCGGTATCGAACAGGTACGCCATCAATCATCGTCGTCGACAACGACGCGCGGCGGTGTGCGCCGAGACCGATTCAACTGGCGTACGAATTCATCGGATCCCTTCCATCCTCCGGCAAGACTCGCCAAGCCGGCCATCGGCCCGGCCGCACGAAGTCTGACGATCTGCTTGAGCTCATCGGCGGCCACGAGTACGGCGACGGGCTTGCCATGGCGGGTGATCACCACCGCATGACCGTCCTCCGCGACTCGAACGCAATCCGAGAAATGCGCCTTCGCATCGGCAGCCGTCATCATCTTTGTCATCACGTGCCCCCCAACGCGGCTGAGCCGCAACCTGCATTGGTTGCGTCTCAGCCGCGCGTGAGAGCGTGGAGCGTGGAGAGTGAGAGCGTTCTTCCGAGCCACCCCGATCGGCCGAGACGACCGCTCCGTTCCTGCATTCCTCCCCTCCTGCTTTCCTGAGAGGAGCTCGGAAGATCTAGCCGCCTCACATTTCTTGCCATTTTGCGTCAACACTCAACTTCCTAGACACTAGATAGGTCATAATGACTATATTGACCTATCCTGGAGGTGTCAACTCGAGCCGGCCGGCCCGAGATTCAGAAGCGACCGTACCCGGGCATGAACGTGACGTCATCCTGAGGAGCCGGGCGTAGCCCGGTGACGAAGGATCTCCAGCCTGGGCTACAGGTCCTGGCGGAGATCCTTCACGTAGTCATGGCATCTCTTTGGCGCTTTCCAGAAGGCTCACCAACAACGGATGCGTGCGAGACACGAAAGGGTTGAGCACGATCACGCCGTGCCATGTGAAGCCATCGTGCATGTCTTCGCTGAGGAGCATTCGGCAACGATTCTCGGCCGCCACCGAGATGATCAGCGCGTCCCAGACACTCAGGCCATGGGCAACCGAGAGATCCACTGCCGACTGGAACGCCGTCCAGGTGGAATCGGCGACCGGGAAGCAATCGGCCCAGCCGAGAATCGCCTGTCGGGTGTCGTCGCAATTCCATCGTGCCTTACCCGTCAAGACTCGATAGAGCTCTCCCAGTGTCTGGGCGGGCAACAGAACCAGAGTTTCGGGAAGCTCCTCTATGAGCTTACGAGCCGCGTGGCACCTGGCCTTGTCCCCGACACCTTCGGCGTAGGCGAGAATGTTCGTGTCGAGCGCAACCCGCACCGTCAGCGCTGGTAGAGCTCTTCGCGGGTCCAGGTGCGCCGCCCCGCGACGGGCTGAGTCCGAAGCCGTTTGAGGAGCGCGGCCTTGGCCGACTTGCGCGAGGAGCGGTCGGCCTGAACAGGGCCGATGGTTGCGACAGGCCTGCCCCGTGACACCACGGTGATGACCTCGCCCCGAGCGGCTTCACGCAGGACGCTCGAGAAACGGCGGTTCGCCTCGGCGGCGGTGACGGTTTTCATGACTGGCCGACCTCACTTGTAGTGTTCAGCACTACTTTAGTCGAGGCGTATCCACGAGTCAAGCTCGCTCACTCGTGACGCAGGGCTGCGGCAAAGTCGAGGCGCCGACTCGGGCGAGGCCGTTCCGTGCGAAGCCGCAGATGGCGCAGATTTCCACGCAGACTACGCCGATTCTTCCAGCAATCAACCGACGAGCAACTTGCTCCTCACTCTCGGGTCGGCGCGAAGCAATCGGCGACATCTGCGAGTCAATCTGTGAAATCTGCGGTTTCCGGGGCTTTGCCGTAGTCTTGACTCGTGAGGCTCGATGTCGCTCTCTGCGCATCATTCGCCCCCAATGGCCGCCGATCATCCTCCCGTGACTCCTCCACCCTCGTCGCTCGCGTGAGGCCTGTTTTCAGACCGCGGGACGGGCTTGGCGCCGGAGCTCAAATCGGCAGCGTCGCCGTCTTTCCTGCCCAGAAGCGCTCGATCGCTGCACGGGCCGAGCGTTCGATATCGCGGAAGCTTTCGGCGGGCGTCAGGTAGGTCTGATCGATCGCGTACCGTCCGCTCACCACCGCGTGGCTGACGATGTCCGAGAAGACAAGCCAGGCCGATCCGGGCTGAAAGACCCACCTTGTCTTCGGCGCCTGCTCCTGCAGGTATGGATCGGTCTTGCCGAAGAAGTGCAGGCGCATCATCAGGCGGTCGTAGGAGGTCTCAGCGGGCAACCCGATGCCGAGTGCGCGGCCCAGGCGCAGGCGCAACCGCGTGGGCATCGCCGGCGCTCCCTCGCCCGGCTCGCGCACGCGGTCGCCCCAGCGGTCGAGGAGCGCCGGGAGCTGTTCTGAGGTCACCCACTCACGCACCTGCTCGGGGTTGATGTTCACGAAAACGCGCAGGAAGCTGTCCCCGAGGGCCGCCTGGTCGCTGTTGGCGTCGACGTGAAGCAGAGCGCCGGTGAGGCGTGGATCGTAGTTCCGCCCGCGCTCTTCGACATTCCGGAAGCGCAGGGGGCCGAGCCGCATCGCCGCGTGGTAGCGGGGCAGCGCGCGCGCCAGCCAGGCCGTAGCTTCGCGGTTGAATTCGGCGAGCAGTCCTTTGAGGCGCGCCACCTCGGCCCGCGACTCGGGGCGATGGCCTCCCATCAGGCCTGAGGCGGGGAAAAGCGTGATGGACTTCGAGACACCGTCGAGCTCGCGCGCGAGCAGGAAGCGGAGGTCTTCGCCGGCGGGCAGTGCGAACGGACAGCGCTCGAAAACGACAAGCTCGCCGCGCTCAAGACGTTCGTCGAGCGGGAGAGCGGACGTGGCGGTCTGCGTCATGTGGCTCTCCTGCTCCACGCGGGCGCCTCCCTCAGATGCCGTATGCGCCCGTCCATCGCCGCCACAACGCCCGTGCCCAACCGAGCCGTCGGATCGCGGGGAAGGATCTTGCCAAAATTCTGGCAGCCGAGGCGATCGATCGCCGCCACGCGTGCCGGCCGGCAAGCTCATCCGACGCGACCTGGGCCATGCGGCGACCGTAGTCGGCGTGGCGGCCGATCGCCTGCGCGTGCGCCTGCTCAGGGTGCGTCGGCTCGGTCCAGTGAACCAGCCCGACCCGGCTACCGTCCGGCCGCGCCAGTGTCTCCTCGACCAGGCCGAGGATCTCAGTGGCGGTCGCGCGCGCGGCCGCCACATCCGTTGCGAGCTTCGACTGCCAGTCGACGCTGCCGGCGGTAAGGAGATGGAGCTTCTCGGGCAGGCGCTGGATGTCCGGGAGCAGCCGTCGCTCGAGTCCCCGCTCGGCCAGAAAGTGCCGCACCTTCGGCGAATAGGGCATCGCCAGGAACGGCACTCCCGCGACGTACGCGAAGATCGCGGCGTGCAGCGACGTGACAATCACCGCCCGCGCCCGCCGGATGGCGGCGAACGCCTGGTCCGGGCCGGCGACCTCGAGGGGCGCCGGGAGGCCGGCGGCTGCGGCGAGGACGGCTTGCAGGGCCCCGTCGCAGTTGTGGTGGGTGAATGGCAGCATGGCGACGGGGGGCTCCAACCGGCGCAGAAGCGAGACGAGCGCTGAGGCGGTGCCCGGCAGGAACACCCCCGCATGCAGGTGCAGCAAGAGTGGGTCCTGCCCCATCATCACCGGCCGGTCCTCGGCGATCTCTCCGAACAGGACGCTCAGGCAGGGAGCGACCCGGGCCTCACGCGCGAGCCCGCGCAGATTGTCGCGGTCGGCCGCCGAGCGCACCGTGATCAGCCGATACGACGAGAGATAGCTCGCCTCGACCTCGCCGTACGTGCCCACGGTGTTGAGCACGTGCTCGCCGGGGACGCGGAAGAGGTCGTAGAAGGGGTGGCCCGGTGGGTGGAGCAGCTCGCCGCCGCCGATGACCAGGAGCTCGTAGCGCTCCGCAAGCGACTCACCAATCGACACTGGTTCGAGCCCTTGCATCCCGGCGCGCCGCGCCAGCCGCATCAGCGTCAGCCCGACGGCCTGGTCGCCGGTGTTGTTGCTCAGAGAATCCCAGAGGAAGCCGGCCCGGCTCATCGGCAGACTCGGCCCTCACGGACGACGAGCCCCTTCTCGGAGCGACCTGTGCACGGAGCTGGAGACGTTGTCGTTTGCCTCGATTGACGCGGAACCGTTGAAGTCATGGAAGTCTGCCCTTAGGCAGTAAGCTAGCTCATCACCGGATGGCGGTCAATGCGAGAACGGAACACGGGACCACACCTTAGCTATGTGAATCGCGTCGGCGCCCCTGCCCTCGGCTCGCTGCTTCGTGGCCATGAGCGCTTAGTACCCCTCGGCATAAGTACGGCGTCGTATAGATGCCCAAGTAATTCTTGCTCCATTTGCGGCTGCCAAGTCAGGTAGACAGTGATGACCTGGAAGAGAAGAGATCTCACCACAAAAGGCACAGAAATCACAGAATCAATTTTCTGGCAGCGAAAGCTGCTTCATCACAACTCCTCCATACATTCCCTTTGTGCCTTTGCGCCTTCTGTGCCTTCTGTGGCTGATTTGCCCGGGCAGTCTACCTCAATTCTCTCCACGGCAGGGATATCGCCGCGATGTCCCGATACGTTGCCGAACTTGTGAACTGAAGTACTTAGCTATTGGCCCCGGAATGGGACCGCGGCTCTTGGTTACCGCTGATTGGCCGGAAACAACGCGATCCAGCATTTCGCGCCGGTCGACCGCTCGGAGCTAATGGCTAAAGGCTAACGGCTAGAGGATGGGCGGGGCTCATCCACCGCGGCGATTCCCCAATCGGCGCTCCAGTAGAAGTGACCCCATCTCCTGGGTACTTTGAGGCCGAATCCGAATGGATCGCCCGGCAAGACGACGAAGGAGATGGCTCGCTCGAAACGGGCATGATCCCTGTACTCGTCTCCGAACGAGACGGAGACATGGTAGAAGCCACTGTTGAGCGGGACATTTCCCAGATCACAGGTCACCTGCCAACGCTTGCTCGCCGCCGACCCGTGCACCTGTTGGAGCTTGCTGCTCGTCCCCAAAACGGGGTTGTCAAAGGCGTCGGAGAGGATGATTCCGGCAGTGGCATTTCGGACCGCAAAAGGGCAGGCTATCTCGAAGGTGAAACGGATCGGCGTGCGGCACTCAATCTGGGCGCGCCCCAGATGATGGAGGAGCTGGAATCCATTCCGATCGACGTCATCGATCGATGCGGCAGCCTCTTCGGGCGACGACGATTGAGCCGTGTAGTATGAAATCGCGTCTGAGATCGATCCCGTGCATGCGACATGACCTCCATCCAACACGATTCCCCAATCGCAAAGTCCCGCGGTCGCTACCATGTTGTGGCTGACGAACAGGACGGTCCGACCGCCCCTCGCCACGTCCCCCATCTTCCCGATGCACTTCTTCTGGAAGGCGAGATCGCCGACGGCCAGGACCTCATCGACCATCAGGATCTCGGGCTCCATGTGGGCGGCGACAGCGAAAGCCAGTCGCACGTGCATGCCGCTGGAGTAGTGCTTCACCGGTGTGTCGATGAATCTGTCAATCTCGGCGAATGCGACGATCTCATCAAACTTCCGCTCGATCTCCGCTTTCTTCATCCCCAGGATAGCGCCGTTGAGGAAGACGTTTTCCCTGCCGGTCAATTCTGGATGGAACCCGGCGCCGACCTCGAGGAACGAACCAACCCGGCCGTAGAGATCAGCGCAGCCCTCCGTCGGCTCCGTGATGCGGGAGAGGATCTTGAGCAGCGTGCTCTTGCCCGCGCCATTGCGCCCGATGATGCCGACGACCTCTCCTCGCTTCACTTCGAACGACACACCTCTGAGAGCCCAGATCTCATCCTGCCGTGCCTCACCATCCCCCCTGCCCCATAGCGAACGGGCCACGCGCCACGGTTTCGCCGTCGCACGATGAAGCGCCTCCCGCAGCGTCTTGTACGGCGCCTGTCGTTCCCCGATTCGATATCGCTTGCCGAGGTTCTCGACCCGGACCACAGTGTCGCCCATGAACCATCACACCAGATCGGCGAATGTTTTTTCCATGCGCCGGAAATAGTATGCGCCGCTCACGAATATCAGCACGCTGATGAGAACCGAGAGCGCCAGCATGGTCCCGGGTGGGGTTGTGCCCAGAAGCGCCCACCTGAATCCCTCGACAACGCCGACCATCGGATTCAGGCCGTAGAGGGAGCGCCACGGCTCGCTGAGCAGGCTGCTCGGATAGGCCACAGGTGTCGCAAACATCCAGAATTGCGTCAAGAACGGCACGGCATGACGCACATCCCGGAATTCGACGTTCAGAGCCGAGAGCCACATCCCGATCCCCAGAGCTGTGACGAGCGCCAGGAGAAGGAACCCAGGCAGGAGGAGCGTCGCGGCAGTCGGCCTGATTCCGTAATACGCCATCATCATCAGAAGCACCACAGAGGCGATTGCGAAATCAAGGAGGCCTGACAGGACTCCCGAGATCGGTACGACGAGGCGCGGGAAGTACACCTTCTTGATGAGATTCGCGCTGCTGACCACGCTCGTGGCCGACAGTCCCAGCGAGCCAGCGAAGTAGTTCCAGGGCAGCAGGGCGACGTAGGCGAATATGGGGTAGGGGACGCCGTCGGACGGCACGCCCGCCAGCCTGCCGAAGAACAGGCTGAATACCAGCATGGTGAAGAACGGCTGAATGATCGCCCAGGCCGCGCCCAACGCTGTCTGCTTGTACCGGACTTTGATGTCGCGCAATGTGAGGAAGTAGAGCAGTTCCCTGTACTCCCACAACTCACCCGGCTTCAGCGCAATCCAACCCCGGCTGGGCTCGACGTGCACGTGAGCCGCGCCCGCGTGCGGATCTCTCTCCCCAACACCCTCAAGAGCGTCCATTCAAGACCTCAGCGCTATCCCTGTTCTCTCCTGGCTGGAGCGGCACCATCTCGGAGCTCGCCCGGCACTGCCGCGACACGCGCTCGTAGAGAGCCTCCCAGCTCCGACCCGTGATCTCCAAGGTAAAGCTCGCACGAACCAAGTCCCTGGCGGCCTGGCCTATATCTCGTCGCAGTTGAGGCGACTCGAGCAGCGCGCCGATCGCCGCCAACACGGATGCATGCTCGTCAGCCAAGAAACCGTGGACGCCATGCACAATGTCGATTCCTCCGAACGCGAACGGGGTGCCGATGACGGCCTTCCCGGCGGCCATGGCCTGAAGCACCCTGGTCTTCATGCCCGTCCCGCTGCCATCGAGAAAAAGGGCGATGTCGGATCGCGCGAGCGCGCCGTCATAATCATTGATCCATTCGTAGTACTCCACGCCCGCGGCGTGTGTGAGGCGTCTCTTCGCGTCGGGCGGAGCTCCGGGACCGACAACGATCCAACGAGTCAACGGGTGAGCCTGCCGAATGCTCTCCCAGTGCGTGTCGAAGAAGCTCATGAAAGGCCTCCGGACGAATGGCACCGAGAAGGTCCCCGAACTGAAGAGTGTGACTCCCGGAGTGCTGGGCTCTCGTTCGAGAGGGTGTGCGAAGAACCGCGGGTCCACGGCATGATTGATGACTGAGACGTTTTCCAGCCCCGCGTTTCGTCTCAAATATTCACCATCGGACGCAGAGACGACGTGAACCTCCGAAAACGTCTGTAGATGAGCCCGTTCGATGTTGCGATAGGCCCGCGCAGTCACCGCGAGCTTCAGACGCTTTGGAAGCGACGTTTCGAACAGGATGTTTCTCTGAAGGTGCAGCGAGGCGGGATCAGGCCCGGAAATGACAACGGGCAACCGGCCGACAAGGTCGCGATAGTAAACGAGAGTGATGTCGGTGAAATGGACGACATCGTAGGAGATATCCCGAATCGCCCTTCGGATGGCCTGAGTAAATCCGGGCGTCATCCACTGCACGAGCCGGGGGAGCCGGAAATCGGTGAAGTAGTTCGTGGCTTTCGCCACCCGCACCAGGTGGGGGTGCTGACGTGGAGAAACATCGATCACGCGCAGGTTCGGAAGGGATCGCTCCCACTCGCGGGCGCGTGCGATCTGTCCCGGTACGCCAGGGCTGATCAGATGGCATTCGTGGGACCGAGCCACGTAATTGATCAGATTGTAGGCGAACCAGTGGCATCCGTTCAGAGGTTCGGCCGGGAAGTCGCCGGCCACGTACAAGATCTTCACTCTATCGACCTCTTCCTGACGTGTTCGAAGGTGCCGGCCACCTGACCGGCCAGGTAGAGGACATAATAGAGCGAGTCGAGACACAGATAGAAGACAAACCGCGGGCTCGATTCGGCCGTCCGCCGGTAGTGGGAGGCGCGAGCGGGAAGAGTGCGACCAATCCAGATTCCGAATCGGAGAATGGCGAAGGGGAGATGGGCGGCTGATGCGACGAACGCGCCGGCAAGCGGCCGAATCGGTCGAGGAAGACGCGCGATCAACCGACCCAGCCTCTGCTGTGCTCGCCCACACAGCCGCGCGCTCCGGGAGTCTTCGAAGTGCTGCGGGTATTCCAGCATCAGCACGCCGGCCCCTCGCCCTCGATCAAACGCCTGTCGTATCATCGAGCTGAAACTCGTGCGGTTCGTGTGCCACACAACGGCATCGGGATTAGCGCGAATCTCGCACCCCGCATCCTTCAATCGAAAACTGAGACCCATGTCCTCAAGACCGGGAAATGGGAGGATCTCCGGAAAACCTCCGACAGACAGGAGTGTCGAACGATCGCAGGCGGCATTTGCGGAATCCAGTAGGCCGAGGTCACCGGGAGCCCGTGCCTGCTGCCGTTCGGCGCGACAAGCGTAGAACCTCTGCAGCCAGTGGCCGTCGATGATCTTCTCTTCGACCCGGCCTCCGACAGCCAGACGCGGAGTGCCGTCCGCGCACGTGTAGCTTGCCGCTAGGGCGGCCAACCACTCGGGATCCGGAAGGCAATCATCATCCGTGAGCGCAATAACTTCCCCACGCGCGAGCCTCACCCCGGCATTGCGCGCGGCCCCGGGGCCAGCGTGCGCCTGGGACACGAGGCGCACACGGCCCGCGCCCGCGAGCTCGCGCAGGTAGCCCGCTGTTTCGTCATCAGAACCGTCATCGACGACGATCACTTCGTACGAACCGGCCGGATAGTGCTGCGCTTCGAGGCAGCCTAGCGTGTGCTTCAAGTGAACGAGGCGATTATGCGTCGGGATGACGACGCTCATGAATGGGGGTGAGCCCGATTCACCCACGTTCAGAGGTTGAGCGGTGGGGCACCGGGGCGCCGGCCTTGATCAACAGGGAAACGGAGTCGTCTCCCACTCATGTTCGGTCTCGGCAGCGAGATGATGGATGCCCGCGCGCTTGATTGCGAAAAGCCGGCGGTACATTGCATCCCTGTCCACCTTGGTCGGCAGACGGGACGCTTCGGTATGCGGCATGTCGCAGTAGCAATGAACATAGACATTGTCAAAGTTGATCCTCTTCAACAGCCGGAGTGTATCCTCAAACTCCTCATCCGTCTCCCCGGGAAACCCCGCGATAATGCCCGACTGCATGAATACCTGCTCGTACCGGCGTATCTCGGCCAGCTTGGTGGCCAGTTCCTCCACGTCGCATGCCCGCCTCATCAGTTTCAAAATCCGATCGTTTCCCGATTGCACGGCGACATAGAGGAAATGGAGCTTCCCCGCTTGACTCAGACGTTTGATCGGGTCAAAAAACCTGATGAAATGGTGCGGATGAAGGTCGAATAGACCGATGCTGAAACGCTCGTCGATCTCCATGATTCGATCCAACAAGTCCCCAAAATTGACGTTGAGATCCGAGCCATAGGCGCCGATGGAGTCCGCGTATAGATCAAACCCTCTGTAGCCTAAGCTGAGTCCCTTGCGGATATTCTCCACGACCACATCCAGCGGCTTGCTCCGTACTCTTCCACTCGCGGCAGGCCTCGCACAATAGGAACATTTTCCCGGGCACCCTGCGGCGATTGAAAACCCAACAGTGCTGCGCTTCTTGAGCTCGAAGGCGGTGCGCTTCAGAAACCGGCTGGGCCGCTTCTCAATGACAAACTTGATGCACTCAGCGGCAGCGTCCTCAGCCCACATCCGCGCAGCGGCAATCAGCCGAGGTCTGTTGATCTGCTGGCATTCAGCTTCACTCCCCCACATCTTGGGCATCGCTTCGATCCGTACCTTGATGTTGGGAAGATCATTCAAGGCGGTAAAATCCGTCGGAGTGATCGTTCTCCCTCTGAACCCCCTTCGTAAGCTTTCGTTGTCCATCGCCGGCAGACAGCTTCCGACGATCAACTCGGCGCCGGGCTTCATCTTTTCGTTGGTTTCTACGATCTTCTTCACATTCTCGTCCACGATATAGCGGACCCCTGCGCACGCGAAGAAGACCACCAAATCTGCGCTGCGCAATCGTCTCGCCTCGTTCCAATCGTTCGACAGAAGGAACTTCCTTACCATCGATATTTCTTCTCGACGGTGACCGCACGCTTTGCCGACGATCAGGAATTCCATGCTCATGAAATCACAAGATTGCTTTCCCACTCGTGACGAGTGGCCTCGACGCAGTATCTGATGCCTGAACGGTTCACCTTGTTCAGTCGCTCCGCCATGGTGGCCTTGTCCAGCTTACCGGGCAGGGTTGATGAGTGGGTGTTCGGCATATCGCAGTAGTAGTGCACGAATACGTCATCGAATCCAATAGTCTTCAAGAAGACAAGACTCTCCTCAAACTCCGCCTCTGTCTCCCCGGGAAATCCCACCATGATGCCCGTCCGCAAGAAGACCCCGCCAAAACTCCGTATCGCCATGAGCTTGTTCGTGAGATCTTTCACGTCGCACGGACGATTCATCATTCGCAGAATCCGCTCGTTTCCGGATTGGACCGGCACGTAAAGGTAATGAATCCTGCCGGCCTGGCACAAGGACAGAATCTTTCCGAAATATCTGATGAGCTCCTGGGGATGCAGATCGGAAATCGCGACCGTGAACTGGCCGGGATGAGCCAGAACTCGATCGAAGAGCTCGCCAAGGCTCGTGCCCAGATCCAGGCCGTACCCGCCGATCGAGTCGGAAAGAAGGTCAAAAGCTCCGTATCCCAGGCGGAGTCCTTCGGAGATATTCTGCATCACCAGGTCCAGCGGCTTGCTCCTGACCTGCCCAGTAGCAAAACGGATTGCACAATAGGAGCAGTTCTTGGCACAGCCGGCAGAAACATAGATGACCATTCGCCTGGTTCGTGCGAGCCGTGCCGCCATGTCTTGCGAGCCAGGGATGGGAAAGTGGCGATGCACGAATCCGGAGGCCCAGTGTGAGAGCCTGGACAGCGCGGTGATGTCTCCACCACCCCGAGGACGTCGCTCGTCGAAGGGCTCGAACGCAGCATTCCTGCCGAAGATCGGCGGCATGTCCTCGATCTTGATCGTGATGTCGGGCAGGGCGTTGAGTGCGCTGAAATCGGTGGGAGTGATTGTCCGGCCCTGAAATACCTTGGCCAGGGCCTCCTTGTTGGTCTTCGGTAAGCAACTTCCCACAATCAATTCCGAATTCGGAGCGATCCGACCCGAGAGCCTCTCCACTTCCTTGGTCATGTTGACCACTTTGTACCGCATTTCCGCGCAGGTGAACAGAATGACACAGTCCGCCTTCTCTTCGCTGGCGGCCTCTGTCCAGCCGTTCACGAGGAAGAACCTTCGCACCATGGATACTTCCTCCCGCCGGCGATCGCACGATTTGTCAAGAAGGTGAAAGGACCTCATGTGCCCTCCAGAGCAGAGCGGCGGGACCGTGACTGGTCTCTTGGAACGCTGTTCCACATCAATCACCCGATCGGGCCTGACCCGAATGCGTGATCGCACTCGCGCCGGGCCTCGCTCACGCTGTGTTTGATTCCGGCAGCGGCTATCTGGCGTAGTCGTCTCGACATGGTCTCATGGGAGATCTTGCCGTCGAGCCGGGAGGATTCCGTATTCGGCATGTCACAATAACAATGGACGTACACAGTGTCGAAATCGACCTTGTTGAGGAGAGCCACAGTGTCCTCGAACTCGTGATCCGCTTCGCCCGGGTATCCCACAATGATGGCTGTCTGTAGGAAGACGCCCTTGTAGGTGCGAACGGCCAGGAGCTTTTGAACCAGATCGAAGGTATCGATCCCTCGATGCATTGATTCCAGGACCCGTTCATTCCCCGATTCTGTGATGACGTAGAGGAAATGCACCTTGCCCGCCGCGCACAAGCCGATGATTCTCTCGTAGTACCGAACGAAGTCCTGGGGATGGAGATCGTGGATTCCGATGCTGATGTGTGCGTCGCAGTCTGCGATCTTGTCGAGGAGCGTCCCGAAGTCGGTGCCCAGATCCTGCCCGTAGTCGCCGATTGAATCGGCATAGAGATCGAATCTCTGGTACCCCTGCATTGTCCCTTCGGCGATTCGCTGCAGGATGAGATCGACCGGCTTGCTCCTCACGCTGCCGCGGGCGAATCTCTTCGCACAATAAGGGCACGTTCGTGAACAGCCGGCGGCGATGCTGATTTCCATCCGCTCGTCTCCCCTGAGCCTGGAAACGATTTTCCTCAGCGGCGGTGTCGGCAAGTAGCGCAGCAATCGCCGCGTGAGCCTCAACGGCAGCTTGTTCAGGCGGAGAGTGCGTACCTTTGGCAGGCCCGGAACGACGAGCGGCGGGCAGGATGCGTGGTCGCCGTATACCTTGGGCAGTGTTTCGAACCGTCTTTCAGCGCCAGGGAGCATATCGAGCGCGGCGCAATCGGTGTATGTGATCGTCTTTCCGGTGAAAATCTTCTTCAAGTTCTCGCGATCAGTGAGTGGCAAGCAGCCACCGACGAGGAGCTCTGCGCCGTGCTTGAGCCTGCTACAAATGTCGGTGATCTTCAGCGCCATCTCATCGACATTGAGACGAAACGCGCCACAGGCAAAGAGTATGACCAGGTCGGCGCGGTCGACATTGTCGTCCTCGCTCCATTCGTTCAGAAGGAGGAATCTCCTGACCACGGCGATTTCCTCCTGGCGCCGATGGCATGATCCGTTGACGAGCATGAAGGTTCTCGGATTCATTCGGGTCATTCGGGTATCAACAGGACATCTCGCGGAAGGGAAGCAGCCATCATCTCGTGTCCGGTCATCCTACGAAATAGGGCGCTCGGGATTGTCGTCGAGCCTTGATCCAATCCCCTCGCGTCCGGCTGTCGCCCTTCCGCGAGCGGCGCCGGAACGGGGCTCCGACGCGAGATTCGTGGCGAGATGAGGCTGAAACACGCGCTGAAAGTAGGACTTCCGGCTGCACTTGTCAAGCGTGGTGCGCGGTGATTCCGAGTCGGAACAACGACGCTGATCGACGACGACGAACCCGATTCGCCCACGATCAGAGGTTTGGCGGCGGAGCCCCGAAGCGCCCGCGAAAATAGTCGACGACTCCGCGCGAGGCGGCCGAAATGCGTCGCAGCTTGGATCTCCCAGTGCGCAGAATGAGCCGAAGCTCGGCCAGCCATGAGAAGAACCCGTAGAGCGCGCGGGGGCGCCCTCGGACCATGACATCGGTACGCTCCCAGAAGAGCAGCCGATTGCGCGCGAAGAGGTAGTGATAGGCGGGCGAACGATTGCCGGTGAAGGACACGGATTGCTTGTGGTAAACCACAGCTCGTGGTTCGTAAACAATCCTGTGGCCCGCCTTCCGCGCACGAGAACACCAGTCAGCCTCTTCGAACTCGAGGAAATACGCCGGGTCGAAATGCCCGATCTCCCGAAGAACACTCGCCCGAAGGAGGATGCAACAACCGACGGCGTAGTCCAGATCGCGAGGTGTGTCGAATCGCCCGTCATCTTTCGGCAGAGGCTCAGCGCACCCGAAATTGGGATTGCCGGCTGCCCACAAACGATCCGGCATCTCCAAGACGCGCACCTTGCAGCCGACCGCGGCCACGCCTGAATCCGCCGACGCCACCATGAAACCGATGGCGTCCGGCTCGACGACGACGTCATCGTTGAGGACCAGCACGTATTCGGCTCCTCGCTCCAGTGCGTACCGTATTCCCACGTTGTTGCCTTCGGCGTACCCAAGGTTGGCCGTGTTTACGACGAGAGGGATATCAGGAAACGCCTCCCGGATCCGTTCCACAGTGTCATCCGTCGAAGCATTGTCGACTGCAACCACTCGAGCATTCGGATAGCGGCTGCGGGTAGCGGATTCGAGACATTTGAGTGTGGTGGCAGAGCGGTTCCAGCTTAGCACGACGACGTAGACCAAGGGATTGTCGGAGCTGGGCAGAACAGCTTGGCCCCTCGCCTGAAGCTCGAACAGATAGTGCTGCGTCGGCGAGACACCATGCTCCTGGACGCGGGAATCGAGGTACTTCGCCTGCTTGATGACGTGCCTGTAGCCACGGGACTCCAACGCAGGCCGAAAATCCACACGCGCGCCATCCCCCTCCGTCGTCAAAAGCCTCTCTCCCCCGTGATCGTCAGCGTTCGGCACGATCATCAGATGACGAACCGCATGTCTTCGGAGCAGATCAAGCCACCAGCAGACGCCTGCCATCGTGCACTCGGAGAAGCTGTGCACATTCACCGCCAGGTCGATCTTCTCAGACGCAAACAGGGCTTCGATCTCATCTGCCGGCACGACGATCGCCCTCCGATCAACGCCACGATAGCGAAGATAGAACTCGGCGATAAAGGTCGACTCCGGGACGACGTCGGTGCAAAACACCTTGCCCATCTGAGGAAACGCAGTCACGAGCCGGTGTGCGAACCGGCCATAGCCGGCTCCGATGTCGAGCACGTTGATTCCGGGTTGATTCGAGACGCCGAGCGCTTGCTCGAGAAAATTGATCTCGAGGATTGAATCGAGCAGGTCTCGACTGATGGTCATCTGATCATTGAAACTGAATGAATAGATTCCGAAAAGATCGTCCTCGGCCAGCGCTCGCAGAAGCTCGAGCTTGTCGGCATTCTGTACGTACGAGGCTGTCAAGAGATAGGCGGCCTCAGCATATCCGCCCCGGACTTGATGCACGAACGCGTTGTCTCCCCGGAAAAACTGCAGATCGATCCCCCAATCCACGTGCTGTCGCGTCCAGACCGAATGGTCAAGCCGGGATGCGGGAGAGTCGCGGTACCTTCGTCTGAGCTCGATCAGCCTCGGGTTGTCGGGGCGTAAGTATCGAGCGGCATCATCGGGAATGCGCGACGGACGGTACGTAGGCTTCAGAAGAGTTTCATGCCGCCGCCGCAGTGCTTCAATCTCGGCTGAGCGGACGATCTGGAGCCGACAGAGGTGGCCCAGCACAGCGTTTGTCGCTTTAGCGAGTCCCCGGAGGACCGTCATGCACGCCCCATCACGCCACTCGAGATCTCCGTTCGAACAGGCGGACGCCACGCGCCTTTCTGAACCGCGCCAGCGACCACAACCGGACCACTGACTGGACCGTCAACTCATCGCGATTGACGGCGTACGAGGCCCTGAGGACCCAGTCCCCCAACGGGGATCGTCCGGCCACCGCTGAGCGGGCTTTTCCACGGACGGGAGGATAGCAGCAGCACTTGCGATGGTCAATTCGGGGATGAAGCAGGGCTGCCGCGAAGTCGAGGCGCCGATTCGGGCGAGTCCGGTCCGGGCGAAACCGCAGATTTCGCAGACTACGCAGATTCTTCCAGCATTCAACCGAATCGCCACCTCGTCCTCCCTCTCGGGTCGGCGCGCGTCGCTCTCTGGCATACGACGTCCTCGATCGCAAAGCAGCCTGAAATCCTCCGATGTGGCCCGTGCGTTCTATCAGTCGAGTCGAGAGCATGACCACGGAGACGCGTTTCGATCTTTCGATGCGACGAAGGGCCGGGAGCTTGGCGCGCCTCGTATCGGCGGCATCACAATGGGCCGTCTCCGGGACGATTGTGTATGCAACCACACTGCCGCCGGCCACTGCGGCGCTGCCGTATTCATGGTGTAGCGAGCACGGAGCTGTTCCAACCTTGTCACTTCGGCTGGACCAACGGATCGCCCCGCCAGCGGGATTCGTCCGCATGCCGCGAACAGAGAACGCCTTCGGCAGCTGGCTCCGCGGCCTCCCCGTCAAACCCGGCACACCGCCGGTTCTGCTTTACGACGGCACCCGCAAGTCCAATCAGCATGCCCATGTCGCGGTGTTGGACGTCGACGTCGGCCCGCGGGATCTCCAGCAATGCGCCGACGCCGTGATGCGCCTTCGCGCCGAATACCTCTTCGCCAGCGGTCGCGCCGGCGATATCACGTTCCAATTGACGAGCGGCGACCGTGCCGACTTCGCCCGATGGCGGAGCGGCAATCGCCCGTTTGTCACCGATTCGGGTGTCGTGTGGAAACGCACCGGCTCGTTCGACGGTTCCTATCGCAGTCTTCGATCATACCTCGATTTCGTCTTCACCTACGCCGGCACTTTCAGCCTCGCCCGTGAGCTCGCTCCTCTCCGGGATCTCTCGGGCATGAGTCCCGGTGACGTTTTTGTGCACGGAGGGTTTCCGGGTCACGCCGCGATCGTCGTGGACATCGCCGTCCAGCCCGCTACGGGGCGCAGGGTCTTTCTCCTGGCTCAAAGCTACATGCCGGCCCAGGAGATCCACATTCTCCGTAACCCGGCCGATCCGGCTCTCAGCCCCTGGTACTCCTCCGAAACCGATCGGCACGAGCTAGTTACGCCCGAATGGGTTTTCGAGCGCACCGATCTACGGAGTTGGCCAGACTGAGACACCCTCGCCCATGCGCCCACGGCTCCCCACCCCGTCCGGCCCAAAAGCTAATGGATAAAGGCTCCCTATTTCAGCCACTGGTCGAGCCACCCGATCACGGTGTTGTGCCAGAGAATCGAATTGTGAGGCTTCAGCACCCAGTGGTTCTCGTCGGGGAAATAGAGCAGTTTCGACGGGATACCGCGCCTCTGCAGCGCGTTGAATGTGGACAATCCCTGGGTATCGACGACGCGGTAGTCCTTGCCGCCGTGGACGACGAGCATCGGGGTCTTCCAGTTCTTCACGAGATCGATCGGGTTATGCTTCGAGTACCCCAGAGGGTTCGTCCACGGCATCCCGGCGTGATCCCACTCTGGGAACCAGAGCTCCTCGGTGTCGAAGTAGGCCATGCGCTCGTCGAGGTTCCCGTCGTGGCAGACGAGAGCTTTGAAGCGGGTGGGCGCCATGCCGGCAACCCAGTTGACCATGTAGCCGCCGAAGGAAGCACCGAGCGCGCCGACGCGCGTGCCGTCGAGGAACGGATACTTCTTGATGGCAGCATCGAGTCCGAGCATCAAGTCCTGGTAGGGCGCCCCGCCCCAGTCGCCGGTGATCGCGTCGGTGAATGCCTGGCCGTAACCGGTCGAGCCGTGGAAATCGATCATCACCGCGGCATAACCGGCACCCGCGTAGGCCTGGGGGTTCCAGCGGTAGTGAAAATCATTGCCGAATGACCCCTGTGGTCCGCCGTGGATCAGGAACGCAACGGGATATTTCTTCGTCGCATCGAAATCGGCAGGATGGACGATGTATCCGTAGACCGTGTCGCCCTTGGCGCCTCTGAAGCTGAACTGTTCCGGCTTGCCGAAGCGTGCTGAGGCGACCTTGGCCGAGTTGAGAGTCGTCACTGATCTGATGTCCTTGTCGTCGGCGCCGATTGAATAGAGCTCGGCGGGGCCGAGCAGCGAGTTCATGCTGTAGAGAATGCGCCCGCCTGTTACCGGCTGCGGCGACGCGATCTGGCCGTCGTTCACGACGATCCGCGCCTTGCCGTTCGCAATGTCCACGGCGAAAAGCGAGTGCTGGCCGATGTGATCGGCTGTGCAGTAAATCTCCCTGTTGTCCGCAGACCACGTGTATTCCGCAGGCGAGCGGTCGCCGCGCAGCGTCGCGTCAGCACGGAGATCGATCGACCGCTCGGAGCCGGTCGCCCAATCGCGAAGCACGATGCGATATCGGTCGGCTTCGTACCCCGCGCGGTCCATGGCGAGATAGGCGAGCGTCGCGCCGTCGGGAGAGAACCGCGGTTGGGCGTCCGTAGCCGGGTTCGTCGTCAGCTTCGTTGGCGCAGCGCTCGCGTCGCTCGGAACGCTGAAGATATCAAGGTTGGTAGACCAAGCTTCTTCGCGTCCGGCGTCCCTCGCCGAAAAAACGATCGTCTTGCCGTCCGGCGAGATTGAAAAATCCTCGCTGCCGCCGAATGGTTTCCCGGGGCAGTCTGCGTCCATAGCGGGCATCAGATCGGTTGCTTTGCCGGCAGTGAGGTCGTAGGCGAAGATATGGTTGCGCGTTCCGTCAGCCCACGTATCCCAGTGGCGGACGAAGAGGTGATCGAAGAGCATGCCGGTCGCCTTCGTCTTTTCTTTCTCGTCCATCGCAGCCTTTGTCTCGTCCACGCTCTTGCCTGGAAAAACAGGCATCGCGATCACAAGAAACTTGCCGGTGGGAGAAACTTCGAGGGCATCGACGTCGAGCGGGAGCTTCGTAACCTGCTCGGCCTCGCCGCCGCCGCTCGCGATGCGCCAGACCTGCGAGGATCCCGACCGCGTCGAGACGAAGTAGAGGGCCTGGCCGTCGGGGGACCAGCGCGCCTGCGTGTCGCTCGCATCGCTCGTCGTAATTCTCCGGACCCACGATCCATCAACCGACGCGAGATAGATGTCGGTGCGCCCTTTGTTGGCATCCAGATCGGTGACCCGCACTGTGAACGCCACCAACTGGCCGCTCGGCGACACACGCGGATCGGAAATGCGGTCCATGGCGAGCATGTCGTGGACGGAAAATGGATGTGTTTCGGCGGAAACCGTGGCGCTCACGAGCAGAGCAGTCGCAAATCCCAACCCCAGCGTCTTTCTCATCTTCTCCTCCCGGCCAAATACTTCGAACGCGCTGTATCGTACACGATCTCTCGGGCTTTTGTTTCATCATTCCTGGATTCGGTTTGACGTGGAACTTCGCTCGAGCGGCCCGCGTATAAAGGTAAAAGCGGGAATGCGTGTTTTCTCACCCCGCAGGGAGGATAGATGAAGGCTATGACACGAATGTGGAGAGCGAGCATGGCCCTCCCTCTCATCATCTGCAGCCTGGCGGCGGGCCAGGATACCCAACCGAGCATTGCGGTGCCGAAGGCCACCACCTCTCTTTCGATCGACGGCGACCTCGCCGATCCGGCCTGGCGGGAAGCAGCGGTCATCGACACTTTCTACGAGACGAGTCCGGGCGAAAACGTGCCTCCGACCGTCAAGACGATAGCGTATGTGACGTACGATGAGAAGAGCTTCTATATCGGACTGCTGTGTGAGGATCCCGAGCCCAGCAAGATCCGAGCTCCCTATGTCGACCGTGACAATGTGATCGGAACGGACGACAACGTCGCCATTTTCCTGGACACGAGGAACGACCGGAGATCGGCGATCGAGTTCCGCGTCAATCCGCGAGGCATCCAGGGAGACGCGATGTACAACGATGCCAACGGGAACGAGGATTTCTCTCCGGACTTCTTCTATGATACCGCGGCGCGCGTCACGGAGACGGGGTGGACAGCGGAGCTTCGCATTCCGTTCTCGTCGCTGCGATACCCGAAGGCCGAAACACAGAGCTGGGGGATCCTCATCTGGCGCAACTACCCCCGTCAGTTCCGTTACATGATCCACAGCAGCACTATTCCGCGCGGCTCGAATTGCTGGATCTGCCGCAGCATCAAATTGACGGGCCTCACCGGCTTGCCGTCGGGGGGGAACTTGGTAGCGGCGCCATACGCGAGCGCGAGGGAGTCAGGACACCCGCGGGCAGGGCTCGGAAGCGCCTTCGTCAACGAGCCGATCGAGGGCGATGGCGGGATCGACGTGAAATGGACCCCGAACGCGAACACGGCGATCGATGGAGCCGTGAACCCCGACTTCTCGCAGGTCGAATCCGACGTCGGCCAGATCGCCGTCAACAACCGCTTCGCGCTGTTCTTCCCAGAGAAGAGGCCCTTCTTCCTGGAGAGCGTCGATCTATTCGATATGCCGATCCTGGCTGTCTACACGAGGACGATCACGTCCCCCCGCTGGGGTGTCCGGGCGACCGGGAAGTTCTCATCTTCGAGCTACACGGTGCTGTCCTCGGAGGACCGGGGCGGCGGCAGCGTGATCCTTCCGGGGGCAACCTTCTCGGATTTCGCACCCCAGGACTTCCGTTCTTTCGTCACCATCGGGCGCCTCCGCCAGGACTTCGGCGACTCATTCGGTGGCGTGCTCTTCTCGGATCGCGAAATCGACGGCGGAGGATACAACCGTGTCTTCGGTCCTGACTTCCAGTTCCGTCCGAGCGGCACCGATCAGATCACCGGTCAGCTCTTGATCTCCGATACGCGGACGCCCGACATGCCGGAGGCGGATCCGCGGTGGGACGGGCGGCGGCTCACCTCGGCCGCGCTGCAGGTGATGTGGCTCCACACGAGCGAACGGTGGGTATGGCGGATCACCCACGAGAACTTCGGCGACGATTTTCGGGCCGACAACGGCTTCGTGCCGCAGGTGGGGTACAGGATGCAGCGAGTCTTCCTGGGATACACTTTCTATCCGAAGGGTCTCTTCAACCGTATCCAGACCCTGGCGGTCGTGCGGTTCCTCACCGATTCCCACGGAGCGGTCATCTCGCGGCGGACATTTCCGGGAGTCCAGTTCCAGGGGCGCAAGA
Organism: Acidobacteriota bacterium; assembly: GCA_016191015.1. Lineage (GTDB taxonomy): Bacteria > Acidobacteriota > CAIWXX01 > CAIWXX01 > CAIWXX01 > JACPPM01. The sequence goes on along the minus strand of JACPPM010000084.1, from coordinate 10,052 downwards.
ATCTGGTCGGTGAAGTCGATGTGTTCCTCAAGGAGCAGGTGCGGGTCGATGAGAAGCTCCTGGAGATCACCAACGTCGCTTTCTTCGCCCAGGTGGATCCATCGCAACGGATTTCGCGAGTCGGCCTGAACGGGTGGCTGGGAGAGGACGTGGATTTCGCGCACCGTCGTGTGGGCAGGGGCGGCCAGATCGACCTGTTCGGCACGATCAAACCGACCGATCATCTGCAACTGGAGATCAACGGATCGCAACAATGGTTGAATGTCGACGGCGCGGCAGGTCGAAGCGGGCGGCTCTTCACGGCGCGGATCGAGCGCCTGAAGGCGACATACAACTTCACGTCGCGAGCGCTCCTGCGCCTTATCGGAGAGTACTTCCGCGTCGATCGAGATCCGGATCTGTACGAATTCGAGGTGCCGCAGACAGGCGGATCGTTTGCGGGATCGGCTCTGTTCTCGTATAAGCTCAACTGGCAGACGGTTCTTTTCGTCGGCTACGGTGACAACAGGGTGTTGACGGAGAGGGAGGTGCTCGAGCCTGCCGGGCGCGAGCTCTTCCTCAAGGTCTCGTATGCGTTTCAGCACTGAGATTCGCGCTGGAGGGATCGATGCCGAGCGAGCGACGGACGGATCGGCGGGCCGTGGTGATCCTCGCCGTGACTGCACTGGCCTGCGGGGCGCTCCTGCTGGTGCCGCCGATCCATCAGGACCCGGGTTACCACAACCTGGCTGACGCGCGCGCTCTTCTCGGAATCCCCAACTGCCTCAACGTCGTCTCGAACCTGGCACTTCTGATCGTCGCTGCGCTCGGAATCGATCTCCTCATGCGGCGGCCCGGCCGCGTTGACACGTCCGCCGATCGCGTGCCCTGGATGCTGGTCTTCTACGGCGTCCTCCTGACCGCGCTCGGGTCGACCTGGTACCATCTCACCCCGAATAACTCGACCCTCATCTGGGACCGGCTCCCGATGACCATCGCCTTCATGTCGCTCGTGACCGGGATCATCTCGGCGCGCATCGGGGAACGTGCCGGACGCATGCTGCTTGGGCCACTGCTGATCATCGGAGCTCTCAGCGTTTTCGTCTGGGGATGGGGCGAGCGGGCAGGAGGCGTCGGTGATCTGCGCTTCTACGCCCTGGTCCAGTTCTATCCCATGGTGCTCATACCCCTCATCCTGATCCTCTTTGCGGGACCGTTTCCGCGCCTCAAGGACCTGGGCGGCGTCCTCGGTTGGTACGTCCTCGCGAAAGTGGCCGAGGTGCTCGACAGGCAGATCTATGCGGTCGGCGAGATCGTGAGCGGCCACACGCTGAAGCACCTCCTCGCCGCACTCTCCATACTTTGGGTCTACAGGATGCTCCACGCGCAACCCGAAAAGCTGTACCATTTGAGTGGTGGAAGGGAGGGAGAGGAATGAGCCTACCCGTTGTGCAGGTCGACGCTTTTACAGAGAAGCCGTTCGCCGGAAATCCGGCCGCCGTCTGCGTCCTGCCCGAGCCGCGAAACGCCGAGTGGATGCAGGATGTCGCCAGGGAGATGAACCTGTCGGAAACTGCGTTCCTGCTGCGGCGCGAGGATGGGTTCGGGCTTCGATGGTTCACGCCCGAGGTCGAAGTGGATCTGTGCGGCCATGCGACTCTCGCCAGCGCACACGTGCTGTGGGAGGACGGCCATGTGGCCGCGGGCCAGGAGATCCGCTTCCACACACGAAGCGGCCTGCTCAAGGCCACTCGCGACGGCGCCTGGATCCTGCTCGATTTTCCGGAGAAACGCGAACACGAAGCCACGCCACCACCGGGCCTGCTCGATGCGCTCGGCGTCAGCGCTGCCTACGTCGGCAAGAACGAGTTCGACTTTCTCGTGCTGGTTGCCTCCGATGAGATCGTGAGGAATGCGAAGCCAAACTTCACGCAGCTGGCAGGCGTCTCGGCGCGGGGTGTCATCGTGACCAGCCGCTCGGCCTCACCGCAGTACGATTTCGTTTCGCGCTTCTTCGCGCCGGGCTCCGGGATCAACGAAGATCCGGTCACCGGTTCCGCGCACTGCTGCCTGGGGCCGTTCTGGGCACCACGGCTCGGCAAACAGGACTTCGTCGCTTACCAGGCCTCGGCGCGCGGAGGGGTGGTGCGCGTGAGCCTCCGCGGCGACCGCGTGCTCCTCTCGGGCCACGCCGTCACCGTCATGCGCGGCACACTGCTGGCGTAGATTGGACTCTCCCGGTACGCTGATTCCTGCCGGTGCGGCCGTGCTCCAATCTTGACACATGCATCGTTTGCGGAAAGAATAGGCCCCCCTGAGCCGGGGTAGCTCAGTTGGTAGAGCGAGGGACTGAAAATCCCTGCGTGGGGGGTTCAATTCCCTCCCCCGGCACCACCTCCTGGAGTTCAAAGTTTCAAGTTTAAGGTTCCAAGAGCTTTGGTGTGTCTCAGACAAGAAGTCGGTCCCCCAGGGAATTGCCTGCCCTCCTGAGTCGGGCAACCTAAACACTTCGTTTTTACTACTATCGTAGATAGGTGCGCCCGCGACTCCGGAGACGCGGCACGTCCTTCCTGCCAAGCCCCGGAAACAACGATCTCAGGCATGGGATCACCGAGCTGACATCACGCTTGGTCTGCCTGCCCACAGACCGGCGAGCGCCCTCAGTTCCTCGCTCGCAAACTCGTTCTGACACCGGCTTGAACCGCGGACATTCTTTCCGTAGGATGCTTCCGCACGGAATGTTGATGCACGAAGCGTGTGATGCTCTGGTCCCTGATCCTGACACCTTCAGGTAACTTGCGACTCGCGCAGGAGGAAGGTGCCTCCTCGCAGGCCGGCACCTCGTCGCCGTTGGATCGAGTTGCCGCTGCGTTTCGCCATGACGCGTCCGCGGGGCTCTTCGCGCTCGCTGCGCAGAGCATCAGCGGCGGGCTGCCGCCTGTGCTCGCGTACTGGCGGGACTTCGCCTGCCGCTACATGACCGACCGCTGCCACTCACCGGCCGGCGCCGGCGCGATGGAAGCGGTCCCGCCTCCCTCCGACGCCGACATCGCGCGCATGGTGCTCGGCATGCCACCGATGGCCGGCGGGGAATACCTCACGCCGGAGCTGATCGGCCGCCTTTGGGAATCGCTCGATGCCTGGGTCCGCCGTGAAGCCGGGTCGTGCGCCGGCGGGCTGGAGGCCTTCCTCAAGGCACGTGCGCCGCTGTGGCACCAGGTCGGCCGCGTCTGCTTTCACCTGGCGGAAAACAAGAAGAACCCGGACTATCCATTCGCGTTCCTCGCCACATACGCTCCCGGAGTTTCCGTCGGGGCGCGCGTCCGCTACCAGCCGCTCAGCCGCGCGCTGCAGGAATTCGCCGGTGAGCGCAATCGCAAAGCGCTCGTCCACCTGCTCACGCCGATCAACCAGGTGGCCGGCAAGAGCGCGCTCATCCGCGAGCTCGTCGACTCCGGCGACATCTACCATCCGCTCGAATGGACCCCCCCCGAGGCCTATGGCTTCCTCCAGGAAATCCCTCTGTACGAAGCGAACGGTGTGCTCGTACGCGTCCCCGACTGGTGGGCCAGGAAGAGCCGGCCTACTGTGACTGTGCGGATCGGCTCTTCACCCCGGCCAGCCCTCGGCCGCGATGCGTTGCTCGATTTCAACGTCCAGGTCGCGGTGGGCGGCGACGCGCTGACCGATCAGGAGTGGAAGGCTCTGCTCGCGGGCGCCGACGGTCTCGTCATGCTCAAGGGGCAGTGGGTCGAGGTCGACAGGCAGCGCCTGCAGGAGGCGCTGGCGCACTGGCGTCAGGTTGAAGCCACGGTGGCGGAGGGCGGGATTACGTTCGTCGAGGGGATGCGACTGCTCGCGGGCGCTCCGTCGGATCTGGCCGCGGACGAGGCACGCGACGAGCACCGTGCCTGGTCGCACCTCGAAGCCGGCCGTTGGCTCGGAGATGTTCTCGATCGACTTCGCGCCCCGGGCGGGGCGACGGACGACTGGGCTGCGCGCGGGCTTCGAACGACGCTGCGCCCCTACCAGGAGTCTGGCGTCCACTGGCTGCGGCTCCTCGGCCAGCTTCGTCTGGGTGCATGCCTGGCCGACGACATGGGTCTCGGGAAAACCATCCAGCTCCTGGCTCTTCTCCTCGCGATGCGAGACGACAAGGAATCCGGACCAGCATTGCTCATCCTGCCAGCCTCGCTCCTGTCCAACTGGAAGGCGGAGATCGACCGGTTCGCGCCGTCTCTGCGCGCGTGGTTTCTCCATCCGGCGCTCACACCCGCTCACGAGATCGATGTCATCGCCGCGGATTCATCGCGAATCGCGGGCGCCGACATGGTGCTCACGACCTACGGCATGCTCCCGCGCCAGCCCTGGCTGGAAAGCATCGATTGGCGGCTCGTCGCGCTCGACGAAGCTCAGGCCATAAAGAACCCATCCACCCGCCAGACCCGCGCCGTGAAAAAGCTGAAAGCCCGAGCCCGGGTCGCTTTGACTGGGACACCCGTGGAGAACCGCCTTTCGGACCTCTGGTCGCTTTTCGATTTCCTCTGCCCGGGGCTGCTCGGCACCGCCGCCCGATTCAAGGATTTCGTCAAAGAGCTCGAGCAAGGGGATGGTCCGCGCTATGCGCCACTCCGAAACCTCGTCCGGCCGTACATCCTCAGAAGGCTGAAGACCGATCGTAGCGTCATCGCTGATCTGCCGGACAAGACCGAGGTGCGCGCGTTCTGCGGCTTGAGGAAGAGTCAGGCCGTCTTCTACGAGGCGGCGGTGAATGAGCTCGCGATTGCACTCGAGACCTCTGACGGAATCCAGAGGCGGGGCCTGATCCTGGCATACCTCCTTCGTCTCAAGCAGATATGCAACCACCCCGCTCAGGTGCGCGGCGACGGGCGCTACGAACCGGAGGAGAGCGGCAAGTTTGCGCGCCTCGCCGAGCTCAGCGAGGAGATCGCATCGCGACAGGAGAAGGCTCTCATCTTCACGCAGTTCCGTGAGATGACCGAGCCGCTGGCCGCGTTCCTGGCGGGGGTGTTCGGACGGCCGGGGCTGGTGCTGCACGGCCAGACGCCGGTGAAGAAGCGGCAGGGTCTCGTCGACGCCTTCCAGGACGAGGATGGGCCGCCGTTCTTCGTGCTCTCGCTCAAAGCCGGCGGGACGGGCCTGAACCTCACAGCGGCCTCGCACGTGATCCACTTCGACCGATGGTGGAACCCGGCTGTCGAAAATCAGGCGACGGACCGGGCCTTCCGGATCGGGCAGAAGCGAAACGTGCTCGTGCACAAGCTCGTGTGTCAGGGGACCGTCGAGGAGAAAATCGACGCGCTGATTGAGGAGAAGACAGCGTTGGCGCGGGACATTCTGGAGGGAGGCGGCGAAGCGCTGCTGACCGAGATGAGCAACGAACGGCTGCTGGCGACGGTCGCTCTCGACATCGACCGCGCGACAGTCTGAGGTAAGGGGAGGAATCGTGTATTACGAGTGGAGACCCTATGTACCGGTGGCCCAGAGACGTGTCCTCGCGGCTCGCGAGATGGCCAAATTGCGAGGCAAGGGTGAAAGTGTGCAGCCTGTCGAGATCACAGGCCGGGCAATCGCTCAGACCTTCTGGGGACGCTCCTGGTGCATGCACCTGGAGAAGTTCAGCGACTATGCCAATCGCCTCCCGCGCGGCCGGACCTACGTGCGCAATAGATCCGTCTGCCACCTTGAGATCAGGCGAGGCGAGGTCGTGGCGCGGGTCAGCGGGAGCGAGCTGTACAAGGTCAAAATAGGAGTTCGAGCGCTCCCAGCCGCCTCGTGGACGAGTATCAAGGAGCGATGCACCGGACAGATCGCCTCACTGCTCGACCTCCTGCAGGGCCGGCTTTCCGCTGGCGTCATGTCCGTTGTCACCGAACCTCGCACGGGCCTGTTCCCTCAGCCGGGCGAGATGGACCTGGATTGCTCGTGCCCCGACTGGGCCACGATGTGCAAGCACGTGGCCGCGGTGCTCTATGGAGTAGGCGCGCGACTGGATCAACAGCCGGCTCTCCTGTTTCTGCTGCGCGGTGTGGACCACGAGGAGCTGATCGGGGGCGAGGCCGAGGCCGCCGTGGCCGCGGCGACCAAGGTCGGCAGGAGACGGCGGCTGGCGGAAGCCGATCTCGAGGATGTGTTCGGGGTGGAGATCGAGAAGGAGACACCAGTCGTGGCGCCGGCAGTCGAACGCGAGACGGCGAAGAAGAGCACGCCGCGCCGCGGTCGCACCGCAGCAAGCAGGGGGCGCACTGAGCCGGTGCCGATCATGCCCGCGACGATCACCGGCGGCGATGTCGCGTCCCTGCGGAAGCGGCTCGCCCTGAATCGCACTGAGCTGGGGCGGCTGCTCAGGATGAGCGCAGCGGCTGTCGGCGTCTGGGAGAAGAGGGACGGAACGCTGAACCTTCGAAGGCGGGCGCGCGAGGCACTCAAATCGGCCTGGAGCCTGACCGCCGATCAGGCGCGGCAGCGAGCCCAGGCTCTCAGTCGATAGCTTAGGCTCCCCGGCTGAGGCGATATTGATCGTGCAGCTTTCGCATCTGATCGATGTGGCTCCGCGGGTGACGTTCGTAGATTTCCAGCCATTTCCCCAGCGTCATGACACCGCTCTCGGGATGGTGGATCGTGCGCGACCATGACTCCTCCGGGAGCGACCTCAAAAGGCGCGCCGTTGTCCGGCGGATCAAACGGAAAAGCTCCAGCGCGTCCTTCACGCTTCGTCCCTCGTGGTTCAGGGATTGAGTCCAGCGATCCTGATCGTAGGCCATGATCGTTTTACCGGGCTCGGCGATCGCCGCGCGACACCGAACATAGCCGTTCACGTCGGCATCGGTGAGGTGAAACACGATCTCGCGAATGCTCCACCGATCCGGCGCAGGCTTGAAATCCCACTCAGCGTCGGGGAGCCCGTTGATGGCCTGCTCGAGCGCCGCCGGCGCGTTCTCGTAACTTTCAATCAAACGACCGCGTTCCTCGGATGTCATGAATCACATACCTCTTTTCTTCACGGATCCGCGAGCGTGCTGCGGATGCGGTTATGATAGACGGGCGGTGAGCTGATAGCCAGGGTCTGGTCGTGCTCGCGATTGCGAGGTTTGATTCGCGCGCCACATGGATTGCGCTGGCGGCAAGGGGAGGTAACGACGATGGGCATGCTCGAGAACAAGCTGAGCTGGTCGAAGACGCGGGACGAAGTGTTCCGTGAGTGTCTGCGCAAGTACTTCTTCCAGTACTACGGATCTTGGGGTGGGTGGGACCGGTCGGCGACGCCGAGGGTGCGTGAGGCTTATCTTCTGAAGAAGCTCCAGACCCGCCAGATGTGGGCCGGCGACAAAGTCCACCGCTCGATCAGGACTGTGGTCGAGGCGATGCGTGCCGGCGAGGTCCATCCCGATGTCGATGCAGCCGCCGCCAGGCTGCTCGATGGCATGCGGCAGGACTATCGCGACTCGAGCAAGGGTCTCTATCGCGGGGACCCCAAGAGGTACTGTGCTCTTTTTGAGCATGAGTATCAGGCCACGTTGCTCGGTGAGGTCTGGAAGGAGAACGCGCGAAACGCCGAGGAGAGCCTGCGGAACTTTTACAGGTCAGAGGTCTTCCACAAGCTGCAAGGGCTCCCGAAGGCGGACTGGCTCGAGGTCGAGCAGCTCGCTACCTTCCAGATCGACGGAACGGACGTCTACGTCCAGCTCGACCTGGCATTCCGGGATCGCGACCGCATCGTCATCTACGATTGGAAGACGGGCAAGCCCGACCGCGACCAGAGCGAGATCCAGCTGGCCTGCTACGCTGCCTACGCTGTGGAGAAATACGGAGTGACCCCCGAGCAGGTGACGGCCACGGCGCTGTACCTTGCAGACAACTCCGAACGTGCGCGCACAATCGACACCTCGACCCTCGAGACGATCCGCCAGTACATTCGTGACTCGCTCGACGAAATGCGCTTCCTCCTCGAAGACCCCGACAAAAACGCCGCGCTCGAAGATGCCTTCGACTACGCCGAGGATGAGGCGTCGTGCCATAGGTGCAATTTCAAGAAAATCTGCCCTCGGTGGACTGGGGCCGGCACTCCCGCTTCGATTTGAGTTGTCGTGAGATCGCCGCAGGCATTTCATCCTGCCGAGTGATTGCGCGAGGCCGATCCGCGAGGCTATACTCGCAGCCACATGGTCAATGGGGGGAACGGTCGCCAGCGAGCGACGTTGCGCAGGATTGCCCGGAGAGCCATGCTCGATCGCGGCCTCGAGCCGGACTTCTCGCCGTCGGCGGAGCGCGAGCTCGAGAGGATCACGCGCGCTCCAACCCGCGGCATCCTGACGCCGCGCGACCTGCGTGACCTGCTCTGGGCATCGATCGATAACGACGACTCGCGGGACCTCGATCAGCTTTCGTTCGCAGAAGCGCTTGGGGACGGCAGCGTGAAGATCCGCGTGGCCGTCGCCGACGTGGATGCCCTCGTGAAGGAAGGCTCCGCGATCGACGGTCATGCCCGCCACAACACGACATCCGTGTACACTCCGGCGGAGATCTTCCCGATGCTCCCGGAGAAACTCTCGACGGATCTGACATCGCTCGGCCAGGGCGAAGAGCGCATGGCGGTCGTGGTTGAAATGGTGATCGACCCCGAGGGATCAACGAATCAGTCCGAGATCTACTCCGCCCTCGTCCTCAACCACGCGAAGCTGGCCTACAGGAGCGTCGGCGACTGGCTGGCCGGGGATGGCGAGATGCCCGATCGCGTCGCGGTGGTCGATGGTCTGGCAGGAAACCTTCGACTACAGGACAGCGTCGCGCAGAATTTGCGGAGAAGCCGGTTGGACCGCGGCGCTCTCGACCTCGAGACCATCGAGGCCCGGCCCGTTTTCGAAGCCGATGAGATTCGGGATCTGCACGCCGAGCACAAGAACCGCGCGACGGAGCTTATCGAAGATTTCATGATCGCAGCCAACGGGGTGACGGCCAGATACCTGACAGCCAGGAAGTTCCCTTCGCTGCGCCGCGTCGTGCGCACGCCGAAGCGATGGGAGCGCATCGTGGACCTGGCCGCCGGGCATGGCACGAAGCTCCCCTCCGACCCCGACTCGAAGGCGCTCCAGCAGTTCCTCGCACAGCGACGAGCAGCGGATCCGCTCCGATTTCCGGATCTTTCTCTGAGTGTCGTCAAACTCATGGGCCCCGGCGAGTACGCCGTGGAGTTTCCGGGGGAACCGGCCATCGGGCACTTTGGACTGGCGGTCAAAGACTACAACCATTCCACCGCACCCAACCGGCGCTTCCCCGACCTCATCACCCAGCGACTCCTGAAGGCCGCGTTGTCCCAGACACCGATCCCGTACGGCCGGGATGAGCTCCTGGAGCTGGCCCGGCGCTGCACGGAGAAGGCGGACGACGCGACCAAGGTCGAACGGCTCGTCGGCAAATCCGCGGCCGCGATGCTGCTCGAGCCGCGTCTCGGCGACCGCTTCGACGCGATCGTCACGGGCGCTTCTCCCAAGGGTACCTGGGTACGCCTGCTGCACCCCCCGGTCGAGGGGAGGGTGGTCAGCGGCTTCGACGGTATGGATGTCGGCGATCGCGTTCACGTGGAGCTTTTCCACACGGACGTCGAGCGGGGGTTCATCGATTTCGTCGTGGCCTGAGAGGGGTCAGGGGGATCTCACACTCCCGAAAGTTTTCCAGTTTCGTGTTACGCGCAACTTCGTGGACACTATGCTCGTCGCAGGGCTGTGCCTGCAAGGAGAGGCCGCGTTGCGGGAGCCGGGAGACCGGAAGGGAAACCGCCGATTGCGCAGATTGCGCAGATTTCCCAGAGCACGGATCTCGCGGCCGTCAATACTCAGCGGTTGAATCCGCGGAATCGGCGAAATCTGCGGTTGTCCGGCTTCGGCCTCGTTTGGTCTGACAACATGTTGGTAAGAATGGGCCGTTAAGCGGCCCAACGCGGCGGAGCCGCAACCAAACAGGCAAGACCCAGGCACGCTGCAAGACCCTTCCGAGCACCTCTCAGGAAAGCAGGAAGTTAGGAAGGCAGGAAGGGGTCTGTTCGATGCCACCCT
>JACPPM010000091.1 GCA_016191015.1 Acidobacteriota bacterium | reverse complement strand
TTGCCATTTCGTGTCAACACGCAACTTGTAAGACACTAGTCCCTAGTCCCTAGCACCTCCCCTTGACCCCCAGCAGCATCCTTGCTAATCTCCGCCTTCCTATGAGCAGGAAAGACAGCAAGCGAGGGATAGCGGCCCGGAGCGTGGCGGAGTCGCGAGTGGAGATGACACACATTGTGCTTCCCACCGACACGAATCCGCACGGCAACATCCTGGGCGGGACCGTCATGCACCTGATCGATCTCTGCGCTGCCGTGGTCGCACACCGGCACTGCCGCCGGAAGGTCGTGACGGCGAGTATGGACGAGCTGGATTTCCTCAATCCGATCCGGATGGGTCAGATCGCCATCCTCAAAGGGAGGATCAATCACGTGGCGCGCAGCTCGATGGAGATCGGCGTCGAGGTGTACTCGGAAGAGATCCTGACCGGTGATCGTCGTCATTGCTGCACGGCGTTCTTGACGTTTGTCGGGATCGACGATCTGGGCCGTCCCACCGAGGTCCCGCGGCTGATCTTGAAGACGGCGCCTGAGAGGCTGAGGTTTTCGGAGGCGGAGGAGCGGCGCCGACAGCGATTGAAGCGACGCGCGAAAACAAGGAGGACGGATGGCTGACGAAGTGATCGCGCAGTTCCAGAAGAACTCGCGTGAAGAGATCCGGGTCACGGTCAACGAGTTCAAGAAGAACAAGTACATCCATGTGCGGACGTACGTGGGATTCGAAGGTGACGAGATGAAGCCGACGCAGAAGGGGATTGCGATCGCAGTCGAGCTATTCCCCGAGCTGAAGAAAGCAATGAAGCTTCTCGAGGCGCGCCTCGTCGAACAGGGCCTCATCGATCCGCCGCAGGACTGACGCATAGAGCGCCGTTTTCTCTTCATCCGCGTGGGAGGCCTCGGCGACTGCCTCCTCGTCCTCCCCCTGATCGAGTCGGTCCGTGCCGCCTGGCCCGATTCGGTCATCCATTACCGGGCCCCCCAGCGGTACCTCCGGGTTCTCGCGATGTCCCGTGGGCGGCCGGTGTGCCTGCCCGCCGAAGCCATGAGTCACCTCCTCTTTTCACCCGACCCACCGTCGGAGAACCTTGCCCCCTTTCGAGGGTATGAGCGCATCTATTCCTTCCATGGTGACGCGCAGTTCGTCAGCAACGTCGGATCTGCCAGTCCCACGCGGTATCGCGATCCGAGGCCGGGGCGGTACGTGGTCGATCACCTCGCAGAGGTACTCGAGGCGGACGGCATCGGGATCGTGACCCGGACACCCGTCGTCGAGATCGACGAAACTCCAAAAGACACGACGGCAGTCTATTTCCATCCGGGAGGTGGCACGGGGCGCAAGCGATGGCCCCTCCACAACTACGCACCGTTGCTCGCGGCCCTGCAGAGCCGGTTCCCGGAGATCCGGACGGTCCTGCTGCTGGGCGAGGCCGAAGCGGACATCCCTGAGGAGATCGGCTCCTGCTTCGATCAGGTGCTCGAGTCGCCGCCCCTCGAATCACTTCCGGCTCTCTTGGCGGGCCGCCCATATCTCGGCATGGACTCCGGAATCACGCATCTCGCGGCGGCGTCCGGCGCGACCGTCCTTGCGCTCTTCGGCCCGACCGATCCGCTCATCTGGGCCCAACCCCGGCCGAACTACACGTTTCTGGCTGCATCCGACCTCTCATCACTGGACATACGAGACGTTTTGGCTAGAATGTCTTCACTCATTCATCATGGCACAACCAGTTAGGCTCGGGGTGATCGGCTTCGGCAACGTCGGCAAGGCTTTCGCCCGGATGCTGCTAGCCCGCCAGACGGAGCTCAAATCTCTCGGGCTGCGCTTCGTCATCACCGGCATCTTTACCGCCCGCCACGGTCACGTGATCGACCGCAAGGGCATCGACCTCCAGCGCGCGCTCGCCGCCGGTAATCTCTGGGAAATCCGCAGGCGCGGAAGCGCGATCGCGGGCCTCGAGTTCGTCCGAACGTGCCCGGCGGACATCCTGGTCGAAGTTTCGAGCCTGAATCCGTTCAATGGCGAACCTGCTCTCGGGTACGTGAAAGAAGCACTCGCGCGGTCGTTGTCCGTTGTGACAGCGAACAAAGGCCCGATCGCCTATGCGTACCCGCGGCTGGTCGAGTTGGCTGCGCGCCATCACTGCCGGATTCTGTTTGAGAGCACCGTCCTGGACGGCTGCCCTCTGTTCAGTCTGGTCCGTGAAACCCTACCGACCACCCATATCATCGGGTTCCGGGGCATCCTCAATAGCACCAGCAATCTCGTCCTTCAGAAGATCGAAGAGGGGATGTCGATGAAGCGAGCCATTGCGTACGCTCAGGAGATCGGGATCGCCGAGACAAACGCGAGCTATGACCTCGATGGCTACGACGCGCAGCTCAAGACCTCGATCCTGGTGCAGGTGCTTCTCGGTGAGCGCCTCACGCCGTCGCAGATCACTCGCGGAGGTATCGGTCACCTCAGTGAGTCCGAAATCCGCGCCGCCGCCCGGCGCGGGCGTCACTATCATCTGGTCTCCACGGCGCGTCGCAAGAGCGGCGGGGTGGATGCATCGGTCGAGGTCCACCTGTTGCCGCGTACAGACAGGCTCTCGCTCATCTCCGGCACGTCCAACGGAATCATCCTGGAAACCGATACCCTCCAGACGCTCACGATCAGCGAAGAGAACCCCGGCCCGGATCAGACCGCGTACGGAGTTCTCGCCGACTGCATCCGACTGTCCGGAAGCCTGCCGAAGGCGAGAAGCAAGGAATAGCACCTGGCTCAACTTCAGACATGTCGGGGAGCGAGGGGCTATGGTGGAGGGACTAGGGGCTAGGGGCTAGGGGCTAGTGTCTAAGAAGTTGAGTGTTGACACGAAATGGCAAAACGTTCGAGTGGGTGAGATCCTCCGAACCCCTCTCAGGAAAGCAGGAGGGGAGGAATGCAGGAACGGAGCAGTCATCTCCGGAGCTCAGGGTGGCATCGAACAGACCCCTTCCTGCCTTCCTAACTTCCAGCTTTCCTGAGAGGAGTTCGGAAGATCTAGCCGCCTCAAATTTCTTGCCATTTTGCGTCAACACTCAACTTCCTAGACAGTAGCTCCTAGTCCCTTCCACCACAACGTCAGTATCTTTCTGCTCCGAATGCATTCCGAACGCAGGATGTTCGTGAGATCATCCCCACTTTCCGCTTTTTACTTTTTGCTTTTTGTGCTACGAATAAGGGTTTGCTGTTCATGAATAGGAGTGGGTGATGAATATCGCAGTGATCGGCACCGGCTATGTGGGGCTGGTGGCAGCGGCGTGCCTGGCTGACGCGGGGAACAATTGCATCGGAGTGGACATTGATGAGGAGAAGATCCGGAAGCTGACGGCCGGGGTGGTCCCGTTCTATGAGCCTGGGCTGGATGATCTCCTCCTGAGGAATGTGCGGGAGGAGCGGCTTGTGTTCACCACCGATATCGCGCGTGCCGTGAAGGAGTCACAGGTCGTGTTCATCGCCGTCGGGACCCCCGAGAACGAGGATGGCTCAGCCGATTTGAAGCACGTCCTCGCGGTCGCTGAGAAGATCGCGGGGCATGCGAATGGTGAAAAGGTCGTTGTCCTGAAATCGACCGTGCCGGTCGGCACAAACCGGCGGGTCAGAGATCTCATTCGAGCCAAGACGGCGCACCCGGTGCGAGTCGTCAACAACCCGGAGTTCCTCAAAGAGGGGACGGCGGTGGACGATTTCCAGAAGCCGGATCGGGTGGTGATCGGGTGCGAGGATGAGCATGGAGCGGCCATCATGAGTGAGATATATGCTCCGTTCGTGCGCACGGGGAATCCGGTGCTGATCATGGATCCGATGAGCGCCGAGATGACGAAGTACGCTGCCAACGTGATGCTGGCCTCGCGCATTTCGATGGTGAACGAGCTGTCTCAGCTCTGCGAGAAGGTTGGCGCCGATGTCGAAATGGTGCGGCGCGGGATCGGGACGGATGCGAGGATCGGATCGTCTTTCCTGTTCGCCGGAATCGGGTTTGGGGGAAGCTGCTTCCCGAAAGACATCAGCGCACTGCGCAAGACGGGCGAAGAGCACGGGGTCCCGATGCGGATGACGCAGGCGATCGAAGCGGTGAACGCCCGCCAGAAAGAGGTGTTGTTCGAGAAAATCAGCGCTCATTATGGCGGCAAACTGGTGGGTTTGAAATTCGCGGTGTGGGGGTTGGCGTTCAAGCCGAGAACGGACGACATGAGAGAGGCGCCGTCGATCGTGATCATCAACAGGCTCCTGGAGGCCGGCGCCGCCGTGGCCGCTTTCGACCCGGCTGCAACGGAGACGGCGCGTGATATTTTCGGGCCGCGAATCAGGCTCTGCGAGCGAGCCTACGAACCACTGTCAGGTGCCGACGCGCTGATCATCATGACGGAGTGGAACGAGTTCCGCCAGCCGTCGTTCGACCGGGTCAAGGCGGCGCTGAACAGGCCGGTCATCTTCGACGGGAGAAATCTTTACAATGCCCAGCACATCTCTGAGCTGGGATTCACGTACTATTCGGTCGGCCGCCGCGCGGCACTACCGGTCGCCTGACGCGCGGTCCCAGCAGCGACTGATCGATCGCGGGAGCGCCGAGTCCCGCATCGATCAGAAGCTGACCGGCTGGCCGTGCAGAAGCTCCAGGGCTACGCGCACGACCTGCCGTTGAGACCCTCGGCGCAATCGGATTCGAACTTGACCGTCTCGACCTGGATCGTCGTGTGCATGATCTTGAAAGTGGCGGCGAGCTGGCGGTGCAGCTCCGCGAGAAGTCCGTGGCTGTCGACATCGCTTGACTCCGAAACGACGATGTGCGCCGAAAGCGCGGAGATGTCCGAGGAGATCGACCAGATGTGAAGATCGTGAACCCCGCTGACCCCAGGAACGGCCAGCAGCTCGGCACGGACGCTGGCCAGGTCGATACCCGGTGGGATCGATTCCATGAGGACGCTGGTGGATTCGTGGAGCAGACGGAGAGAGTTGACGACGATCAGGATGGCGATGAGGACACTGAGCGCGATGTCCACTCCATAGGCATTCTTGTAGTAGATGAAGAAGCTCCCGAGAAGAACACCAACCGAGGAGACACCGTCACTGAGGACGTGGAGGAACGCGGCTCTCAAGTTGACGTTGTGACGCAGTCCCGCGAGGAGGTAGGCCCCCAGAACGTTGCCCGCCAGGCCGATGGCGGCGAAGACCATCATGAGCCCTCCCTCGATCGGCTTCGGGTGTTGGGAGCGAAGCCAGGCAGAGTACAGCAGGCCGGCGGAAAGTGAGAAAAGGAGAAGCCCGTTCAGAAACGCCGAGATGATCTCGAGACGGTAGTATCCGTAAGTCCTCCGGGCATCCGCTGGACGGGAGGCGAAGATCAGAGCGAAGAGGCTGAGCAAGAGGGCGAGGATGTCGGTCAGCATGTGGCCGGCGTCCGAGAGAAGCGCCAGGCTTCCCGAGAGGTATCCGCCGACAACTTCAGCCACGCAGATGGAAACTGTGATGGCGAGGGTGAGGAGAAGGCGATTCAGAGCGGTCCTGCCAGATCGGGAAGGATGGGCGTGACTCAGGTCGGCAGACGAGTGAACGTGTTGATGTGTGTCAGCCAAGGCACGGCTCGCCGCGTCCTGTGCGCGCTGCTGTCGATGCCAGGAGAACCGCGACACACATCGAGCGCTCAGACATACAGATCGACAAGCGATCCCTTCAGATAGTGGAACTGCTCCTGACCGGCTCCAGTGTACCCGCCAAACTCAGCCTCGCCCGCAGCAATCAGCTCGATCGATGCGGCTCCCGCTGCCAGTGGATTCCTGTTCTTCGGGAACGCCAGTTGCTTTCCCTCGCGCGACGCGCGCGCCCTCGACTGCTGCTCAAGCGCCGTTCGGGATTGGTCCCGAAGAGCGGGCAGGTCTGACGATGTTGAAGACGGGAGCAGAATGATCGACGTCGACATCGCGTCCGCTCAGCGCAGCACACCGGGCGGCAGGCCCGCCTTGCGCGCCTGCTCCTCCAGCGTGGCCAGCTCGCTCTGCAACCGCTCGAGTCTGTTCTTCTTGATCCCGTATTCGACATGTCGCCCGTTGACCGTCGAGAGCTGCTCAACATCTCCCTGCAACCGCGCGATCTCGGCGCGCAGCGTGTCGACACGTCTGGCGAGCTGACCGGCGACGGCATCCACTGGCTCGCGCGTGGGCGCCCACACCACAGACCCCCTCGGCTGGGTCTGCGCTCCCATCACGGACACAGCTCCCCCATTATCCGGCGACACAGGCGCTTCCCCGCCCTTCAAACCGTAGGTCTGGATCTTCACACCCGCCGCCTTGAGCTCCTCCTTATACTTCTTCTGCTCCTTCGCCGCGTCGGCAAGGCTCTGCCCATAGGAAGCCGTGGCAATCAATCCTATCCCGAGAATCAGTGCCCTCATCTTCGTCGCCAATGACATACAGATTAGCACCCGGAGACACCGAGAGCAACAGCCCGGAGAGCTCGAGCCTCGCCGCTTTCCATCGCCGGGGAAAAAGGGGGGCGGACCCGGCGGATCCGCCCCCTGAGAGGAGAGCTCTGCGACGATGACCAGAGGGAACCGGGCATTGTCAGGCGCCGGGTTGGCTCGGGTCAATCCTCGCAGGATGACATCATGTTCTTGTGAAAGAATAGGCTTACGCTCATTGCTGGATGCTTGCCCACGGATTACAAATTCGTAACCGTTGTCCCACCGGGACCCGCGAGTGGGTCTTGCGTGACGAACCAGCCTCGAGGAAGCCATGGAGACTCGGAGAGGCTGCAGAGGAACCCGGATGCATTCCTCTGGCTTCGCGCAGAAACTCCCCTGAATCCGCGCGTAAGACGCGCGGATTCAGGAATTGAAAATGCAAAATTAAAAATGCAAACGCGGGAAGAGCTTAAGTGACGGGCCTCGCGCAGATGCAGTGCTCGTCCTGGTACCGAAGGAGTTGAGGATTCTTTCTGTCAAGAGATGCTTGGCGACGTTGACTCGTGATTGAGACGGCTCTCATATGCGCCCCGAGCACGCCGCGCCCGGCGATTGACCGGGCAGTTTCCGGTTTTTGAATTTTGAATTTTGAATTGCCAAAATCCGCGGTGTAGCCG
>JACPPM010000078.1 GCA_016191015.1 Acidobacteriota bacterium | reverse complement strand
GCTTTCCTGAGAGGAGTCCGGAAGATCTCGCCACCTCGAAAGTTTTGCCATTCCATGTAAGCACTCAACTTCTTAGACACTGTGCTCATTCTACGGCTGCGCCTTCAATGAGGGGCTCGCTCCGCTCGCAGCCGAGATCCTCAGCACCACCAAGTCACCAAGACACCGAGAATCCACCAAGCGGATCCCCTCGCCCCTTGGTGCGGGTTGGTGTCTTCGTGTCTTGGTGGTTTGGACGCCGGTTCCCTCACCCCCGGCTGACAACATGTTTGTAAGAGTCGAGCGCTAAGGCGCCCCATTCCGAATACGAGACCGTGGCAAGCGTTCGGAGGAGGACTCTGCGCGATCGACCGGCCAGAATCACTGGAATCGGTCGCCCACAGGCGCCCCGGAGGGGCGCGGCGAACATAGCCCAGGGCGGCGGCCCTGGGTCAATATGTACGAGGGATCAGCCAGTCCCGGAGGGACGGCTGAGAATACGCGCACCGGATCGGCGACACATCAATCGTCCCTCCGGGACTCCAGATTCTCCTCCTCCAATCGAGCCCACCGATGAATCGGTGGGCTATTCGCATCGCGCTCCTCCGGAGCGCCCGTGGCAGCGGATCCTTGCGATCGGGGACGAGACCCATCGATCCCGCAGATCGCCATCGATTCTCTGGGTCGAACCGAGAGCGTAGATCACAACCAGGTCCACGACGTCCTCCAAATCTCAGGATCTTGCCCGACCTCTGGAACTTTGAACTTTGAACTTTGAACTTCGAATCCGTCAGTCCTTGACCCTGCCGCTCGCGGCGCGCTATCGTAGCTTCGTGAGCCTGCTGGAAACGTTTCCGAATCCTGCTCCGGATCGCGACTACGAGATCCACATGGAGTGCCCTGAGTTCACCTGTCTCTGCCCGCGCACCGGTCAGCCGGATTTTGCCAGGATCGACATCCGCTACGTCCCCAACAAACTCTGCATCGAGCTCAAGTCGCTCAAGCTTTACCTCTGGTCCTACCGCGACAAAGGGGCGTTCCACGAGGCGGTGACGAACAGGATTCTGGATGATCTCGTCGGGGCGTGCAGACCGCGTTCCATGCAGGTTTCCTCGGACTTCTACGTCCGGGGAGGGATCCACACTGTGGTGACAGTCGGGCACTGGAAGAACAGGAAGCGGAAGTGAAAGTCGCGTTGATCGTGCTCTTGCTCCCTTACGCGTGGTGCTATCTCTACACCGGAATGACGTTGGCGATGAATTACTATTATTGTAGAAGATATTCCCCTTCATCTCTTGCTGGGGCCCTCGCCTATCTTCGTGTCTTCATCGTCGAAAGCAATCATTTCGCGCTGCTGCTGGCCGTCCGGCTTTTGCCGTTTCCCCGTCCCCGGGTGCGCACGGAGGAGGGCCCGGGGGCTCCCATCGTGTTCTGCCACGGATACACCATGGACGGGAGCTGCTTTTTCATGCTGAAGCGGCGGCTTCGACGGGCCGGATACGGAAACTTCCACAGCGTGTCGCTGAAGAGGCTGTTTGCGCCGATCGACGAGCTGGCCGCAAGGTTTGCGGACGATCTCCGCGCGGTCCTCGCTGCCGATCCCGGGGCCCGATTGCGGATCGTTGCGCACAGCATGGGCGGACTGGTAGCCCGGGCGGCCCTCCGCGATCGCAGCCTCGCCTCCCGCGTCGATCTTCTCATCACACTCGGCAGCCCGCACCATGGGACGCCCGTCGCGCGATACGCCCCCGGCCGGAACGCTCGCGACATGGAGCCCGGCAGCAGCTTTCTCGCGACACTGGGCAACCTGCCGGTCCCCGTGGTGTCCATCTACAGCCGAACGGACAACCTCATCTTTCCGCACAGCAACTCGATTGTTGGTGGCGCGGAAAACATTGAAGTGTCGTTGGCGGGGCACATGGGGATGATCGTCTCGGCGGATGTGGGGCGCGAGGTGAGCGACGCCTTGGCGCGGAGTGCTCGCGTTCCCGAACCTTCGCTGGTCTGAAAGTGCTGCGCGAACTGCTGGCGCGCCGCCTGGTGATCGTCACCGGAAAGGGCGGCGTGGGGAAGTCGACGATTGCCACGGCGCTGGCACTTCTGGCCAGCCGCCAGAAGCGGACGCTGCTGGTTGAGCTCGAGGCGCAGCGCAGCATCGCCCGTTTCTTCGGAAAACCGCCGGCCGGGTACGAAGCAGCGGAGGTCGCACCGAATCTTTCACTCATCAACATCACGGGGCCCGAGGCGATCCGGGACTATCTCCAACTCATCGTGCCCGTCGGGCTCCTCGTCGAGAAGATCACGGCCCACCCCCTCTATCGGTATTTCACAGAAGCGGCCCCAGGGATCAAGGAGCTGCTGACCTTTGGGAAGATTTGGAAGCTGGAGGATGAGAAGCACCGGCACCGGCCTCTCTACGATCTGATCGTGGTCGATGGCTTCCCCACCGGCCAGGCCCTCAACATGTTTCGCTCCCCGATCGAAGTGTGTGAGACTCTCAAGGTCGGGCCGATCGCCAGCAAGGCCAGGCATCTGGTCGATCTCATGCGCGACGCCGAAAAGACTGCTTTCCTTCTGGCCACGTTACCCGAAGAGATGCCCGTGGCAGAGTCGATCGAGCTCTATCGCACGTTGACCCGGGACATCCGGATCGCGTACGCAGGCATTGCCGTCAATGCGATCCTCCCCAAGCGATTTCGACGCGAGAATCTCGGCCGTGGCGGGGAGATCCAGCGGGCAGTCGGGGAGGCTTTCAGGGAGATCGGGGCGGGTGACTCGCATGTGGTCCATGCTTATCGCGCGGCGCATGAGGAGATGCGATGGCGGCTCACTCACGAACACTACCTCAAGCGTCTCGCCAGCGAGCTCCCTGGTCCGTTTCTCCATCTCCCGTTCGTGTTCAAGAGCGATGGTGGGGGGGAGCTCGTGGAGCGAATCGCCGCCGTAATGGCCGGCGAGATCGCCGTACCACTGAGGGCGGCGAGATGACCATCGCCGAGCTGCTCGAGCATCGCATCATCGTCTGCTGTGGCAGTGGCGGAGTGGGAAAGACATCCGTCTCGGCAGCCCTCGCGCTGCGCGCTGCCGGTCGTTCGACCAAGGTCGTGGTCGCCACGATCGACCCGGCACGCCGCCTGGCGACAGCCATGGGCATCGAGACGCTGCGCAACGAACCGCGGCGCGTGAAGCTCGAAGGCGCCAATCTCTGGGCGATGATGCTCGACTCCAAAAGCACGTTTGATGCCCTGATCTCGCGATACGCGACCCCGGAAACGCGCGACGAGATCCTCGCGAACCGCTTCTATCAGGCCATCTCGAGCCGGATTGCCGGCACGGAAAATTACATGGCTATGGAGAAACTCTACGAGCTCGACGGTCGCAAGGAGTTCGGCACGATCGTCCTCGACACCCCGCCGACCCGGCATGCGCTCGATTTCCTCGACTCTCCGGCGCGCATGCAGAACATGCTCCAGGGGAGTATCCTCAAGTGGCTCGTGAAGCCCTACTTCGAGGCCGGCCGGATTTCGCTGGGCTTCCTCCGCCGCGGCACCGATCGACTCGTCTCGTTCCTCGACCACGTTTTCGGGCTGCAGTTCCTGCACGATCTCTCCGACTTCTTTCGCGCATTCAACTCGATGTATGACGGATTTCGCGAGCGGTCCGGGAAGGTCCAGCAGCTTCTCCTTTCGCATGACGTCGCTTTTGTGGCGGTCGCCGCCCCTACGGAGATCTCCCTGGCCGAGGCCGCCGCCTTCCAGAGCACCCTCGAGGGCCGGGGGATGAATTTCGCCGGCTTCATCCTGAACCGCGTTCATGGGTTGGAGGCATTCACCCAGCCGCAGCGCAAGCGACTCGACGACTGGCGCCGGAGTCACCCGGACCATCCGGCCGCAGGTGTGCTGAGCAACTATGCAGACTACCAGGATCTCGCGGAGGCCGAGGGGCGTCTCATTGACCGGTGGATCGATCGCGGTCGCGTCTTGACCGTGCTGCCGGTCCTGGAAGAGGATATACACGACATGCACGGCTTGCGCCGTCTCGCCGAATGCATGGACGCGGCCAGCGGCGGCAGGAAGCGGGGGCGCCGCGGGGGCACTGAGAGAAAGAAGGAGTATTCTTGAACCTCGACATGATTCGCGCTGTTTGGACCCGGGGGGGCCGGGAGAGATCCGGGTTGACCCCATCATGAGGACCATTCTTTACACGGGCAAGGGTGGGGTCGGGAAGACGAGCTTGTCGGCGGCGACGGCGGTTCGCTGCGCGGAGCTGGGCAAGCGCACGGTTGTCCTTTCGACCGACGCCGCCCATTCCCTGGGCGATTCCCTCGGCGCCGAGATCGGTACCACTCTGACGCCGGTCGCTCCGAATTTGCAGGCGATCGAGATCGACGTCAACCTCGAGCTGGCCACTAATTGGGGGAAGATCCAGGAGTTCATCACGCGATTCCTGCAGGCGCGCGGGTTCGAGGAGGTGATGGCGGAAGAGTTCGCGGTGTTCCCGGGGATGGAGGAGCTCTTCAGCCTTCTCAAGCTCAAGGAATACCACGAGAAGCAGATGTTCGATGTCGCGATCATCGACTGCGCGCCGACCGGATCCACTATCCGCATGCTCAGCATGCCCGACATCATGCGCTGGTATTTCGAGAAAATCTTCAACCTCCATCGCCGGGTGGTGAAAGCGGTCCGGCCCATCGCCGAGCGGATGACCAAGGTGCCTCTGCCGAGCGACGACGTTTTCTTCTCGATGCAGCATCTCTACCAGCGCATCGACGGCCTGCGGGAGATCCTGTGCGATTCGGCGCAGAGCTCCATCCGCATCGTCCTGAACCCGGAGAAGATGGTGATCCAGGAATCGCACAGGCTTTATACCTATCTCAACCTGTTCGGCTTTTCAGTCGATTCCGTGTACGCGAACAAAGTCTTTCCGCCGCAGATGAAGAACAGCTATCTGAGCGACTGGATTGCAGTGCAGAAGAGGCACCTCACCGCCTGCACCGAATCCTTCGATCCGATTCCGACGTTGAAGGCCGAGCTGTTCGAGACGGAGGTCGTGGGTCTCGAACGACTCAGCCGGTTCGCGCGGCACATCTTCGGCGATCGCGATCCATCCGCTGTCATGTATCAGGAGAAGCCGATCGAGATCATCAAGGAGCACGGCAACTACGTGCTGCTGGTGAAGCTCCCTTTCCTCGACGAGAAGGATCTCGGATTGTGGGTGAAGGGTGAAGTGCTCATCATCCAGGTCAAAAACTTCAAACGCAATTTTTTTCTTCCTCGCGCTCTGGCGTCCCGTCAGCTCAAGGAAGCACGCTACGTCGGCGACAGGCTCAGGATCACGTTCGGAGGCAAAGATGGCCAAGGGAAACGGTAAGAAGGACTACTGCTGCTACGTCGCCGAGATGCTCGAGGAGTTTGGCGTGACGCGGCATAATGTGATCGAAACCAAGAAGGTCGTGCTGCGCGCAGTGAAGGCGCTGGTGGAGGCGGAGATCGAGCATCTGGAGGCGATGGAGCGGCGAGCGGCGCGCAAACGATCCGCTGCCCGATCGCCTTCCGGGGACGGCTCTACCGAACGTGGTCCATACTCGGTGCCCCTCTCAGGATTCGAGAAGCGCCGGCGCGCCCCGTAGGGAGATCAAAGAGGAGGGAATCAGCGATGCAACCTGATCAGGCTCGATACGTTCGTGACCTCTTCATCCCGGTTGTGGAAAGCGAGTTCGAGACTACGCTTCGGCTCATCGCCGCCATACCCGAGGAGAGCAAGGGCTACCGGCCGGATCCGAAGGCGCGCAGCGCGTTCGAGCTCGCATGGCACATCGCCGGGAGCGAGATCTGGCTGATGGATGGAATCCTCAACGGTGGCTTCGTTCCTGCGCAGGATCGGTTACCGTCCGAGGTCGAGACTGTCGCGGACGTGTTGGAGTGGTATGACGAGAACTTCAGGGATCGCTGGAAGAAGCTGAAGTCGCTCTCAGCCGAGCACCTCTCGAAGACGATGCCCTTCGGCGTGTCGGACTACCCGGCGATTGCCTATCTTTCGTTCCTCACGCGTCACACGGCTCATCACCGTGGCCAGCTCTCCACCTACCTCCGCCCGATGGGCACCAAGGTACCGTCGATCTATGGCGGGACAGCCGATGAACCGTGGGATGGCTGAACAGCATTTGCGAGCTCAGACGCGATACGGTATATATCTGGCACATAATTCCGCAGGAGGAATAATCCAATGGCCCAGAAAGAGGAGATCTCCCACGCGATCGCAGCTCACGCATCCTGGAAGGCCAAGTTCAAGGACTTCATGGCCGGCAAGCTCGAGCTCGACGCCCATGTGGTCCGCCAGAACAATCAATGCCAGTTCGGAAAATGGCTGGAAGGCGAAGGCAAGACATCGCTTGACAAGGCCGACTACGAGGACATTCACAGACTTCACACAGAGTTCCACAAGATCGCCGCGGATGTCATCGTGAAGAAGAAGAAGGGCGATGTGCAGGGGGCGGAAGCTGACCTTGGCTTCACTGGAGCATTCACGAAGGCGAGCGCCGTGCTGACGCGGAAAATGATGGACGTGAAATGACCGGGGCGAAGGCGGTTCGCCAGACCGACGACTCCGCCTCGACCACCCTGTCATTCTGAAGGTGGCGTCGCCGCCCGCGGAATCTCCTGAATCGCCTGGCCGCCGGAGGGGAACGGTCGGCGTCGGCCCCGCGCGCACACCGATGGGTGGCGGGGGCCGATGTTGTTTCTCTTCAGGAATACACGGTGCTAGGATACGAGGTCATTCCGATCGTGATGGAGGATTTGTGATGGAAAGAATAGACGTGATCCTGGCGAGGGAGATCCTCGATTCCCGCGGCAACCCGACGCTCGAGGTCGATGTGACGCTTGACTGCGGCGCGACGGGGCGCGCCTGTGTGCCATCGGGGGCTTCCACGGGGCAGCATGAGGCACTCGAGCTGCGCGACGGCGACAAAAGCCGTTTCGGCGGAAAAGGCGTATCGAAGGCGAAGCACAATGTCCTCCATGACGTTGCCGCTGTGCTGAGGGGGAAGGATGCGCTGGACCAGCGGGGCATCGATCGCGCGCTTCTCGATCTCGATGGCACGCCCAACAAGAACCGTCTGGGCGCAAATGCGATTCTTGGCGTTTCAGTGGCGGTGGCCCACGCGGCGGCAGCGGCGGTCGGCCTACCTCTCTACAAGTACCTGGGCGGTTGCAACGCCAGTCTGCTCCCCACGCCTATGATGAACATCATCAACGGTGGGGCGCACGCGGACAACAACTTGGACTTCCAGGAGCTCATGATTGTGCCGGGGGGGGCCAGTACCCTGTTCGATGCCGTCCGGATGGGAGCCGAGGTCTTCCAGGCATTGAAGGGCGTTCTGAAAGAAAAAGGCTACATGACGCTCGTGGGTGATGAGGGTGGATTCGCGCCAGCCGTGAAGAGCCACGAGGAGGCACTCGACTGCATCCTCGCCGCCATCACACGCGCCGGGTACACGGCCGGCAAGGAGATCGCTCTGGCGCTCGATGTCGCCAGCAGCGAGTTCTTCGAGAACGGCGTGTACCACTTCAAGAAATCCGATGGCCGCAAACTCAGCCCCGCCCAGATGATCGACTACTACGCAAAGCTCGTCGACACATACCCGATCATCTCGATCGAGGACCCGATGGCCGAAGACGACTGGGACGGATGGGCAGGCGTCACCTCCCGGCTCAGCTCCAGAGTCCAGATCGTCGGCGATGATCTGTTCGTGACCAACGTCGATCGGCTGCGGCAGGGGTTCGAGCGGCGGGCGGCGAATGCAATCCTCATCAAGTTGAACCAGATCGGGTCGCTCACCGAAACGCTCGACTGCATCGAGCTGGCGCGCCAGCACCACTACGCCACGATCATATCGCATCGGTCGGGTGAGACCGAGGACGCCACGATTGCCGACCTCGCGGTGGGCTCCTCGGCCGGCCAGATCAAGACCGGCTCGCTATCCCGCACCGACCGCACCGCCAAGTACAACCAGCTGATCCGGATCGAAGAGGAGCTCGGGCGCGGGGCGCACTTCGCCGGCTTTGACACGTTTCGCAAGGGGTGAACGGGCAGGCCTCACAGACGAGCTCGAATCACCTCTCTGTCCCTGCGGTGAGACAAATGGCCCTTGTCACACGTTACCTGAGTAGTTCCAGCCCATTCGCCTGGATCGGGTATGGCGCGCTGATCGGCTACGCCGCGACGGCACCGTTCTCCATCCTGGTGAGCCAGTCTTTTCTGGTCGTTGGGCTTCTCACACTGGCGGCCGGCGCGCCGCGGGTTCGATGCCGGTTCAGGACCGCCCGCATGGGATGGTTTGCAGCCGGAACCGCCGGTTACGCCGCCACATCCGTGCTCTCCGCAGCGCTCTCGCAGAGCCCCGCCGAAAGCCTCGCCGACTGCAAGAGCCTCCTGCTGCTCCTGCTCCCGTTCGCCGCAGTGGCCTTCCTGAGCGATGACCGGCGGTGGTGGGGGTTTATCGGCACTGCCGCCCTGTCAACGTCGATCGCCGCACTCTATGGTGTCTATCAGTACTGGTTCCTGCTCGGCGCGGCCGGAGTCTCGACTCGCGCCCACGGCTTCTTCAGCGTCTGGACCACCTACGGCCAGTTCATGATGCTGGCCACGGTCTTCGCCGCGACCGTGACTCTGTCGGCTGTGCTCCGCGCGCGACGAATCTGCGCGGGGGTCGTTGCCGTCTGCGCTGGTGCCGCGATGGGTCTGAGCTTCGTCCGCGGAGCCTGGGTTGGGACGGCGGCTGCCGGCGGGGTGTTCCTGACATTGAGGCGGCCCAAGCTCCTCGCCTTTGGACCTCTGGTGCTCCTCTATGTCCTGATCCTCGCGCCTCCCAGCATCTTCTCACGCGTGATGTCGATCTTCTCGCTGCGGGATGAGAGCAACCGCGATCGCATCGACATGATCCGGAGCGGAGCGCGGATGATCCGCGATCATCCCTTCCTGGGGGTCGGCCCGAACATGGTCGGCCGTGCGTACATGCTCTATCGGATGCCAGGGTCGTTTCCACGAATCAATCCTCATCTCCACAACAATCTCGTGCAGATTGCGGCCGAACGCGGGATCATCGCCTTCGGTTTCTGGTGTCTCATGCTCGCCGCCTACCTGAGGCAGGCGTGGAGCGGCACTTCACCCCTCCATCGGGCCTCGTTCCTCTCTGTCGTCAGTTTCCTGGTCGCCGGTCTGTTCGACTTCAACTTCGGCGACTCCGAGATTGTGATGCCCGTCCTCGTCATGCTCGGCCTCCCCTTCGCTCTCGCCCATGGCGACAGTTCTTCTTCATCCGACGGCACGGCCCGTGCTACGATCTGAATGCCATGAGTGAGAACAAGGGCGTCCCGGCATCCGGGAGATCGGCTCCGCGCGAACGCAAACGATTCGAAACGACCTCAGGAGTGCCCGTGGCTCCCTGTTACGCAGCAGCCGAGCGTCCGCCCGCGGCGGCAGAACTCCCCGGCGAGCCGCCGTTCACGCGGGGCATCCATCCAACGATGTATCGCTCGAAGCTCTGGACCATGCGCCAGTACGCCGGGTTCGGGACAGCTCGGGAGACGAATGAACGATTCCGCTACCTGATATCGCAGGGTCAGACCGGGCTGTCGGTTGCGTTCGACCTGCCAACCCAGATCGGGTATGACTCGGACCATCCGATGGCGACGGGTGAGGTCGGGAAAGTGGGGGTGGCGATCGATTCGATCGAAGACATGAGGTCCCTCTTCGCCGGGATCCCGCTCGGTCGCGTCTCCACCTCTATGACCATTAACTCGACCGCGGCGACCCTTTTGGCGCTGTACGTGGCGGTTGCCGAAGAGCAGGGGGTCCCTCCGGACAGCATCGCTGGCACTGTCCAGAACGATCTTCTCAAGGAGTACATCTCCCGAGGAACCTATATCTACCCCCCCGCCCCTTCTCTCCGCCTCACCACCGATATCATTCTTTACTGCCGGCAGCATCTGCCGGCGTTCAACCCGATCAGCATCAGCGGGTATCACATGCGCGAGGCCGGATGCACGGCCGTTCAAGAGGTGGCCTTCACACTGGCCGACGCGATCACATATGTTGAGGCAGTGGTCGCACGGGGCGTTCCGGTCGACGAGTTCGCTCCTCGTCTGTCATTCTTCTTCTGCTGTCACAACAACATCTTCGAGGAAGTTGCGAAATTTCGCGCCGCCCGCCGGATGTGGGCCGGGATCATGAAAGAGCGGTTTCGGGCCCGGGACAAGCGGTCGATGGCGCTGCGATTCCATACCCAAACGGCGGGCTGCTCGCTGACAGCACAACAGCCCGAGGTGAACGTCGTGCGAGTGACGCTCCAGGCATTGGCCGCCGTACTCGGTGGCACCCAGTCGCTGCACACCAATGCGATGGACGAGGCCCTCGCGCTCCCCTCACAAAACGCTGCACAGCTCGCCCTCCGCACTCAGCAGGTCATCGCCTACGAGAGCGGAGCGGCCGACACGGCCGATCCGCTCGGCGGGAGCTACTACGTCGAACGGATGACGGACGAAATCGAGGCACGCGCCACAGAGTACATCCGGAAGATCGACAGCATGGGCGGGATGATTCGATGCATCGAGAGCGGGTTTGTGCAGCGCGAGATCCAGGACAGCTCGTACCGCTACCAGCGTTCGGTCGAGACCGGAGAGGAGGTGGTGGTCGGCGTCAATCGATTCGAGATCGAGCGGGAGCGGGACATGACGATTCTGAGGGTCCCCCCCGAGCTCGAGAGTGACCAGCAGGATCGCCTGCGGGCATTCCGCGCGACGCGAAACGCGGCCCAGGTCGACGCCGCCCTGAACGCACTGCGGTCGGCGGCCGCCGGGTCCGACAACATCATGCCGCTGGTCGTCGAGTGCGTGAAGTGCGGGGCCACGGTCGGTGAAGTTTCTCACACGCTGCGCACTGTCTTTGGCGAATACCAGGAGCGCGTGACTGTGTGAATTCGCTCCTGAACCTCCGGGCATTGCGCGTCACGTTGCAGACCCGCCGCGGACCTGTGCTGGTGCTGCGCGGAATCGACCTGGACCTCGCTGAAGGAGAGGCACTGGGGATCGCAGGCGAGAGCGGAAGCGGGAAATCGACGCTGGCATCGACGATCATTCGGACGCTTCCGATCAAGGGGGAGATCAGCGGCTCGATATCGTTCCGCGGGCGCGACCTCCTGGCGATCGACCCCGTGGAAATGCGCGGGATCCGCGGGAGAGATATCGCAATTGTCTTCCAGGAACCGAGCTTCGACCCGCTGGCCCGGATCGGACAGCATATCGCGGAAGTGCTGAAAGCCCACCGCATGACTGAGGGCGTGGCCGCGCGAGTCGAGGAGTTGTTGGTGCTGGTGGGTCTGGACCCCGACGTGGCGAGCGCGTATCCACACAGGATGAGCGGCGGGATGCTTCAGCGGGCGCAGCTTGCGGCAGCGCTCGCCGCCCGGCCTTCTCTGCTGATCGCCGATGAGCCGACGTCGGCGATCGACGCGGTCCTCCAGACGCAACTGCTCGATCTCTTGTCGTCACTCCGAACCCGCCTCGCCCTGTCCGTGATCCTGATCTCGCACGATCTCTCAGTTATCTCGCGATTCTGCCAGAGGATCGCCGTGATGTACGCGGGACGGATCGTGGAGGAAGGAGCGGTGTGCGATGTCCTGAGCACGCCCCTGCATCCCTACACGGCGTTGATGTTGAGAGCCAGCCGCTTCGAAGGTTCCGGTGGGGTCGGCTCCGCCCCCGACATGTTCAGCCTCCCGGCTGGCTGCGCGTTCCGGGAGCGATGTCCTCGGCGCTTACCCGCATGCGATTCACGAGATGTCGAGCTGTGCCGCAAGGACGGGCGCGCAGTCCGTTGCGTGCACTATGAGTGACGAAGTGGTCCTGCTTCAAGGCGTGTCGCTGCGGAAACACTACCGCCGAGGTGTGGGCCGCGCGTTGATTCGGGCGGTCGACGGTGTGGACGTGGCGATTCGCGTTGGAGAGTGCGTGGCTTTGGTCGGCGAGTCCGGGTCCGGGAAGACGACGCTCGGGCGGCTGCTCGTGAGGTTGATCGAACCGACGGCGGGGCGGGTTTTTTTTGAGCGGTCGGATCTGAACGAGCTCGGCACCGCCGAACTGCTCGCGCTGCGTCGACGAATGCAGATCGTGTTCCAGAGCCCATCGCGGTCGTTGGATCCGCACATGAGGGTGAACGCGCAGGTAGCTGAGCCACTCGAGGTCCATTTTCCGGAGCTGAGGCGTGAGGAGATCGAGGGGAGGGTCGGTGCGGTCATGGCCGAGGTGGGGCTGACGGCGGCGCAGATGGCGAGCTACCCGCATGAGCTCTCTGGCGGGCAGCAACAGCGGGTGGCGATTGCGCGTGCCCTGGTGCTCTCGCCCGAACTGCTGGTCGCAGATGAGCCGGCTTCGGCGCTGGATGCGTGTACCGCCGCTCAGATCGCCGATCTGCTCGAGCGACTCCAGATCGAGCGGCGGCTGGCGATACTCCTGATCACCCATGATCTGCGATTCGCCCAACGCCTCAGCCGTCGGACAGCGGTGATGTGCCGCGGCCGGATCGTCGAGGAAGGGCTGACCGCCGCTCTGTGCAGCGATCCCGCGCACCCCTATACCCGCCTCCTCCTCCGCGGCGAATCCTCACGCGCTGGAGCCTCGGGATGAGCGTCGATGCGGTCGTCGTCAACTACAACAGCGGTCGCTTCGTCTTCGACTGCCTGGCGTCTCTGAAGGCGCAGACTCGTCCGCTCCATCGCATCTGGGTCGTGGATAACGCGAGCCGTGATGGATCGTTGGAGAGATTGCGGACGATTGATGGGATCGAGTTGATTGAAAATCCGTCGAATGCGGGCTTCGCGGTCGCCAACAATCAGGCGATCCGGGAGGCGGTCGGGCATCACATCCTATGCTGCAATCCCGACGTGGTCGTCGCACGGGACTTTCTGGAGAGATGTCTTCCGGTATTCGACTGCGATCCCTTAGTCGGGATGGTCACGGGCAAGATTTTGCGCTTCGACCACCGGACGATCGATTCGACGGGCCAGTTCCTGTCGTCGTCGCGGTGGCCGTGCGAGCGTGGGTACGGGAAATGCGACGAAGGGCAGTACGACCGCGATGAGTATGTCTTCTCGGCCTGTGGGGCGTGTGTTCTGTATCGCCGTGAGATGGTCCAACGGGTGCGGGACAAAGGTGACTTCTTCGATCCGGAGTTCTTCACATTCTATGAGGATCTCGACGTCGGCTGGCGTGCGCACCGGGCAGGCTGGCGCGCTTACTACGTGCACGACGCCCGCGCCTATCACTATCGCGGGGGTAGCTCGGGCTCCGGGCGGTTCGCCTTCACACGCAAGAGTCCGATCGTGCGTTTTCACATTCTGAAGAACCGATATCTCACGATCATGAAGAATGACCGGCCGGCTGCGTTCGTCCAACACCTGCCTGCGATCCTGGCGCGAGATGTCGCCCTCCTCGGTTACACCACGCTGACCAGCCCGAGTGTGCTGTGGCGGCTCGCCCGGTTTCTTCTCGAGAAGGGCGTGGAGGCTGTGTCGCGCAGGCCGCCCAGAGTAAGATGAAGGGGAGGAGGGTTGACTGGAATGCGATGGAAAGTGCCGCTCTTCGATCTGCGGTTGACCGCCGCGGATTTGCGCGCGGTCGAGCGGACGATGAGGACAAACTGGATTACGACGGGGCCGGCCACGGAGCGGTTCGAGCGAGCCGTGGCGGAGTTGGTCGGGGTGCCGCACGCTCTGGCCGTTGCATCCGGCACCGCCGCGCTCCATCTCGCCTACGCCGCGCTCGGCCTCGGCCCCGGCGACGAAGTGCTCTGCCCCTCCCTCTCATTCGTCGCCACCGCGAACGCGATCGTGATGACCGGTGCGACACCGGTTTTTGTCGATTCCGAGAGTGAATCGAGACTGACGATCTCGTTGGACGATGTGATCGCCAAGATCACACCGCGCACGCGCGCGCTTGCCATCGTCGACTACGCCGGCCATGCCGTGGACCTTTCACCGATCCGGCGAATCGTGAAGGACAAAGGGATTGCCGTCGTCGAAGATGCGGCCCA
This sequence comes from Acidobacteriota bacterium, assembly GCA_016191015.1. Taxonomy (GTDB): domain Bacteria; phylum Acidobacteriota; class CAIWXX01; order CAIWXX01; family CAIWXX01; genus JACPPM01. The sequence goes on along the minus strand of JACPPM010000078.1, from coordinate 62,329 downwards.
TGCCATCGGCGCAGGGATCGGACGGAAGAGCTGCGGCGCCATCGGCGACATCGGCTGCTTCAGCTTCTACTCGAACAAGAACATCACCACAGCCGAGGGGGGCATGATCACGACGGCGAACACGGAGCTGGCCGAACGGATGCGGCTGATGCGGTCCCATGGCATGACCACGCTAAGCTACGAGCGGCATCGGGGCCATTCCTTCACGTATGACGTCGTCATGGCTTTCACCAACTACCGAATGGACGATCTGCGCGCGGCACTGGGACTTGCTCAGCTCCGCAGGCTCCGCGCACAGAATGCACGCCGCGAGAGAATCGTGAAATTGTACCTTCGTGATCTGGCTCAAATCCCCGGCCTCACCGTCCCCTTCCAGAAAGCGCGCGGCACTCCCGCCTATCACATCATGCCGGTCCTGCTGCCCGAAGGCGCGGATCGCCTCGCCGTGATGACGCGCCTTCGCGGCCATGGGATCCAGACCAGTATCCATTATCGGCCGATCCACACATTCACGTTTTACAGGGAGACCTTCGGAGCCGGCCCGCGCCTGCCGGTCCTCGATCGCATTGCCCCTCGCCTCCTCACACTGCCGTTGTACCCGCACATGACCGCTGCGCAGGTGAAGTATGTGGCGACGTCCTTGATGCGCGCTCTCGCCGGCCTCTCGTAGGAGCTCGTGAATGGGCACGAGAGTGTCTTGCGAGGCCCGGCTAGCCGACACGATTCCCGCTACGGGACGACTCCGTGATCTCGTCGTAGATTGCCTCAACCCGCCGGGTCACGACCTCCGCGCTGAAGACTTCCTGCGCCCGACGGCGCCCGCGCCCTCCCAGCTGTCGGACTCGCGCCGGGTCGCCGAGCAGCTTGCAGAGCGCCTGAGCGAGCGCACCGGGGTCGGCCGGTGGGACGAGGAGGCCGGTTTCGCCGTCGATGATCTCTTCCGGCACGCCTCCCACACGCGTCGCCACGACGGCTTTGCCGTGGGTCATCGCCTCGAGGATCGTCACGGGCATGCCTTCCGAGAGAGAGGGCAGAACGAATATTTCGAAGCCGCGCATGACATCGGAAAGATTCTCGAAATCCCCGGTAAATGCGACGCTCCGTTCCACCCCCAGCGCACGCGCGCGCGCCTCCAGGCTGTCCCTCAACGGTCCGGCCCCCGCGACTGTCAGCCGAGCTTCCGGATATCGGCTGTGAACCTCCTGCATCGCCTCAATGAGGAAGCTGTGGCCCTTGCCTTCCACGAGCCTCCCGACGACACCCATGCGAGGCAATCCCGCGTCCGCCGGGACCGGATCGGCGGCGATGCGATAGTCGATCATCGCCGGTACCACGTCGATTCGCGCTGCTGTAATCCCGTGCCGCATCAAATGTCCCTTGACGGCCTCCGACATCGCTATCACCCTCGACGTCCGGCTCAGTCGCCGGATCAGGATCCGTCTCTGTACGGAGCTCAGGAAATCGTCGACGAGGCATACCTCGGTGTAGCACGTCGCGCGACAGCCTGCGAGCCGCGCCGCCAGCAGCGCCATCTTGGAGTGATTCTGCCAGGCATGCACGACATCGGGCGGTTCCAGGAAGAAGTCCCGGCACAGTGCGATAACGGCGAGATTGTATAGGGCCTCGCTGATCCACTCGTTGGTCTTCGCCGCCCACGATACCGTGCGGCTCCCCGGCAGGCTCTCCAGCGCCGTCGCAGAGTCCGACGATCGCTGCCCTCTTCCGGACGCGGAGAGCCATCGCTTGAGCGATTGATACGCCAGCCATGGGAGTGCGAAGACGGTGAATCCGCCGCGGACTCTGACGCCGATCTCACCGAGAACCGATGCGTACGGGCCTCTCGCGAAGACGCACTGCACGACGATGTCGAAGCGGCTCTTGTCCAGCTTCCGCGCGAGCAGCACCACCTGCTGCTCGGCTCCTCCGTACCCCAATGTGGGCGTAACCAGAACGGCTTTTGTCTTCTTCACGCCGCTATCTCGAGAGGTGCCGGGGACTGGGGAGGCTGGGATCGAGGCGTGCGATTGCGCTCTGCTCGTGGGTTTGATCGCAAGCGCGAGAAGATGCGTGCGCAGCGGGGGCAACCAGGAAAGAAGCCGGGTGAGCGTCACGGAATACCGCGCCACGTAGGCGATACTGAAATCGAGTGAGACCGAACGCACAAACGGGTGTGGATACAACCCGCGTACACCACGCGCCCCCAGCATCACGATTGGCGTCGCACGCGACTCGGGGCGAGCCTGAGCCGGGTCCGGGCGGCCCAACCGCACGATCCACCGGAGGGCTCGGATCAGAAAGCGCGCCAGACGCACAGAGTGAGGGGTCGGGCGCATGTCATAGTGAAGCATGGCGCCGCCCGGCCGCACGACCCGCCACATCTCCTCCGCGATCCGTCGGCGCATGACGGGGTCGAGGACAGAGCTCAGGCAGGTGAACTGCATCACGATATCGAACGTCTGCCCTTTGTATGGCAGCGTTGCAGCGTTGGCCTGAACGAGGCGCACCGCAGCACCTCCCTTCATTCCCTCGTTGAGTCGCACGTCACTCAGATCAACTCCGTGCGCCTCGGCTGCACCGAGGTCGAGGAAGCGCTTAAGGATATGACCTGTTCCACATCCCACCTCCAGGATTCGAGCACCCGCCAGAGCCACGTGCCGGTCCTGGAGGATCTTCAACACTGCCGCCTCGCGCTCCTGAACATGGAATGCGAACGCCGGATTGGCACTGCTGTAAACCTCGGCCAATGCTCCACTGTCTCGTCTACGATACTCGGCGCGAATTCGGTCCAATTCGTCCATCAGACAAGCTCCGAGTAAATCGCCGCGAGCCGCGAGCCCTGCTTTGCGGCGTCATACTCCTGCTCCAGCCGCAGGCGCGCCGCCATGACCAGATCCCCCCAGCAATCAGGGGTCTCGATCAGATGCCTGAGCTGAGCGACAAGGCCGTCGACATCACGCTCCTGCGCCAGCAATCCCGTCGTACCGTGGAGAATGACCTCGGGAATGTCGCAATGTGCCGTACTGACGACCGGCATCCCGCTCGCGGCCATCTCGATCAGCGTCACCGGAGCTCCTCCTTCCGTGTCGCCATCGGCAGATGTGAGACTCGGATGCAGGAAGAGATGGTGCCGATAGCATTCCTCCATCAGGCGGGCGTAGGGCTGATAGCCAAGCAGCCTGACGCTGGCCGACATGGCGCACCTTTCGATGGTCTCCAGGATCTTGCGCTTCTCGGCTTGGCTGCGAGGCTCCGCGTTGGCGTCCCCGATGACGGTGATCTCAAGCGGCACGTCGGCGCGCAGCCTCGCCGTCGCTTCGATCGCATCAGGAATCCCCTTCTTTTCCTGGAATGACGCAGCTATCAGAATCCGGAGGGGCTCGGTGGGGATCCACCGCCTCGGGCGGTACGGGATTCGATCCAGCGGCACACCGAGGTGATGCACGCGGATCTTGCTCTCAGGGCATCCCATGGCTGTGACGCAGCGGGCCATATGCGGCCCTTCGCAGAGGACGCGATCCACAGAAGCGAAAAGCTCACGGTACCTCCCCCGCCACACAGGGTCATGACAGGGGAGGTAGTTCACCTCATAGCCATAAAACGTCACCACGTGCCGGCTCGCGGCACTTTTCGCGGTGCCCGCATCGGCCCATCCGATATCACCGAAGTGGGAGTGGATGATCTCGGCATGCGTCCGCTCGACCACCCGCTCGAGCCACCTCGAGTGGTGCTGCCGTCTGAGTCGCCTGATCCCCTTCTCCCAGAGCTGTCTCCAGAGCGGTTGATCCGAGAGGCTGTGGATTCGAGAGAGTCCGAATTGGTCCAGATTCTGAGTGCTCAGGCATGCCACGTGAGCATCGACCGAGGACGGTAGATATGTAACCTGATTATACATCCAGGTTTGCGTGAGGGGCAGCCAGACGGGAAAGCTGTGCACGACCACGATGGGATCGGGAGACTCCCCCGCAGCCATCATCGCGGCCCGACGATCTCGCGGATCTTCGACGCCAGGGCGTCGACGATGCGCTCGGAGGAGTAGCGAGCGACGAATTCGGGACTGGCCCGTTGCGTCGTGCCCGCGCGGAAATCTTCGAGGGCGTGCGAGATGGCGCCGGCCATGGCGTCAGCGTCATAGGGAAGCATGTATCCGCAGGCGCCCTCCTCGATCAGAGCGGCCATGGCGCCGTCTGGGGGCACGAGCGCGAGCAGTGACACGCCGGCCTGGAGGTACTCCCAAAGCTTGCTGTTGATATTGCACCGGTCTTCGGGGATCCGGCAGACGAGACCGAAATCGAGCTGTCGCATGAGTGAGAGGGCGGTGGTGAGCGGGAGGCGGGCGAGTGGGACATGGCTCTCCAGCCCGGCCTCGATGGCACACCTGCTGAATAGACCTGAGCCGTCACCTGCGGTGAGCAGGGTGAACCTGACCCCCCTCTGCTCCAGCTTGCGCAAGGCGGCCACGAAGTTGCCGACCACCTGTTCGTGCCCGTAGTACACGTACCCCAGGTACCCGATCACCGGTCGGCGAGGGAGATCCACGACATCGACGGCACGATCCGTGAAGTAATCCGGCTCGAATCCCATGCCGTGAGAAACCACCTTGTTTCTTTGTGCGCCGAAATCAGCGACGAGGGCGTCTCCGTGCATGGGGGACTCGACGACGATCAGATCCGCCTCTTTGGCGACACGAGCCGTGAGGGACCTGGTACGGGCAAGGCAGGCGCGATACCACCAGCGCCACGACTTGTCCCGCATGTACCTCCAGGCTATGGCGTTCTGAGACCAGGGATCACGGAATTCGGCCACCCAAGGCAGTCCGGTGTCTCGCTTGAGGCGAAGGGCGGCAAGATGCGCGGCCCCGATTCCATGGACAGAGTAGATGAATGCGGGGCTTCCCGTGCGGATCTCGTCCCTGGCGGCCCTGTAGAGGCGGCGCCAACGACCGAACCCCAGTGGGTTCGCCGGCACACCGCAGATCTCCCTGACCCGTCCACCGTACTTCTTGCCGCCCCACCTGACGCGCCTGAGTCTCGTTCCTTCGGGCAGGAGGGCCTCGAGTGCCGGATCGCGCGGGTGATCGAAATCCAGAGGAGCTGTGACGGCCAGTGGAGTGTATCCTCGAGCGTAGAGCCTTCGAATCACGCTCAGATTGTGCCGCGGCTCCGCCCCGCCCAAGGGAGGCAGGAAAAATGAGATGTACAGGTAGTTCATCGCGGCTCAGTCCTGTGGCAGGCACTTTGCCAGACGTGAATCACCGTCGTCAAATCCGCTCACGGAGCCGCTCACGGACCAGCTGTTTCAGCTCGGCGAAGGCTCGGAGCTGCAGCGACGCGATCAGGAGAGTGTAGGAGACGGCGCCCGCGGCGATCTGTGCGAACAGGATGCCCCACAACGGCAACGCGTCGGGCAACAGCTGCCCGACTCCCCATGCGACCGCGCCCATGGCACATGCGCAACCAAACGGCGCCGCGACGGCCCGGACCATTGCGCCGAAACTCAGGTTGATCAGCCGGGCCGGTATGGCCCAACCAGGATACAGCAGAAGCACGTAGCCGCTCAGGACGTACGCAGACGCCACCCCAACGATTCCCCAGCGGACGCCGATGATGAATGCCGTGATGTACACAAAGCCCGACGCGACACCCCACTTCAGCATGAGGTCAGTCCTGGCCTGCGATACGTAGATCCAGCCAACGGTGGTGCCGATGACCTGTGCCACGCCGATCACGCACAGAACCTGCAGGACGGGAATGGTCTCCACCCATTGATCGCCGAAGAAGACGAGAATGAATGGGCGGGCGATGGCGAGGAGCCCGATCATGACCGGGAACCCGGCGAGGCCGATGATGCTGATCGCGCGTAGGTAGGCCTGTCTGACGCGGTCGATGTCCTGCTGGATTGAGGAGAGGGCTGGGAGCATGACTGTTGAGATGATGGCCGAGACCTGGCTGACGGGCAGGGCCATGAGGTTGTAGGCGCGGCCATAGAGTCCGAGGGCGGCGGAGCCGAGCGATCGGCCGATGATCAGGTTGTCGGCATTCCTCACGCCGTAGTTCATCACGTGGAAGCCAAGCAGGGGCAAGCTGAACCGGAGCAGTTCGCGCGCCGCGGTGAGCTCGACGTGCATGGTCGGGCGCCACGCTGCGGCCCTCAATGTCAGGACGACATTGAGGAGGTTGCTGATGACGATCTGGGCGACGAGACTCCACACCCCGCAGCCGGTCGCGGCCATCGTCACCACGATCGCTCCCGTGATCAGCGTCGACGCGATTTCGATGCCGGCGATTCGACGGAAGCTCAGATGTTTCTGGAGCAAGGCGGAGCTGACACAACCGGTCGAAGTGACGAATGCGTTGATTGCAAGGACCAGGAGAAGCGGGGTAAGAGACGGCTGCCGGTAGAAGCGGCTGATCAGGGGTGCAGCCGCGATCATGATCGTGGTGGCGAATAGACCCGTGCTCACGCTCATCCAGAAGGCGGCATTCAGGTGGCGGATCTCGGGGTTCGGTCTCTGGATTAGAGCCGGGCCGAGTCCGAGATCGCCAATCGTCTGGGTGATACCGACAAAGACCATGGCCATGCCGACGAGGCCGAAATCACGGGGAGTGAGGAGCCGCGCCAGAAGGATGGCAACGCCGAAACCGAGCCCCTGTTTTCCCACGTACGCAAGCGCGCTCCAGGAGAGCGCTGCGACCGTTCGGACGCGGAGGGTGTCCATCACGGAGACGGAGCAGTTGACGATTTCTTCCGCGCGACGACGACGTACATCCACGTCCAGTCATAGGTTGTATCGATACGGTCCAGGCAGTAGGCGAAGAGCTGGAGCATGATTCCGAGTGCGTCGATAATCCGCAACCAGCGCAGCGGCCCTCGGTTCAACCGATAGAGGTTGTAGACGAGAAGCTGTCCGAATGTTGCCCAGAATCCAGACAGAGCTCTCAGCTCCACAATCTCGAATCCAACCTTCGTGAACAGGTATTCGAGGCCGAACTTAGAGAACCTGAAGAAATCGCGCGGTGCCTCATGCAGGTGCCAGATGAATGGAACGGCATAGATGGCGGTCCCTCCAGGCTTCAGAACGCGATGACACTCGCGGATCGCGAGCTCAGGTTCCTCAAGATGCTCGAGCACCGCCGTACAGATGGCTGAGTCGAACGATGCGTCAGCCACGGGGATCGAATATGCCGATCCAAATATGTCGATCTTAGACCTATCGTGGCAGGTTCCTTCGTGATCGACACCAATGTGCTCGCTGACGACGGGAGCCCAGAGTGATTCGCTGGGCTTCTCGCCGCAGCCGATGTCGATCAGGCGCCCGGAGATGTAGCGGCACTTGTCTCGAAATTCGGTGTACGTCCGATCGGCCAGGTAGCCGACGAGCCAGATGTACGGTGGATAGCGGCGGACCACGCCGCGGAGAACGGCGAGGCTCATCCACCGCCACCCGGAGTCGGTACGGTCAGTGTGTAGGATGAAAGACGCAGCATCTGGCGATTGAACCTCCTACCGAAGTGTCTCGCACGAGAGAGATCATACCGGTGCTCCTATGGTACCAGCAGAACCGGGTCGCTGCCACCCGGGGACGAAGATGGCCAAGACTACGGCAAAGTCCCGGAAACCGCAGATTTCACAGATTGACTCGCAGATATCGCCGATTGCTTCGCGCCGACCCGAGAGTGAGGAGCAAGTTGCTCGTCGGTTGAATGCTGGTAAAATCTGCGTAATCTGCGCGGAAATCTGCGCCATCTGCGGTTTCGCACGGAACGGCCTCGCCCGAGTCGGCGCCTCGACTTTGCCGCAGCCCTGCGAAGATGGCCGGCAGGCCAATCTGTCGTAGGATGCGGACGTCAGAGTGCCGCTTTGCTGAGCTCGGGAGGGGCCTCGACTTGGCTCGGGCCGGTGCTCTCCGTGTACGGAACCGGTTCCTCGCGTTCGGTATAGATTTCGTTGAGGATGACGATGTCGACGCGACGGTTCTTGGCGCGCCCCGCGGGAGTGTCGTTGGTCGCGACCGGCCTGTATTCGCCGTAGCCTGCGGCCGAGAGGGTTTCGGGGGGGAAGCGGAATCTCGAGAGCATGTACTGGATGATGAAGGTCGCTCGCGCCGTCGATAGCTCCCAATTCGAGGGAAACTGCGCCGTGTTGATCGGCATGTTGTCCGTGTGGCCCTCGATGCGGACATGGTTGGGCAGGCCGGAGAGTGAGGAGGCGAGCTTGTCCAGGATCGGCAGCGCATCCGGTCTGACGAAGGCCTTCCCCGAATCGAAGAAGCCGTGTTCGGCCAGCGAGACAACCAGCCCGCGATCCTCTTGGAGAACACTGACTTTGCCGGTCAGGATTTCCTCCCTGATCGCCTCTTCCACCCTCGCCTTGATGATGTCGATGTCGAAATTCTTCCTGTCGACCCCAATTGCCTTGCTCGGGTTCGGGTTGATTCGCCGTGACGTGGCTGTCACCGATGGAGGAAGGATACCCTGGCTGAGCTGTTCGGCGATCGTGGGCGAGCTCTCGCTCTGTGACAGACCGATTTTCGAGTCCTTGCCCGGGAATCCCTGCGTATCGAACGCCATCTGCATCGCCATCACAAGCCGGTTCATCTTCTTCGAATCGACCGATGAGATCGCGTAGAGAACCGTGAAAAACGCGAACAGAAGCGTAATGAAGTCAGCGTACGAGACGAGCCACCTCTCGTGGTTCGGATGATCGTCGGGTCTCTTTCTGGACATTCACGCCGCCTTTCGTTTCGCTGCCGCATCGACCTTGCTCTTCCATCGCGCTTTCTGTTCCTCGTTCAGGAACGCGAGCAGCTTCTCCTCGATGATGCGCGGGTTGAGCCCCTCCTGGACGGACATGGCACCCTGCAGCAGCATCTCGTGCAACGCCATCTCGATGCGATGCTTGGCTTTGAGCTTCGATGCGATCGGCAGGAATACCAGGTTGGCCGTGCCGACACCGTAGACCGTCGCGACGAACGCGACGGCGATTCCTTCTCCGAGCTTGGAGGGGTCCGCCAGGTTCTCCATGACGTGAATGAGCCCGAGGACGGCGCCGAGGATCCCGATGGTGGGCGCAAAACCACCGGCCGCCTCGAATACTTTCGACGGCATCTCTCCGTGCTCCTCCATGTGAGCCAGCTCGGTCTCCATCGTCTCCTTGAGCACCTTCGGATCCGTACCGTCGATTGCCATCGTCAGCGCCTTCTTCAGAAAGGAATTCTTGACTCGCTGCATCTCAGGCTCCAGCGAAATGATCCCTTCCCGGCGCGCCTTGTTCGCGAACGCCAGGATCTCCTCGATCATGCGTTCCGGAGCAACATTCTTTTCCTTGAACACCGAGGAGACACTCCGGGCGGCCTGCAGAACTACCCGCAGGGGGAAGCCCAGGACGGTCGCGCCGATCGTGCCGCCAAACACGATCAAGGCCGCCGTCGGCTGGACAATCGACATGATGCTGCCTCCCTCGAGCGCTTGCCCCAGCAGCACCGCGAAGATCCCCAGGATGAGACCGCCGACCGAAGTGATATCCATGGATCAGTCCTCTGCTGGGGCCCTCGGGCCGGCCCGACCCTCGTCGGGGTCCTGGTCGTCCGGAAGCAACCGGGGTGTCCGGACCGGGATCTCCCGATTGAAGACCCTCCGCTTGAACTCGATGATCTTCTCGATGATCTCCTCGGCACCCTCCTTCACGATAATCTTCTCGCCCGTCGTGAGGGACACAATCGTATCGGGCGTCAGCTCGATGAACTCCACCAGATCCGAGTTGACGATGACCTCGCTGGAGTTGAGTCGTGTCAGGCGTATCATTGACATCCTCCGTTGGCCGCCGATGCCTCACGTGCACACCCACCCCTGTCCTCTGTATCGGCCGGCATTTGCGACTTGGTTAGCAGCATCTCACGCAACCTGCGAATGAAGTCCGCCGTGCGAAACGGCCGGAAGCTCAACACCCGCCTTCGAGCCATCGACCTCAGGAAACCGAGGTCTTCCGGTGTGTCGATCGTCACGCGAATCTCGGGCGCCGTCCTCGCGGGATCGGCATCGAGCAGCCGGATCGTGAAAAGATGCGGCGTCTCCTTGATGAAAAGCGTCACATGCTCCCGATGTGCGGGGGTGCGCGCGATCCGGTCCACCTCGAACAACGTCCGCGCGGTGAGGACCTCGCAGGCAGATCCATACGGCAACCCAGCCTCGCCGACGTAGTCCCATCCCCCTTCGAGCTGCTCACGAACCGAGCGTGCCATCGCCTCCGGACAGGTCAGCGGATTGTCGGCGGTGACCCTCACGACCACATCCGCCCGCACCTCTGTCGCCGCTCCCGCATACCGCCCCAACACGTCGTCCTCAGAGCCGCGGAAACAGCGCGCGCCGTTGCGCAGCGCCTCGCTCGCAACTCGATCATCACGCCCCAGGGCGGTTGTGGCAACCACGATATCGTCGAGAACAGCCGACTCGCGCATACGATCGATACAGTGTGCCAGAATCGTCTTCCCTGCGAGCCTCAGGAGGACCTTGCCGGGGAGACGGGTCGACCCCATCCTGGCCTGCAGGATTCCGGCGACTCTCGGCCTTGTCCTACGCGCCAAGGAACTGCTCCCTTTTCTCGCAGAACAGACGCTGAGCCTCTTCGTAGTCCTCGCGGCGACCGATGTCGAGCCACAGCGCATCGCTCCTGCACACCGAGATCTTCTCGCCGGCCGCCAGGGCGCGCAGCACCAACGCCGGGAAATCCAGATACTCCCCCGGAACCAGGTGCCGCATCATCCGCGGTTCATATACGTAAATCCCCATGCTCACCGGAAACGTCTCGACAGGCTTCTCCCGGTACCCGGTGAGAAGGCCGCCGTCCCCTATCTCCAGGACCCCGAGGTCGATGCTCACCTCTTTGACATGGCCTGCAATCGTGAGTGCCGCCCCGCTGCTCCGGTGGTGTTCGATCAGCGCCCGATACTCGAGCGTTGTGAGGATGTCACCGTTCATGACGAGGAAGGTCGAGTCGAGCCCTTGGATCAACGCCAGGGAGCCCGCCGTTCCCAAAGGATCTTTCTCCGTCACATAGTCGATGGTCAGTCCGTGTCCGTCGCCAGTCGCGTAGTAGGCCTTGATCAGGTGACCGAGATGTCCGAGGGAAATGGTCACGTTCGTGAAACCGTGGCGGGACAGCTGCTCGAGGATGATATCCACGATCGGGCGATCGTCGATTGGAACCAACGGTTTCGGGAAGACCGTTGTGTACGGCGCAAGGCGTGTGCCGCGCCCTCCGGCAAGAATCACTGCCTTCATCTCAGGTATTCTCCCGGGCGGTATCGGTCCACCCTCGACTTGATGTAGTCGTAGGTCTGCTTCAGTCCATCCTCCAGGGGGATCCGCGACTCCCACCCAATCAGAGTCCTGGCCCTTCCGGCGTCGGCATGAAGGACCCTCACCTCGCTCTTGTCAGGCCGTATGCGCTGCCGGTCCGTGACGATCCTCGGCTTCCGCCCGACCACTTTTCCCGCCAGGCCGATGAGCTGCTTGATCGAGACCGGCCTCTGGGAGCCGAGGTTGATCACCTGGCCCACTCCATCCGCCGACCGCGCGGCTGCCAGGAACCCCTCGACCGTGTCGAACACACATGTAAAATCGCGCTTGGTCGAGACATCGCCGATCCGCACCGTGGCTCCGCCGATGAGCTGCGAGAGGATGGCGGGGATGATCGCGCGCGCACTCTGCCTCGGACCATACGTATTGAATGGTCTGACCACAATCACGGGCGCGTCGAAGGAGTCGTAATAGGAGAGGGCCAGCATGTCTGCCCCGACCTTGCTCGCCGCATACGGTGACTGGGGATGAAGCCGGTGGTTTTCGTCCATCGGCCGCGTGACCGCCGTGCCATAGACCTCGCTCGTCGATGTGCAGATGATTCGCCTGCAGCGGCACTCGAGCGCAGCAGAGAGGACGTTGGCCGTGCCGAGCACGTTCGTGTCGACGAAATCGATCGGGGCCTGATACGAGTGCGGGATCGAGATCGTGGCCGCGAGATGGAAGACGGTGTCGGTGCCGTCGCATGCCCGGCGTACGAAGAACGGGTCGCGGACGTCACCTTCGAGGACGGTGGCGCGGGAGAGCAACTCGGCCGGGATCTCGCGCAGCAGGTGCCAGTCATTCATCGAGTTATATCGGACGAGGGCTCGGACGCGCGCACCCGCGACCAGGAGCCTTTCAACGAGATGGCTCCCGATGAACCCGCCTGCCCCGGTGACGAGAACGTCGATCCCCTTCCACCTCATGCCTAAGCCTCAGGCGAGGAGACCAACCTGTCGTCTGACACCGACCGCTGCTCGCACTCGCATTCTCCCTATTGTAACTGAATAGGCTCGACGACCCGGCCGACCTCGAGAGGAGCGCTGACAACCGGTTGCTTCACCAGGCGCTCGCGATCCAGGAACAGGGCCTCTTCGAAACAGGCCATCGTCAGCGCATCCGTGAACTGTCCCAGCTTCGGTCTGATGCGGCGGCCGAGCACGAGCTTCACCTGCCAGCGTGGGAAGTCCGCACCAGCCGCAATCGTGAGCGGGATCCCTCCGGAGTACCGTGGGTTCACTTCGAAGATCCGGATGCGCTCGCCATCCATCTTGAGCTGGATGTTGGCGGCGCCCACCAGACCAAGCGCCATGGTCACCTGCTCGCCAAGATCAATCAACCGCCGATCCTTCACGGTGATGCCGCGATCGCTTACCCCCGCTCTGATCACTAACCTCTCCCGCGGCACCACGGAGAGGACCCTCCCCTGGAAGTCCGTGCACACATCGATCGTGAACTCACGTCCGGTCAAGAACTCCTGCACAACCGGATTCTCAATGTATCCGAGGAAAAACTGGAGCTCCTTCTCGCTCTTGACCGGGTATGCGCCGACGCTCCCACGACCAGATCGCGGCTTGATGAAGAGGGGGAATTTGCGAGGAAGAGATGCGCCGGGCAGGTAGGTCTCGACCACAGGGAGCCCTTTTTGTCTGAGGAACCTGAAGGTCTCATACTTGTCGTTGCAGATCCGAGCCGCGTCGGCGCCGCTGCAGGCGACGCGAACGCCAATTCGTGCGAAATCATCTTTGTATGCGCCGAAGAGCGGAATCTCATCGTCGATCGTCGGGATGAGGAGAGAAACACACTCCTTGATACAGATGGACTTGATGATCGGGATATAGTTGGGATGCGTCGTCAGCGGAACGATATAGTGCCGGTGGCTGAAGTAGAGACCGGGCGAGAACGTGTTCATGTCCGTTGATACCACGACCCCGGAGTTGCCGATCGCCTGCAGGGCATTCACGAAGGCCCGGATCAACCCCACCCTTCGGGAAGCTGCCGTCACGAGGGTATTCACTGGTCGCATACTCACTCCCGGATTGAAGATTGCAATAGTTATGCCAGATCTCTGGCCCTAATCGGCGCGCCTGCTGCAAGCTGGGTTTTCACCTTGCGCCCGATGAGCCTATCGATGTGTTCCGGAGGCAGGCCGGCAGCGGGCCGCAGGACCGCGATGTCTCCTAGCTCGAGCGCCCGGCCGGCCTCGACATCACGAATCGTGTAGAGGGCGCGCCTCCCCTGCGAACGGGCCTCCCTTTCAGCCCTCCGCGGCACTTTTTTCCCATCGCCCAGGGCCATGTGGACCTCACGAGCGCAGGCCACCAGCTTGGTCAGTTCGGCCGCTTCGACCGACAAGGTCTGGTCAGGACCGGGGAGGCCACGGCTGATTGTGAAGTGCTTTTCGATCATCACGGCTCCCAGGGCAACGGCGGCGAGCGCCAGATGGATGCCCTGGGTATGGTCGGAAAGCCCGATCGGGAGCGCGAAGCGGCGGGACATGACCTGAATCGCCCGTAAGTTCATGTCCTGAGCGGCCGCCGGATAGGCGGAGACACAGTGCAGAAGCACCACCGGAACATCCGAGGACTGTCGGATCGCTGACAGTGCAGTGTCAATTTCGGTGAGAGTCGAGGCTCCGGTGGAGAGGATGAGAGGGCGCCGCTTCCGCGCCACATGACGCAGGAGAGGCAGGTGCGTGATGTCCCCGGAGGCGATCTTGAACGCGTCCACTCCGGCAGTTTTCAGCTCGTCAGCCACCCCCTCATCGAAGGGGGTGACGATGAACCCGATGCCCGCCGCCCGACACGCCGCTCGAATCCTGGAAAATTGATCAGTTGTGAGCTCGACACTGCGGAAAAAATCATGGACCGACCCGCTCACGTGGCTCAGGCCGGCTCCTCGCGGCGCCAACAGCTTGTCGGCGCGAATGGCCTGAAACTTCACGGCATCGGCGCCTGCTTTCGCCGCCGCCTTCACCATCTCGATCGCCAGATCCAACTCACCATTGTGGTTGATCCCGACCTCGGCCACGACGAAGGGGGCCGAACCACCCCCTATCGGCCTGCCATGGATCCTCATGCCCGTCCCTCGGCGAATCTCGCAACGATCTTCGACACCCTCTCCAGCCCCCGGCCGTCAACGATGCGTCTCCCCGCTCGCCCCATTCGCTGCCGCGCTTCGGGGGCGCAGAGCATCGTCTCCAATGCGCGGCGGATCGTATCGACGCCGACAGCACGATACGTCCCGAGCGAAATGGCGGCTCCGAGCCGTTCGAACTCCTTCGCGGTCCGCTCCTGCAGCCGGTGGTGTGATATGACCACGGCCGGCAATCCCGTTCGGGCCGCCTCGTAGAGCGCAGTCCCGCCGGCGCATAGAGCCAGCGCGCTCCCTGCCATCCCGTCGGTGAGGCTGCCCCCCGGGCCGATCCAGTATGTCCTGTGGATTCGCGACTGCACGCCATCCCAGCACGTGTACCCACGGCACGCGCGGATATCGATCGGACCGGGAATCATGTCCAGTGCCTCGACGGCTTTACGGTAAAGTGCTCGGACATCGCCTCCACCGAAATTGACGAACACACGCCGCATGTTTCCTCCCCGGATTCCCCTGAGCCGTGGATCCAGCACCGCGTACTTCGGCCCGAGATACAGAGCGCGCCGCCCAGCAGGAAACGGCCGTACCTGCACCACTGAGCTGTCAATGGCACAGTCGGATTCGAACTGACCGAGCCCCATGTCGTGGAAGCTCACGCTGGGCCGCATCTCGCGAACCCTCGCAAAGCTCTGTAAGAGTCCCGGCTGCACAAGGTCCGTGATCACGCACGCGGCGGGGCGCACGTCGTTCCGGATCTCATATGCCGCGGCCATCCGCGCATGCTCGCCAAGCCCCTCCGCCAAGAACGCAACACGGAAGCGCTTCCTGATCGCGCCCGCAATCCGCAAACAGCGGATGAGGTGTCCGAATCCGAGGCGTGGGCCGCATTGCGTGACAAAGAGGACTTCTCGACGTCGCACGTTGGGTTAGACCTTGAGCGTCTCGACTCTCACGCCGGCAGCCTCGAGATATCCCAGAGACGCTGCGATCTGATGCCCGTAGCCGAGAGAGGTCACGAGCACCGCCTGCGGGTTCAGCGGAAGAATCTTCGACGGCTCGAGCACGGTCCGGCCGCAGAACAGCGTCCCCTGTTTGCGCGGATCGCTGTCGACGATTCCCAGTATCACCATCTGCAGCTTCTCCGCGACCGCCACGACAAGCTCGCCCGTGTCCCCCGCCCCGTAAAGCACCAGGCGTGTGAACCCCGTATCCTTCAACCGCCGCACTGCCTCCACGAATTCATCCTTGCTTCTCTTGTAGAGTCCGACGGTCTCGTTCAGGTACTTCCACAGCAGGTCGACTCTCCGTGCCTCCCCTTCCGCCGTCAGGTGGTAGCTCATGTTCTTGTGGTTCCCGTCACCCTTGCGCATGAGTCCCCTGCGAACGAATTGCTTCAGATAGCCATTGGCCATCGACGGCCGAATGCCGGCGCTCGTGGCCATCTTGGCCTGCGAGAGCTTTGGGCATTTGGCAATCTCCATCAGCAGGATCAGCTCGCGCAGATCAGGGGTCGGTTGGAAAAAGCTCAGTCCATCAATACTCAACATCTTCACCTCACGATGGTGATATCGGCAGACTATCGTCATATCGTTAACTGAATGATAACATCAATCGAATCTCGGGCGCGCAGGGAGGGTTGCCCCAGGAGCCGACAAGCTCTGCGACGCCGCAGGTTCACTCGCAGATGTCGCCGATCGCAAAGCGTCGATCCGAGAGTGAGTAGGATGTTTCGCGTCGGGTGGATGCTGGAAGGATCCGCGGAACCTGCGCGGAGATCGGCGCCATCTGCGGGTTCGCACGGAACGGCCTCGCCCGAGTCGGCGCCTCGACTTTGCCGCAGACCTGGGAGGCACCCATACCTGTCTTGTTGGGGTGTGAGCCGTATGCTAGAATCGCCGCAACATCTAGGAGTAACTGCATGACGGAGGGGATGATCCAGAAGGGCGCGCTCCTACAGACAATTTCGGAGATTGTGCTGGGGAGACTGACTGGGGATCTCCAGTGTGTGCGTGTTCGTGAGGAGAAACATCTCTATTTCAAGGAAGGGGAGTTGGTCTTCGCGAGCACGAGTGTGGACGCCGACAGAATAGGGCAGATACTTCTCGCGCAGCAGACGATCGATCCGACGATGTTGGAAGCGGTGTTGAGCTCGGTTGGTCCGGGTCGCCGGACGGGACGGATTCTGGTTATCGAAGGGGTGATCACGCCCGAGCAGCTCCTGCGTACTGTGGATGTATTCATCCGCCGTGTCGCGACTTCCGTCTTCGCGTGGAAGGATGGGAGAACCAAGTTTCTCGAAGGGGAGAACCAGGAGATCGCCGATGTGGCCATCGAGCTGAGCACGGCGGATGTTCTGGTCGAGTGCTGCCGACAGATAGCCAACACCTCGCTCGTGACGAAGTTTGTCGGCAACCTGGACGAACCGCTCCACGTTTCGATAGATCCAGTCCTCCGATTCCAGAAGGTGAAATTCAGTCCCGAGGAAACAGCTGTGGCCGGGTGCCTGAACAACCTCACGACGGCCGAGGAGATCTGCCAGATTGGAGCGCTCGAACGCGACGCGACTCTGCGGCTTCTGTGCGGTCTGATTCTGAGTGGGATTATTGAAGCGCCGGCACCCGTCAGCGCCCAGAGGTCTGCGGCCGCGGCGGTCCAGGTGTCGACGGAGGCTGAGGAGTTCGATCTTCCGGATGATATTTTCGGAGAGCCCTTGCTCACGGACGAGACGACGCCCTTCATGAAGGCTCCGCCGCCGCAGCCACCGAAGACGGCGGGACGCCCTCTCGCAGCATCCCGCGCAGCGGCACCACATTCTCGTCCCGCACCTGGCGTTCCGCCGCGTGCGGCGGCGCCGTCGCTGCAAGTGCCGCAGCGGCAGGCTCCTCCACCGCCGCCGCCCGAAGAGCTGACCGGAGAGGAGTCTGAGGCGGACATGGCGGCTCCGGTCGCGTCGCCGCCCGAGGCTCCCGTGCGCAATCCTGAGATGGAGGCAAACGAGCGGGGACAGATCCAGGAGGTTCACCGCCGCCTGAGTCTGATGGATCACTACACACTGCTCGAGGTCGACAAGAGATCGGCGGAAGGTGAGATCAAGAAATCGTACTTCGCCCTCGCGAAGAAGTACCACCCTGACCGGGCGGCCGCACCTCATCTCCAGGATTTGAGGAAAGAAATGGCCGAGATCTTCGCCCAGGTGAACAAGGCCTGGGAGGTGTTGTCCGATTCTGAGCGCCGGAAGCTCTATGATCAGCGAGGTGCCCGCCCGGAAGAGGAGGCGAAAGAGGGAGTTTCGAAGGAATCCGACGAGCAGATTGCGGACCGAAACTTCCGGATGGCGAAGACGCTGTATGAGCAGCGCAAGTTCGCCGAGGCGATCCAGCTTTTGAAAGCCGCCACGAGGCTCAACCCGACCAAGGGCAACTATTGCTTCCTCCTCGCGAATGCGCTGACGAAGAACAACAACCGCCGGGAGGCTGAGGAGACGTATCTGAAGGCGATTGAGCTGGATCGATTCAATTCGGACATTTATGTGTCGCTGGGATTGCTTTACAAGGCGTCGAACATGGCCAAGCGCGCCGTGGGGATGTTTCAGAAGGCTCTGCAGCTCAACGACAATCATCCGGTGGCGATGCGCGAGCTGGCGGCCTTGAAGCCCGAGGAGAAGGGGCTGTTCAAGGGCCTACTCAAGAAGGTCCAACCGGGGAAGTGAATCGAGTGAGCGGGAGCCGGTCCAGATGCCAGCAGCAGTAGTTTTTGCACTGCCGTCCGAGCCGAAGGGCGGTTCTGCTCCCGACGCCTCCCGGATCCTCCGGGCGGTAGTCGGCCTTCTGGTGAGTGAGGATTTGCTCGAGCAGGAATTGCTTACCTTCTCGGTCGCTCCGGTTGCGGCGGCAAGCGGCGAACCCGCGATCCGAATTGCCACGATCGACGAGAGGTCAGGGACGGCCCTCAACGGGCTTGGCGAGGCGCGGATTCCGATTGATGGTCACGAAATGCTGCTGAGGCCGGTCGAAGCCCATCCGTTGGCCGGGAGAAGATCTTACGAGGAGATCTTCCGCAGAGCCTCCGCGACGGCCAAGGAATTCTGTTTCGAGTTTCTCACGCCGACATCGTTCCACCACGGCGATCTTGACGTTCCGCTCCCACTCTCGCGCCAGCTCTACAACAGTCTCTACCGGCGTTGGAAACACGTGCACACGCGGTTCGCGCTCCACGAAGAAGTGGTCGACGCCGCTGATCATCATCTTGCGATCTCCTCCCTGAAGATCGAGACTACGTCTTTCAAGGAAGACCGTAGCACCAGAATCGGATTCACCGGGACGGTGGCATTCAAGGCCTCGGGCAGCGTCCAACGGGACATTTTGCACGAGCTCAATGTTCTCGCGGACTACGCCTTCTTCGCTTCGGCCGGGCAAAAGACGCAGATCGGAATGGGAGTGGTCAGGCGCGTCGAAGCCGGCAGGTAGGCGGGCTACTTCGTTCGATAGACGTTGTAGTCGATCTCGCGGAAGATATTATCCTTCCCTTCGACTTCCGCGAGCCATTCGCGGTCGAGGTTGTTCTGCATGACCCCGTCGTAGATCTTCGTGAACCTGTGGATGTGGTCGCGGAACCGCTTTTGAGCATAGGGTACGCTGGTGCCGGTGGTCATGATGAAGGCCCAGTCCGAGCTCTCGGCCAGAAGCAACTCGCGCGCGGCCTGATTCAGAGCGCGTTCGAGCCACCCGGTGGCAGCCGGAAAATCATTGGCCAGCTCCACCATCCTCTCCTCCGCCACATGCTGGTGTCGATACATCCACTCGTTCACTCCGTTGAGCCAGACACGATTGTAGCCGCCTGCTCCCCAGGTTGACATCGATGGGGTCACTTTTTGAACGTCCGCGTTTGCTGCCAGATATGCAGTGGGGTTCGTCAGGGAGATGCGGTCCTGGTCGTAGGCGATCTTGCGGATGAGAAAATTGAGGAACTGCGGCCCTTCAAACCACCAGTGCCCAAACAGCTCAGCGTCGAATGCCGAGACAACGCACGGCTCTCGCCCCAGCAGATCATGCAGGTGCTCGATTTGCAGCTCCCGATGATACATGAAATGCGACGCGTGTGAGGTAGCTCGTTCGGTGGCCCACGCGGGGACGTACGGCTGCTTCTGGTTCAGCTCGACCTTGCCCGTCACCCTGTAGTACTTGAGGCCGATGTTGCGGCGCACGCCGTCGGGGTGCAGAAATGGCTTTACGTAAGGGTAGTCGCCATCGTAGCCCAGATCCCGGTAGAACTCGCGGTAGTTGTAGTCGCCCGGATATCCCTCGGTCGCGCTCCAGATCTGCCGGCTGCTCTCCACATCGCGCGCGAAGGCGTTGAGCCCATAGTCGGTGCGGATCGGCGCGAAAATCCCATAGCGCGGACGCGGTGTGCCGTACACGACTCCGTGAGAGTCCATGAAGAAGAACTTCAGGCCGGCGTCCGCCAGCAGCCTGTCATCTCCAGGACTGAAGCCGCATTCGGGCAGCCAGATCCCGGCCGGAGGCCTTCCGAAGTGCTTCTGATAGTTGCGCTTCGCAACCACGATCTGCGCCCGCTTCGCCTCCTCACGCACGATCAGGGGCAGGAATCCGTGGGTCGCACCACAGGTCATGATGTCGAGATGTCCCGCATCCTGCAGAGCCTTGAAGCCGGCCAGAAGGTTGCCTTTGTACTTCTCCACGAGGAGCGTCCGCGAGACTTGAAAGTGATGCAGATACATCCGTGCCGACGCGTCGAATGGAGGATTGTTCTTGTGACGGACGACTTCCTTGGCCGAAAGATCGATGAGCCGCTCGACATGATCGGTGTAGCGCTTCACGAGAAGCTCGTCGGTGAGCATCTCGCAGAGTGGCGGCGTCAGGGAAATCGCCGCCTTGTAAGGCACCCCATCCTCCGCCAGCTTGTCGAACATGAAGAGCAACGGGATGTACGTCTCCGAGATGGCCTCGTAGAGCCAGTCCTCTTCAAGAAACCGAGGGTGCTCGGGGTGCCTGACGTACGGCAGGTGCGCGTGTAGAACCAGCGCCAGATAGCCTCTGTGCATAACCGGCCGTGAAAGTACCACATCCTCTCGGATGTCGGCAAACTGTGACGCGACAACCAGCAGGGCTGCGGCAAAGTCGGGGCGCCGACTCGGGCGAGGCCGTTCCGCGCGAAACCGCAGATGGCGCAGATTTCTGCGCAGATTACGCAGATTCTTCCAGCATTCAGCCGACGAGCAACCTGCTCCTCACTCTCGGGTCGGCGCGAAGCAGTCGGCGACATCTGCGAGTCAATCTGTGAAATCTGCGGTTTCCGGGACTTTGCCGTAGTCTTGCGACAACCAGGCGCTGCGTTGGCAAACGCGCGAACTGTGGGTAGAGAAGGAGCGGGGGCGGATGACGACGCGTGTAAGGTTCCGGGCGACCCGGAGACTACCAGGACCTGATCCCCTATGCGATCAATTCGACAGCGGGACAGATTAAGGAGATAGAGCTTTGAAAGACATCGCGACATCGACCAAGGGCAGATCTGCGCTCCGGGCACGACTCCGCGGCGCCGCTCTCGTGTGGCTGTTCGTCTCGATCGCACACCTGGGGCGCGCCAGCGATCGATGGTACGTCGTTTCGATCGCGGATCAACCCGTGGGTCTTCTTCACGAGCGATCTGTGCGAGAAGGAGATGATCTGATTCAGATCGCGTCGTCACAGATCGAGCTCAACCGGCTCGGCAGCAAGGTCCAGATGGTTGTCGATGCGAAGTCGGTGGAGAGCCAGAAAGGCGACTTCCGGCGCGCGGATATTCGTATGCGTCTGTCGGAGCAGGAGACTGCGACAACCGCCGTTCGACAGGGCGACGCGCTGGTGGTAGCCATGACGGTCGGAGGCAAGTCGTTCGAGAGAAAAGTAGATGTGGATGGCGAGATCCTGGGACCCGAGGGAGCGCGGGCATTGAATCTCCGATCGCTCCACGCACCGAAGGATCAAGTACGCTACCAGCTGTTCGTCGGGGAGATCGGCGCGGTGAGCGAGGTTGTGCGCGCCGTCACCGCCGTCGAGACAATCGAGGTGCTGGGTCAGGCACGTCTCACACTGAAGATCGAAGAAAAGCTCACAGCAGCGCCGATCGTCTCCACGATCTGGCTCGATGAAGAAGGATACACCCTGCAAACGGAACAGCCAGGACCGTTCGGCATCGTGAGATCGTGTCTCGCGACTCGAGCCGAAGCCGAGGCCGCGATGTCAGGAGGCGAGCTCCCCGCTGATATCTACGCGCGCACGCTCGTTCGAACTCAAATCCGTCTGCCGAAGGCGCGGGAGGTTTCCTGGCTGTCGCTGCGGTTGACACACCGGCAACCGGACCTCGGCTGGCCGGATCTCGAGCGCCCGGGCCAGCATGTCAGTGACAAGACCAGGGACTCGCTGGTCCTCGAGATCCAACGACCTCGCCAGCCTGACGTCATGAGCTTTCCCGTCAGTGTCACCCCCGAAGATCGCGCCTACCTGCAGGCGAACGCGTACTTGCAGTCTGACGACCCGGTGGTGCGCGAAACGGCGTTGAAAGTCGTGGGCGACTCCCACGACCTGCTGGATGCCTGTACGCGTCTCGAAAGGTGGGTCACCGAGAACATGTCGTTTGACCCGGGAATCGCGATGGCCCCGTCGGTTGAGCTCTTCAGGGATCGCCGTGGGACATGCGTCGGCTACGCGACGCTGCTGGCGACTCTCCTCCGAGCGGCGGGCATCCCGGCTCGCGTTGTCATGGGGTACGTGTATGTCGGAGGGATCCTCGGAGGGCACGCGTGGGTAGAAGCCAAGTTCGGCCCTGATTGGATACCATTCGATTCGGCAATGAGCGCCGGGGGGGTCGCCGACGCCGCCCGCTTTGCCATCCTCAGCAGCTCGCTCAACGGCGGTGCCGGCGATCTGAGCGTCGGCCCGGCCGCCCAACTCTACGGGCAGATCGATGCAACCGTGCTTGGGTATGCGGTCGGCGGCCATGATCGCACCGAGGTGCCTGCGGACGCGCGCCCGTACCAGGTCGAAAAAGGAAGCTACCGCAATCCGTGGCTCGGAATCGAGTGGAGGATTCCGGATACTTTCACCTTCGCGGACCTCGATCGTACGTGGTCGGAAAGCGTCGTGGCCGGTGCATCCTCCGGGGACGGCCGCACTGCGCGGCTTTCGTGCCATCAGCGGAATTTCGGACTGGAGCTCAATGACGACGTCAGCAAACGCCTCGCCGCCGAATGCCGCGGTGGTGCGCCCGGGTCAGTGCTCATCGGCGATCGCAAGGCGCAGATGATCGACACGGGTCCGAAGGCTGTGGCGGTCGTCGCGGACGGAATCGAGATTTGGGTCCTGACGGTGGAGGGGCCGGAGGCAGGTTTATGGTTGAAGCGACTGGCGAGTGGACTGAGAATGTAGGGGGCCGGGAGGTCCCTCACGCCGAGATGTCACGACGAGCCGAGATCGAGGCGCTTTTTGACAGCATCATCGCCGCACAAGGCGCGGCGCTGCGACGGGTCGCGGGAATCTACGAGCGCGATTCGGGCCGGCGTGATGATCTCTTCCAGGAGATTTGTCTGGCCATCTGGCGTGCACTGCCGGGCTTTCGCGCAGAAGCGTCGCCGCGGACCTTCGTGTTTCGCATCGCGCACAACCGCGGGCTCACCCATCGCTGGCGCGCGAGGAGGTCGGCCGTTGGAAGCATGGAGGAGGCGCTGGATCTGCCTGATCGGCGGCCCAACCCGGAGGAGGCGGCGCAGGCTCACTCCGACGCGGATCGGCTGCGCGCGGCCGTGCACGCCTTGCCGCTGCCGATCCGACAGGCAGTCTCGCTGGCCCTTGAAGGTCTCACGAATCGTGAGATCGGTGAGGTGCTGGGCATTTCCGACGGCAATGTCGCCGTGCGGCTCACACGCGGACGCGCGCTTTTGCGTGAGGCGCTTTCCACGAGGGAGAAACGATCATGAGAGACAACACAGACCGGCAATTGAGCGAATGGAGCGAAGCCTGGCGGGAGGAATCGCGGCAACCGGAGATCAACGCGGCGGATCTGCGTCGCCGCGTCCGGAGACGGACCGCTGGACTGTTGGCGATCTCGGCATCGGAAGTGTTCCTCGCGATCGGGATGCTCGGCCTCCTCTGGTGGGCAATGTCCCGCTCCCCGGCGCTCTTCGACCGGATCGTCCTGGGATCCTTTGCGTTGCTGGTGGTGGCCGTGCTGGGGTTTGCCCACTACAACCGCCGAGACATCTGGTCTGCATCGGCGCAAACCACGCGTGCATATCTCGATCTTTGCATCCGGCGCTGCGATCGGCGCTTGCGCACGGTACGGGCTCAGTGGGGCGTCCTCTTGTTCGAGATCGTCCTCTTCATTCCGTGGCTCGCCCACAGAATCCAGCTACTCGCTGAATCCCATCAGCGGCCCCTGCGTCTTTGGGACTACGCGTGGCCGTACCTGTTCCTGGCCGCGGCCGGCCTGCTCGCCGCGATCAGCCTTGTCTGGCTGAAACGCTATACGATCCGTGAGCTCAGATCCCTGGAGGAGCTGAAACGCGAGGCGCGCGATCTCGCGTCCTGAGGCTACCGGGACATCTCAATCGTCGCACCGGAAGAAGTACAGCGAGTTCGACCCCTGGACTTTCTTTCGGAACATGCGCTCGTGCGCCTCCGCCCACGGCCATCTGGTCGATGCCTTCACGATGAGCAATGTCTGCGGGCCCGTCACGCCGCTCCGGCGTGTGAGCTCGACCAAAGCCTCTGGAGAAGGCTGGTCGTAGGGGGGGTCGAGAAAGATGATCTCGTAGGGAGAGGCCACTGTGCCGAGGAAGTCCTCATATCGCGCCGCATGGACCATGGCAGCGTCAGGACTGCCCAGACGAGCGAGGTTCTTCTCAAGCAGGCGGACCACCTGCCGGTCCGATTCGACGAAATCCACTCGCGCAGCGCCGCGCGAGATCGCTTCGATCCCGACGATGCCGCTACCGGCGAAGCCGTCGAGGAAGGAGCACCCCTGGATTCGCCCGCCCAGGATGTCGAACATGCTCTTTCGCAGAAGCACAGGGATGGGACGCACCTCGGGCGGCGGAGACAGGATCCTCCGCCCTCTGAATGCGCCTGCAATGATCTCCATCCCTGAGAGAGAAGACGGTCGCAGTGGGCACGCCGGCTGAAGTCTGCGGCTACCCGTCCACCGGCCCGCTTACGGCGAGAGGAGGATCTTCTCCTTCTGGATTTTGATTTCCTTGATGCCGTAGGGGAGGGCGAACCAGTCGTTGAGGGAATGTGCCTTGCCCGTCTGGCGTTCGGTCACGTACTTGACGATCGAATCGAGCACGGACACGGGCACCGGCAACATCCCGACCCGTATCGATTCGGGCTGGAAGTATCCCCACCCTTTGTTCGTGAGGAGCTTTCCGCTCAAATAGATTGGCAACGGCCGTTTGAACATGTCCGGAATCGTCGATGCGTTCGCACTCTTGGCCTGGCTCAGATCGAGATCCGCCTGCGCCACCACCGAATCCTGCTCCAGCTGCAGATCGAGATTTCTCAAATTGGGGGGAAGCTGCGTGCCTGCCTTGTAGTAGAGATAGGAATTGAGCTCCTTCTCGGTGAAGACGACGACCTTCGGCAGGAGCTTTCCATCCCGCCTCTTCGTCAAAACGTCATTCAGCACCCTCTCCATCTTCTCCGCCGCCCCGCTCGAAATGCGACTGTCGTCGTAGGCCTGGACGGCCGGGACGGCGTACGACACCGCCACCAGGACACCGATCACTCCTCTTCGATACACGCGCCACCTCCTCTGCATCCACACTCTGCGTCTCAGGGACTCCTGTAGAGTATAGACAGAATCGCCGACACACACAAAGGGGTATAATCACGGCCGGGTCGGAGGTCAGCGTGAAGCGAAAAGGGCGAGTGGCGGAGACCGACGGAGATGTGCTGCGCTCGCTCCCATCGATAGAGCTCCTCCTGAAGCGGCCATCCCTGGCTGGCGCGATCGCGAGATACGGCCGCCCCGCGGTCTTGTCTGCTGCGCGAAATGCCGCCTCAACGCTGCGGAAGATGATCCTCGGCGGCGGACAGGCGCCGCCGGAGCCCGCGGTGTGGCTGGAAAGCGAATGCGGCCGGCTGATTGAGGAAGCGGGCCGTCCATCGCTAGTGCGCGTGATCAACGCAACCGGCGTCCTGCTCCACACCAACCTCGGTCGCGCACCTCTTGGGCGCGAAGTCGTCGAGCGAGCGGCTCACCGTGCGGCGGGTTTCTGCAATCTCGAGATGGATCTCCAGACCGGCACTCGGGGCAGCCGGCTCACCCATGTCCAGAAGCACCTTCTCACTCTCTTCCCATCATCCGGCAGTCTTGTCGTCAACAACAACGCGGCGGCCGTCCTGCTGATCCTCAATACCCTCGCCCAGGACCGTGAAGTCGTCGTCTCACGCGGGGAGCTGGTTGAAATCGGCGGGTCGTTCCGCATCCCGGACATTTGCGCGAGAAGCGGGGCGCGTCTGGTGGAGGTGGGCACCACGAACCGCACACGTCTGGCCGACTATCGCCGGGTGATCACGAAGGAGACGGCGATGTTGCTGAGGGTTCACCCGAGCAACTTTCGTGTCGTGGGGTTCACGGAAGAAGTTGATCCGGGCGATCTGGCGGCCTTGGGGCGCTCGAAGAGAATCACCGTCGTCGCCGACCTCGGCAGCGGCACCGTGGTGGACCTGCCTGCGGAGCTCTTGCGAGAGCCATCGCCATCAGCCTATCTCCGCCTCGGCTACGGCTTGGTCTGCTTCTCCGGGGACAAGATGCTCGGCGCCTGCCAGGCCGGGATCATTATCGGCAAGCCGCGGTTGATCGAGGCCCTCAAGCGTAATCCCCTCTACCGGGCCCTCCGTCCCGACAAGCTCTCCCTGGCTGTTCTCGAAGAGACGCTGATGACTCTGCGGACGGGCAGCGATCAGGTGCCGTTGCTCCAGATGCTGAGGATGCCCCTGGCGAAGATCGAGGCACGTGCGCAACAGCTCATGGTGGCGATACGCGATGTGGCGGGCGTCGAGATCCATGCCGGGGAGTCGCTTGTCGGAGGCGGGTCGGCGGCGGATCTGCGCGTGCCGACGAGGCTGCTTTCCGCGCGCCCACGAGGCATCTCGGATACACGAGTGCTCGCCGCCCTCCGGAAATCGCTACCGCCCGTGATCGCGCGCGCCGAGAAGGGAAGGGTCCTGGTCGACCTCCGCACGGTGCGGCCTGATGAGGACTCCGAGTTGGTCGCAGCCCTCCGCGCCGCACTCTCCGGAGGAGGATCTGCTACCGATTGACCCGTTGCGTTCAGCTATCAGGATTCAGGTTCTCGAGCTAAAGGCTAACGGCTAACAGCTAGGTCCTGCCCGCCTCGATCCACTTCCGGATCTTCTCGGCCAGCAAGTTGGCGTCGACCGGTTCATGGATGATGTCAGTGACCCCGTTCGATCTCAGCCTGACGATTTCGACTGGGGACGGAGCTGGAGTCACGGCGATAATGGGAATGTTCGTGAGGGCCTGCTGGTTGCGGAGGAGCTTGACCAGCGCGAGGCTCTGTGGATCAGAATGGATCACGCGGACGAGGAGGAGGTGACAGGGCTGCTCAGCAACGAACAGGAGGGCCGTCTTCGCGTCGGCAACCTCCTGGAATGTGAGGGGGATCTGAGAGCGGAGGGTTTGTCGGCCATCGGGACAGGTAATGAAGGGGTCACCGACCAGGAGAACCATGTGCGATGCCGGCTCCGCCGCGCCTCCATCAGCCTGCACCGGCGCGGCCTTGGTCCGTGCCGTCGCCGGGCTCTTCTGCCCCTCGCTCGACTTCTCCCGTTCTCCTTCCGCTTGGAACCGCTCGTCGGCAAAAAGCGGCCCGGTGACGGGCAATCGCGTTGCCCGCATCTCGACCAGCTCCTCGATTATCCGATGGTCGGCGTCCCGCAGCTCCTGGAACTCCATCGCAACGTTCAATTCCGGCGCCGTTCCCACGACTCGCCGGACGACCGCCGACACAACGGTATCCCGCTCGGCGCCCGGCAACTTGAAACGGACCGTCGGATACTCCGCCCCAGCACGGAAGTGCTCACGACCCACGAGCAACGCCTCCTGCGATTTTGCCTCGGCAACGCTCTGCGGGCAAAACACGAAGCCGCTGGTGGAGAACTGGAGCATCACGCCCGAGACGGCCACCCCGCTCTGCGGATCGCTGATCGCGGCGACCCTGACGTTTTCACCCCGCCTGAGCTTGACGCGACCCGAGGCGCGTCTCTCAGCGTCCCTGAGCACATCGGGCATGGCACAGAGATGCCACGTGTCGTCTCGGATTTCTTCTATGCTAGTAGTAAAAGAATACCGCCAGTCCGGTGACTCAAATGTTGCTTCTATCGTTGCGCCCGGTGAGAAATCGACGTTTTCATAGAAACGCAGCACGAAGAAGAACTTCTCGCGCTCTTCGATTCCGACGATCCGGGCCCGCCGGGAGAACCGCGCCTCGTCCACGACCACGGCGAAAAGGCAGTTCTCATCGATCGCGCGTTGGAGCGCATTCCGGACGGGATATTCGCCGACCACGTCATGGTCGGACTCCTTGCTCGTCCTCCCCTTTCCGCTTCTGAACAGGCTCATGGCACGTTACGTTCCTCGTGATACAATAACATGATTGCGCTTGGTTCGAACAGGGGGAGACTTGGCCAACATCAGCGGCTGAGGCGCGGCAGAACCTCTTTGTTCTGGGGTGCTGTCATCGTTTGAATCAACATGGACACAGCGATGGGTGAACAGGACACCATTCCGCTTAAGTCTGCGACCGCGGTTGGCCGCTTGATCGAATCCAGGCTAGCGGCGCCGGGACCGGTAGAGGTACAGGGCAAAGACCAGCGCGACCACGGCGAGAGCCGTTCCGCCGATCGCCAGGTAGTCGACCTTGATCGAGGTGGCCTTGAGCACGAATTCTCGGTATCCCCAGTTGAACTCGGCCATCGAGAAATTCCAGCTGCAGTAGTTGCCGCTGACATTCTTGGAATTCGTCTTGATCAGGCTGCCAGGCATCTTCAGCTCATAAATAAACTTGATACCCGAGAGGATCCGTGCGAGGTCCTCGTCCTTGCCCAGGATCTTATAGCTATAAGAGTCGATGCCTTCGACTTTGCGCAACATTTCGATGACCTTACGGTTCTGGAAAGATTCGGTGTAACGGTACACGGTGAAGAAGAACCAGTTCCGCCGGACGATCGAGACATCGTTTTTCGAGAAAAAGGTCGATGGGCCGAACTCCTTGATACGCAGATCGGCGAGAAGGGCACGGTCCTCGTCAGAGAAGGTTTCCCGATTGGGGTATTCGCGGGGGAAGGAGATGTCGTTGGTGAGCTGCGCGGCGTCGGGGAAGAAGGCGGTCACCTTATAATAGTTGCTCTTTTTCAATTCGACGCTCCACGGAGGGCCATCGGGAAGCCTGAGGGGGGAGAACTCATCCCCCATGAACGTAAGGGTCCTCGAAACGCTGGCATCGCTGCCGACATCTGTGTACACCCTGAGCTGGAACTTGGGGTAACACGCCGTCAGAACCGAAGCCAGGCACGCTGCGACCGCCACGCCAACGGCGCGGCAAGCGCGCTCCACGACGACGCCCTTACAATCTCGCAATCCCGTTGAGCTCTTCATGAGGCGGCGCGCATTATATCACTGAGGAGATCGATACCATTCTGCGTTCCTGAGGTAGCGCCTCAGTGTTGTGGGGCATCCGCCGATCCTCGAACCGGATGTAGGCAAGTCCTTTTCCGGTCTAACGCAAAGGCGCAACGCCAGAGGATCGGGCCAGAATTCTTTGCGGCTTCCCGGCTTTGCGTTTGAAAAAGTCTCGATCAAAGCCGAAATGTCTTTCTCATCACAAGCCGCGCGACGAGCCCCACAAGACTGACGCACGACGATCCTGAGCGGAGTTTGGGAACCCTTGCCGCTCCCCGTTCGCACTACGCCGCTCGAAAGAACTGCTCGGTCGCTTTGAAATTGCGGGAGAGGACGGCGAGGTAGGAGGTGACCTCGATGAGCTTCCTTTCGCTCTCAGCGATCTTGAGGTAGCGGTCGGTGGCGCGGGCTCGAAGGGAGAGCTTGTCGACGAGGTCGGCGACGATCCGTTCGTCCACATCGACCCAGTAGCTGACACGGTTGACGAGCAGTCGCTTGTAGGAATGGAGAAACCGGCTCGCCCTGTGATACTCGCGACGAACGCGCTTCAATGGGAGGCTCCTCGGCGGTCCCTGGAAAAGCTCGCGCAGGTCCCCATCGACATAACCGGTCGCATGGCGGCGGTAGGCCTTGACCTGTGAGACCTTCGCACCGAGGAATTCGGCAACCGTCATCGAAAGCTGCTCGAGTGGCACATGAAACGCATTGGCATTGCCATTGGTCAGCGGTTCGTGGCGCCCGAATTCCTGGACGACCTTCTCCACGTATGCCAGCTTCCTCATCACGCCGTGCTTCGCCGCAAACTGCTGCCGCCAGTCGATCTCAGGCGTCATCCAGACCGAGAAGGTCTCCGCGAAGTCTTCGTCGGGGTGTTTTTGCGCGTAGAAATCCCCGGCCGGGTTCACATAGTCGGCACTCCATTCGTCCGGCCTCTGGCCCGCGTTCTGCGGATAGGTATTGAAGAAATGCCCTTTGACGTTGAACAGGTGGCGGAATTCCTTCGATCTGTACAGCTTGTACGCGTAGCAGAACGCGTGGCCGACCTCGTGACGCACGATCTGCAGCAAATCGGCCGGGTCATGCCTCCAGCCTCGGAACTCCTTGTTCATCTCCCGAAGAAGATCATTGCAGTCGTAAAAGCCCACCGCTATGTTCCGCGTCCCCTCCACGCACCCATACCCGCTGGAGATGTAGAAGGTCGGATTGAGTTGCGTGATCCAGAGGCGCATCATGTCTTCCCTCACCCGCCGGATGGCCTCGTCTATCAACGTCGCTCTGATTTGCAGTCCCAGCTGGTTGATCGGAGTCGAGAGAATCTCGAACTTCAACGTGTCGCGGCTATACAAGAGCTCGCGAGATTTCCGTTTCATCTATTTAAAATATCCACAATGATCAAATAATGACACGATAACGCGCGCTCCCCAGTCGCCTCCCAAGACCCTGAGCTTCACCCTGACCACTATCGCCACCTCGACGGGCGGAGAGAAATCTGAACCCAAGCGGGGGAAATGTCAAATCGAGGGGGTTTCACCGCGAGGGCCTAAATGGAGGCGCTCTCGGGCAGCCTCGTGCTGTAGCTCGGGACTACTCCTCGCCTTCCTCTTCGACGCTATCAGCCTTCGTCTCGCTTTCAGGCTTCTTCTTGAACTCGTCGAGCTTGGGGAACATATCCTCGGTCGCGCCGGTTTCCACCATGAATATGTACGGCACAGCCAGGTTCTTCACGTAGGTGAGGCTCTTAGCCGGGTCCTCACCTCCGATCATGACCACACGCGGCTCCTTGTCGCCCTTCTGCCAGATACGGAGAGTCATCCTGGGCTTGTCGAGTCCGTACCTGCCCATCTCTTTGTCCGGCTCATCGATGAACTCCTTGGCCTCCAGGGCATCGGCGGCGTACAGGAGGTCGTCGACCCGAGACCCTTCGGCCTCGCCCTTCTCCGGCGCATCCAGTTTCC
This sequence comes from Acidobacteriota bacterium, assembly GCA_016191015.1. GTDB lineage: Bacteria > Acidobacteriota > CAIWXX01 > CAIWXX01 > CAIWXX01 > JACPPM01. Next base: position 31,248 of record JACPPM010000078.1, on the reverse strand, counting down.
AATCGTAGTCCCCGGATTTGATGCATGTAATCGTCGAGTCGGGATACACGACCGAAACTTTCGTCACCTCGTAATGGTCGAAGACCACGGCGTTCTTCTCCCGGAAATCGACCGCCAGCTTCGTGAGGGCATTGAAGACGGATTCATTGATCATGACGACTGACTTGTTGAGAGAAGAGTGCGCGAAGAGGTCGTTCTCGTGGGTCCCTTTCGATCCGATCGTCAGTTCGGCCGGCACGGTCGAACCCTCGAACTCCACCTTCACCTTGGCCTGGGGTTTGTCGAAGCCGAATGCCTTTTCCTCGGTCATCTCTTCCTGGGCGAATTTCGTTGCCGCCGCGTTCTTCAGCTCTCTCAGAAGATCCTCCACTGCCGATTTCGACCCCTCGACCTCCGTCGGCTGGCGCAGGCGCCACGAGCCCTGGGCGGCCTTCTCGAGGACGATCGAGTCCGACACACGAGTGATCTCGATTCGTTTCGCCTTCTCGTCGTCGATCGGGAAGATCTTCTTCTCGCGCAGGTCGAAGAGCCCCTTCTGGACGGACTGCTCATAGGACGTGTCCAGGATCAACACCTTGGCGGTGTCCTTCCTGTATGCATAGTAGGAGTTGCCGATGGTGCTCTTGTCGCCGATCGTGAGCACGATCGGGTCTTTCTTGCCTTTCATCCAGAGGGAAATGTGGTGCTGAGTGTCCTTGAGTCCATAGGGGGCGAGGTCCTTGGGGTTCTCTTCGACGATTCGCTGGCTCGTCAGATAGGCGAGACTGGAGATGACGCCGCCGATGGCCCCCTTGTCGCCCTCGGTCGCCAACGGTGCCGTGATCTTCCACTCCTTCTTGTCTGCTCCCGAGCGTTCGACCCGCACCGCGGCCTTCTCGTCGGCGAGTGTGAAGAGCTCGAGCTTCTCCACATCCTCCTCTTTCAAGTCGAAGACGCGGTCCTTCTTTCGATCTGCCTCGTCCCGGTCCTCATGTCCGCGGATCTCCGTGTAGTAGACATAGCCGCCCAGCGCGGCCAGGACGAGAAAAAGCGCGAGAGTAGACTTGAGATTCATAGGCACCTCGGTCGGATCATTGAACCATTGTTTCATTGAATCACTTCCAAAGCGACTGGATTGACCCGTTCCGGTCAATGACTGAATCGGCAATGATTCAATCGTCAATCCCGGTATTACTTGTTTCGGCGCCTCACCCACACCCCGGTCCCGGCCACCAGCACGAGCGCGGGCAGGATGATGATGGTGGACCAGAAGATGAGCGACGCCTGTTCTCGCGACAGTGCGACCGTCTTTGGGGCCTGTGTCGAGGGCCGGATGCTGATGAGGTCCTCCTCCTCGGCAAGCCAGGCAACGGTGTTGAGGAAGAGGTTCATATTGCCGGAGAATGTGTAGTAGGTGTTATTGGCGAAGTCGCTGTCTCCGAAGACGACCAGCCGCGTCTGTGGCGACTTTTCTTCGAGTTTCTTCTCCGACTCGACAGGCTCAGAGGCATTCTCTTTCTTCTTCCCTTCAGCCGTGACGGCAACGATGAGGGGGATCGGGCCCAGCCGGTCGGTACCCTCATTGAATTCGGCGATCTTTGGATCGGTCTCGGCCCAGCTCTGATCGCTGGATCTGCCCACGACCGTGTCGGTCGCCCCCCGATCGTTCTTGTCTGCGGTATCGACCGAGCGCGCGAGAGGGTAGAAGGTGGCATAGTTGAACTTCTTGGTGAGATCGTGCTCTTCGTACGCGGTAACGATCGGCATGAGCTCGTCCCCGCCGAACACGCGCGAGACGCGGTCGACGATGATATCGTCGCCGAGGCGCACTCCCCATGGCATGAGAAAGCTCTCGAGCCCGGGCCCGGCCCTGGGATCGACCATGAAGAGGGCCCGGCCGCCCGTGCTGAGATAGTCGTCGATGGCCTTCAGCTCGGGGGGCGTCACGGCTACCTGCGGACCGCCGACAATCAGGACTGCGCAGTCGTGGGGAAACGCGGGCGCGGTCGCGAGCTGCAACTTCTTGACGAAGTAGTTGTCCTTCTCGAGCCGCTCCTTGGCGATCGTGTAGCCGTTGGGTTCGGCGGCCGCTATGTTGACCTCACCGTGACCCTCGAGAAAGTAGACGGTCTTGCGCAGATCGCGGCTCACCTGGATCAGGGCATTGGTGATCTCTTCTTCGCCAACGCCGGTGATCTTGGTTTCCTTCTCCCCGCTCGTGAAGACCGTCGTGTTGTACTCTTCGATGCTGAAGCGTTTCGCCAGGCCAGGGTTCTTGGCGGGGTCGTAGAATTGGACCTTCAGCTCCCTCGATTCGGCTTGGTACATCGTGAGCAGGTCTTTCATTTTCCGCTCGGGCGCGTCGCCTTCCTTGAAGAACGCGCTGACTTCCACCTTCCGAGCCGTCTTGTCGAGGTTCGCCAGAATTTTTAGGGACTGGTCGGAGAGCGAATGGATCTTCCCCTCGGTGATGTCCCATCTCTTGTGGTGCCGGTTGGAGAGGAAGTTGACGAGACCGATGATTCCGAGCACCATGGCGATGGCCAGGAAGGTGTTCGCGCTGTAGATCGTCGACCGGCCGCTCAACGCCTTCTTCACCTCGGCCCAGTTCAGGACCAGGTACATGATGAAGAGTCCAAGACCGACGCCTGCACCGACCAGACAGTAGGTCTTCCAGTCGGGCTTGATTCGATAGACAACCCCGGCTGCTACCAGCATACCGATGCCGATTGTTCCGGCGATGGATCTCATAACAGATGCATTCATGACTCTCATCTCCACCTCCGGGACTCGAGCGCCATCTTCGTGAGAAACAGACCGAAGATGGAGAAGCTCAGATAAAACACGATGTCCTTCGTATCGATCACGCCCTTGCTCAACTCGTCCAGATGGGCCCTCACCGAGAGATACTGGATGATCTCCCGCGTCGAATAGCTCGCGGATTCGGCGGCCCAATCAATGATCCATAGGATCAGGAGGACGCCGAAGGTGAGCACGGCAGCAACGATCTGGTTCTCGGTCAGTGCAGAAAAGAGGAGCCCGATCGTGACGAAGCAGGCTGCCAGGAACAGGAGCCCCAGATAGCCGCTCAGAATCGGCCCGATCTCAGGGTTCGAGTACTTGAAGGCAAAAGCGGGATAGACACCTGTGAGGACAAGCATGAGAAGCACCGCCGCCATCGCCCCGGAGAACTTCCCGAGGATGATCTGATTCATCGTGACGGGCGAGGTGAGTAGGAGCTCGTCCGTGCCGTTCTTCCTCTCTTCGGCCAACAGCCGCATCGTCAGAAGCGGAATGACCAACAGATAGACAACGGTCATGTTTTGCATCAACGGGCGCAAGACCATCTCGTTGATGTTCAGCTCCTTGGCATACTGCGGGTACTGCATGAACTGCATGCACTGCATGTTGAACCACACGAGGCTATAAAAGAAGAAGTACCCGGAAATTATCAGGAACACCACGGTGACAACATATCCAATCGGGGAGACGAAGTATGACTTGAGCTCCCTCAACAAAATCGCCCAGATATTTCGCATGTCCGACCTCACTGTATCGATTCGGTTAGTCCCACTTCCTCGGTGGTCAGTTTGAGGAAGACATCCTCCATACTCATCCTCATCGGGCTGAGCTCGAGTAGCCCCCAGTTCTCGCGAACGACCACGCTCGAAATCTCTTCGCGTACGTCTGAACCGAGCTTTGCCTCGATGAGATATGCCGCCTCCCCATCGGGAGAGACCTTGACGACTCCTTCGATGGCTCCCAGCTTCTCGGCAATCTCCGCGCTGTCCCGCCGCACTTGCAGCGAGATCCGCTCGGCCTTCCGCAACCGCTCGGAGAGATTCTCGAACGAGTCCTCGGCCACCACCTTCCCCTCGTTGATGATCACCACACGCTGGCAGGTCTGGGTGACCTCGGGCAGGATGTGCGATGACAGGATGACGGTGTGGTCGCCGGCGAGCGATTTGATCAGCTCGCGGATCTCGATGATCTGCTTCGGGTCGAGTCCTATGGTCGGCTCATCGAGAATCAGGACCTCAGGGTCATTGACGAGGGCGGCGGCGAGCCCGACGCGCTGCCTGTACCCCTTCGAAAGATGCTGGATCAACCGGTCCTTCACGTCGTTGATTATGCACCGCTTCAGCGCATACTCGATTCTCCCGGCCCGCTTCCTGCGCGGCACACCCTTGATGCGCGAGACGAAGTCCAGAAACGACGAGACCGCCATCTCACGATAGAGCGGCGGGTTTTCGGGCAGATACCCGATCCGCTTGCGAACCTGCATGCTCTCCTTGAACACATCGAATCCGGCCACACGCGCCGTCCCTTCATTGGCCGGCAGGTAGCAGGTCAGGATCCGCATTGTCGTCGTCTTGCCTGCGCCGTTGGGTCCCAGAAACCCGAGGATCTCCCCCTTTTTCACGGAGAAGTTCAGGTTCTGGACGGCGTACCGTTCCCCGTATTTCTTTCCCAGATTCTCGACCTCGATCATGCCTCCTCCAAATCCGGATCCGTGCTGAGTGCCGGGTGCTGAGCGCTCACCATCGTGCACTCCGCGCGCACCCTATTCCGCCAGCAAACACTCCCACCCCCCATATGACTCAGAAACTCGCGTGCGTGTTTCACATCCTCTCCGGGAGCTCGATGCCGAGCAGGTTCAGCGCCGTCTGGATCGTGCCCGAGAGGTAGTGGGCGGCCAGAATCCTGAGCTGCTTTTTCGCGGGATCAGCTTCATGCAGGATGGGGTGTTTGTGGTAGAAACCGTTGAATTTTTGTGCGAGTGTATAGGAATACTTGGCCACGTGCGAGAGCTCGAGAGACGACAGCGCCTGGGCCACGGTCTCGTCCATCCGCGCGGCCGAGAGCACCAGGTCCCAGATGTCATCGGCCTCATCCAGATACGCGTAGCTCGCGGCATCCGCCGCGATCCCCCGGACGGTTTCGGCCGTCGTCCCGTCACGCTCCTTCAGCTTCGCGAAGATATTGCGAGCGCGGACTGCGGCATACTGCAGATACGGTCCGGTCTCGCCGTCGAAGTTGAGGGCCTCTTTGAGGTCGAAGGCGAGGACCTTTGCCCGGCCGAATCGGAGCATGAAATATCGCAGCGCGCCGGAGGCGACCGATCGCGCCATCTCATGCAGCATGGTGTCGTCGTATTGCGGGTTACGCTGGGCGACCTCGTCGTAGGCCTTCCTCTCCAGCGCGGTCAGCAGATCGTCGGCCTTGACGCCGAGCCCCTTGCGGCCAGACACCTCGACAAACGGCCGTTTCTCGTCCTCGGGGGAAAGCTCGTACCCGAGATCCCGCGCACACCCCGGAGTCAATGCCACCATCTCGTAAGAAAAGTGCACCGACCGACCGCTCTGCTCCCGGTACCCCAGCGCCTCGAGCCCCTTGTAGACAACCTTCTGGAGATAGGCCTGCCGCACGTCGATCACGTTGTACACGGACGATGCGCCCCCAAACCCGGGGTGCTCATCCGATGTGTCAGCCGTCGTCGTCCAGACGACCGATCCGTCCGGGTATCGTGCCCACACCTTGTAGAAGAAGTCCATCCCCAGCAGTCCGAACTTCCACATCTGGTAGGCGATGTCCTTGCCGACATAAGTGACGACCCCGCTGCTCCGCACGATGACCTTTTCCGCTTCGGGGAGGTCCGGCAGGTCCATGACCCAACACCCGGCGTTCTTGCCTTCCAGGGCCAGATGGACCGCCCCTTTTTCCTTCAGCAGCTCGAAGCAGGTGGCCCAGAACCGACGGCGGATAATATCGCCCTCCCAGGCCAGAAGGTCGTATCGCACCCCAATCCGCTCCATCGTGGCCAGGTGCGCCTTCACGATTCGCGTCGCGACCTCTTGCGCGAGCTCGGCCGTTTCGTTTCCCCCCTGCTCGATCCGGTGCAGCGTCTCCTCTCGCCTTCCTTCCAACTCCTTGTCCTGTGTCACCCGCGTCGAGAACTCGGCATACAGATCCCAGCAGTAGTAGTCGAAGGGGTCGGGTATCGCCGCCACCTGCTCGCGGGACATCTTCTTCACGTGCATGAACGCGCAGACAACATCCGCGACTTGCACGCCGGTATCATCGATGTAGTTCTGCGCTTCGACCTCTTGACCCTGAAACCTGAGGAGGCGGACCAGGGTGTCACCCAGAACCGCATTGCGCAGATGCCCGACGTGCGCCGCCTTGTTCGGATTGATGTTCGTGTGCTCGACGATGACCTTACCGTCCCCAGGACCTGCTCCCACCTCCGTGGATCTCGGATCGAGCATTCGTTTCAGAAAGGCCGGCCGGTCCAGGAAGAGATTAATGTACCCTCCGCCTGCCACATCGACACGCCGTACGAATGCCAATCCCTGCATCTGACCGGCGATCTCGGTCGCGATCTCGCGCGGCTTCCGCTTCTGTTGCTTCGCCAGCTCGAAAGCCGCCGCAATCGAAAGATCTCCCATCGAGAGATTCGGCGGGTACTCGAACGCGATCCCAACCTCGCGCAGTGCGGGCACCCGCCCCCGTATCTCCTCCCTGAGGAGCTCGAGGAACTCGATCATTTCTGCGACAGCGGGCGGCCGTCGGTGCCGCTCACGAGATGTGAAATGTCGTTCCAGCGGTCCATGAAAAACATGTCCAGACGGCGGACGAAGAGGCTGATCGATGCGTTATCCTGGTGGCAGCGGCGCGACACCTGGAGATCGATCCCTAGAAAATGCGCCATCAGGACCCGGTTGACTCCTCCGTGCGTGAAAATCGCAATCCGGGACCCGTCCGGGTGTGAGGAGATGATTCGATCCGCGGACTTCGAAGCGCGGCGGTGGAGATCTCGAATGCTCTCTCCGCCGCCAGGAATACAGCTATCCGCCGACCTTGCCCACGCATGGAACTCATCACGGCGCTCATGCTTGATCTGGTCGAAGTTCAGCCCCTCCCAATCCCCGCACCGCATCTCCATCAGCGCGTCGTCGTAGACGGGCTGGAGGCCGAGCGCCTCTGCGGTGGGGCGAGCCGTTTCCGCCGCCCGGCTCTGCGGGGAACAGTAGATCGCCGTCGGCCGCTCGTCTGGTTGAGTGAGTCTCTTTGCCAGCATCTCGGCCTGCCACCGGCCCGTCGCGTTCAGCTCCGACTCGGTCCACCCCTGGACAAGATTACCCGCGTTGAAATCTGTCTCCCCGTGTCTGATCAGGTACAACACCATACATCCTCGCCCTCATACGCCGATCGAATCGTACTTTATAACAGAAACAGCCGCGCCGCTTCAAACCAACCCCCCGGGAGCCGGGGCTGCGGCAAAGTCGAGGCGCCGACTCGGGCGAGGCCGTTCCGTGCGAAACCGCAGATGGCACGGATTTCCGCGCAGATTACGCAGATTCTTCCAGCATTCAACCGACGAGCAACTTGCTCCTCACTCTCGGGTCGGCGCGAAGCAATCGGCGACATCTGCGAGTCAATCTGTGAAATCTGCGGGTTCCGGGACTTTGCCGTAGCCTTGGGCGAAGCCGCGTTGGGGTTTGCCGCCCTCAGAAGCCGTGTGCTACGCTGAGACTACTGTGCTTCTTCGGTGTCCTACTTTCCGCATTCTTCAAAGGGGGCGTCTTGTGAATACGCGCCGTGTTCGTGTTCCGTTCCTTTTTGGCCTGATGATCCTCCTTCCCGGGATGCCCGCTTCTCACTCGGCCACACCGCTCTCCGTGACGCAGGCCGGGCCGGAAGGGGAGATCGCGCGCCTCGAAGAGGCCAACGAAATCCGCATCCAGTTTTCGGATCCGATGGTGGCGCTGAGCGCGGCAGCGGGCGATGCCACTGCGTCGTTTGTGCGGATCGATCCGCCGGTCAGCGGACGTTTCCACTGGTCCGGCACGAAACTGCTCATCTTCACACCCGAGAGCACAAGCCCGCTTCCATTTGGCACAAAGTATACGGTGACGGTTGATGCCGCCGCGGCCTCGATCGATGGGCGACGCCTCGGTTCTCCGTATCTCTTTAGCTTCACCACCCCTACGGTGAGGCTTGTCCGCGCCGACCACTACAGGAAGAACCAGCGCGTCGATTCACCTGCAATCCTCATATTCAATTTCAACCAGCCGATCTCGCCGGAGGCTCTGATCCGGCACCTGCACTTCCGCTATGAGCTCCACGCCTGGACGCCGCCGAAATTCCAGGACGAGATGATGAAGCGCATGGCTTCAATCGATCCCGGCGCCTACATCGACTTCGTGGAAAAGGTCGGGGACACGGCGCGCGCTGCCGCCTCCATCGCCTCAGTCCCCTTCACGATCGCCTCGGACTGGGACAGGAATCGATACAAGCCCGAGCCCACCCTCCTGGTGCTCGAAACCCGCGATCCGCCGCCCCCGGAGTCATGGATCCGCGCTGAATTCGATGAGTCGCTCCCCGGACTCGGTGGCCGCCAAACACCCGGCTCGATCCAGACTTACACCCTCAAGATGGCTCCAGCCCTCTTTGTCACAGGCCTATCCTGCATGAATCGCTGTTCATCGGATGACTACACTTCGATCAGTTTCGAGGGAGCCGTCAAATCCGTCGACGTGGTGTCTCATGCGACGGTCATTGACGTGACCGACCCCGGGGCCGAAGTCACTCTCCCCCGGAGGGTTGAGGGAGCCGAAGAGCGCGGAGAGTCGTGGCTCGAACAGGATGCCGAACGATCCTTCTTCAGCCTCGATTGGCTCGGCGTCGCAATCAAACCGGCCAGAACGTATGTGGTCAAGGTGGACAGAACCCTCCAGGCATCCGACGGCCAGACGTTAGGGTACAACTGGTACGGCCAGGTCGCCTTCATCCACGAACGAGCGTTCGCAAGCTTCGGGACAGGGCATGGCGTGTGGGAGGTCTCCGGCGGGCCGCAGCTCCCCTTCTACGCCCGCAACCTCGCATCCGTCCGTCAGTGGCTCGCTCCCATCGGGGTCGAGGACCTTGTGCCGGCCATCATGAAGTTCTGGGGGCACGTGATCAAGCCCGATGGCACAGTCAAGTATGTCGGCGGAGAAGAACTGCCGGGGTCCATCGAGCCGACGATTCGAAATCTGGAACCGATGCCTGACGAGATTCAAAACTTCGGCCTGCGGCTGTCTCCGGTCCTGTCCCCTGCGGGCACAGGCCTCGTCTGGGCCGCGCTCGCGCCCGAGGAGGCGATTCAGGATGCGGCGTCGATCCAGCAAGAAGCGTTCGGGAGCCTGATCCAGGTCACTAACCTCGGGATCAGCGTGAAGGACAGCCCCGCCAACACCCTCATCATGGTGACGCGCCTTGATGACGCCGCTCCTGTAGAGGGCGCTGAGGTGGCCATCAGGACGCTTGATAACAAGGTCTTCTGGCGCGGCGTGACAGACGCCAAAGGCGTGGCCCTCGCTCCATCCACCGACATGCGTCTGCGCACCAAGCTGGATTCCTGGGAAATACCCTGGACGCTCGCCTTCGTCGTCACGGCCAGCAAGGGAGATGATTTTGCCTATCTGTGCAGCGATTGGAACGAGGGCGTTCAGGCGGGCGATTTCGGCTACGACTACCGTACCGACGAGGCGAAGCCGGTCTTGCGGGGCACTGTTTTCGCCGACCGAGGCGTCTACAAGCTTGGCGAAGAGGTTCATCTCAAGGCGATTCTTCGTCACGACACCGCCGACGGGATGAGGCTCCTGCCATCCGGTGGGACGATCACCGTGGTGATGACGGATACAAACGACAAGGAGATCGATAGGCGGCAGCTGGTGCTCTCGGAGTGGAGCTCTGCTGATTGGGTCGTCAGACTCCCGCAAAACGGTGCGCTCGGCGGCTACTCACTCCAGGCGTGGCTCGGCAAGGATGAAGCGTCGAGTGTCTTTGGAGAGCTCCTGGTGGCAGCCTACCGCAAGCCTGATTTTCGCGTGGAAGCGACAATCGGAGGAGCCGACGACGTCGCCGGTGCGACGCTCAAGGGCGTGGTGTCCGGCCGCTACCTCTTCGGCGCGGCCATGGCCGGCCGCCCGGTGGCAATCTCGTATTCGAAGCAGTGGCTGAACGATGTCCCCTCGGCCGTGCGCGAGCATTTCCCGGCTGAGCGGTTCGTCTTTCTCCGGGAAGCGTGGGAGAGCGGAGGAAGACCGCCCGAGGGGGCGATTTTCCAGAAGGAGCTGGCGCTCGGCCCCGACGGGACCGCGAGCCTCGATCTGAGCACCGATCCTGCCGCGGGCCAGCCCTATTCCTACACGATCGAAGGCGAGGTCACCGACGTTTCGCGCCAGGCGCTCGCCGGGCGGGCCTCGATGGCCGTGCATCCGGCCCCATGGTACATCGGGGTCAAACGCACCGGGTACCTCATCGAATCGCAGGGCGGGCTGAAGACCGAGATCGTGGCCGTGTCGCCGAGCGGCGATGCCGTTGCCGGCGTTCCGGTGAAGGCGACGCTGAAGCAGGTTCAATGGAACAGCGTGCGGCGAGCCGAGGGCCATGGTTTCTATACGTGGGAGACGAAGCGAATCGAGATCGAGAGATGGACAGGGCGGATCACGACCGGTACCGCGCCGCTGCCTCTGGCGATCCCACTCGATGGCGGCGGTTACTTCATACTCGTCCTCGAAGCGACCGACGGCGAAGGGCGGAGCACCACCACGACAGCCGACTTCTATGCGATCGGTTCGGGTTACACGGCCTGGGAGCGGTACGATCACAACCGGATCGATCTCGTTCCTGAGCGGAAGACATACAGACCGGGGGAGACGGCGCGGATCATGGTCAAGTCGCCCTGGGAGAGCGCCACGGCGCTGCTGACTGTCGAGCGTGAAGGGATCCGGAGCCATCGCGAGCTCCAACTCACCTCCTCCCAACAGACCTTGGAAGTGCCCATCACCGAATCGGACATCCCAAATATCTACGTTTCGGTGTTGCTGGTGAAAGGGCGCACGAGCTCGACGATCGAGAAGGACGGGAGCGACCCTGGCAAGCCGGCGTTCAGGGTCGGGTATACCGAGCTTTCGGTCGACAACGGATCGAAGCGGCTATCAGTCGAGCTGGCCACGAACAAGGAAGAGTTCCGGCCGGCCGAGGAGGCGACAATCACAGCGCAGGTGAAGGATCGCGACGGGAAGCCTTCTGCGAGCGAAGTCACGCTCTGGGCGGTCGACTACGGTGTGCTGAGCCTGACGGGCTACAAGACACCGGACGTGCTTCCCTCCGTCTATGTGGAGAAGGCGCTGCAGGTGTTGACGTCTGATTCGCGACAGAGAATCGTGAGTCGTCGGGTGATCACGCCCAAGGGTGCGGATGAAGGCGGTGGAGGTGGATACGAAGAGGGTCCAGAGAACAAGGTGCGCAAGGACTTCCGGGTGCTCGCCTTCTGGCTCGGCTCGGCCGCCACAGACGCTCAAGGGCGGCTTCAAGTGACTCAGAAACTGCCCGACGCGCTCACGACATATCGCATCATGGCCGTTGTCAACGACAAGGCACACCGGTTCGGATGGGCTCAGCGCGAGATCAGGCTCAGCAAGCCGGTTCAGCTCCGGCCGGCGTTCCCGCGCTTCCTGACCATGGGGGACAAGGCGCATTTCGGAGCAGTCGTCCACAGTCTGCTGAAGGAAGCTGGTCCGGCGATCGTGACAATGAAGAGCCTGAATCCAGCGATCCTGGCCGTCACCGGCGCCGCGACGAAGACGGTCGAAACCGCGGCGAATGGTGTCGCGGAGGTACGCTTCGACATCGACGCGAAAGCGGTGGGTGAGGCGGGGATCGTGATGTCGACAAAGCTGCTGGGCGAGGATGACAGCTTCGAGACGTCGCTGCCCGTGCGGCTGGTGCAGACTCCCGAGACCGTGGCGGCGTATGGGACGGCCGCCCCTGCGGCAGCCGAGAAACTCGTACTGCCGGCGAACCCGGTTGCGGGAGTGGGCGGGCTCCATGTCGAGCTTGCATCGACCGCGATGGTGGGACTCGGAGAAGGCGCGCGATACGTGATCGAGTACCCGTATGGATGCGTCGAGCAGAGGGCGTCGGCGGCGCTCGCCCTCATGCTCGCCGCCGACCTTGGCGGAGCCTTCCAGATCCCCGAAATCAAGCCCGACGAGTTGCGCCGCATCGTGCAGGAGACGCTGGAGGAGCTCGAAACATTCCAATGTGCCGGCGGTTTCTCATTCTGGAAGGGTTCGTGCGCCCACAGCAGTCCGTATCTGACGAGTTATGTCTTGTATGTCATGCAGCGAGCCGTGACGCTCAGATACAAGGTCTCCCCTCAAGTCCTCAGCGCTGCCCGCGACTATCTCGAGAATGAAATGAACCAGACGGAGAAACCCGAGGAACGGCTGCTGATGGGATATCTGGCATGGCAGGCGTTCGCGGTGAAAGTGCTGGCCGAAGGCGGCAAGAACGTCGACAGCCACATCACGCGGCTCTATGAGCTGCGCGCCAGAATGCCCGTGTTCGGTCTGTGCCACCTCTGGGACGCCATGGCGGCCAGAGGGGGCTCGGGCCGGCGCCTCGATGACGTGAAACGGCGCGTTATGAACGCGATTCTCCCCGAGGGTGGGTCGGCGCACGTCGAGGAGCTCCAGGATCCATATCTGCTCTGGTTCTGGAATACGACGGCGCGCTCTTCTGCGATCGCACTGGGCTCCCTCGTCCGCAACGGCGGCGATCCGTCGACGATCACGGCCCTCGTGCGGTGGCTGATGCAGGCTCAGAAAGAGGGGCGTTGGGAGAACACGCAGGAAAACGCCTGGGCGATGTCATCCCTGATCGACTACTATGTAAAGTACGAGGCCGAGGACCCGGATTTCACCGCCATCGTCTCGCTCGGCGCGCACTCCCTCATGAAGGAGACGTTCAAGGGCCGCGACACGAAGGCCCGCATCGGCGGGCAGTCGATGGAGACTCTCCTTGCCGGCGGCGCGCCGGGACAGTCGCTCCCGCTGACGTTCGAGCGCCAGGGGACCGGCACGCTTTTCTACAAGGCACGCTTTACCTACGCATCGGCGGATCCGATTCGCGACCCCCTCGATGCGGGGTTCAAGGTCGAGCGAAGCTATGCGCGCCAGGGAGCGGCAGAATCCGCGACAACCTTTAACGCCGGAGATCTAGTCCAGGTGACCCTGACCTTCACGCTGTCGAAGGAGCGGCGTTGGGTGGCGGTGACCGACCCGGTGCCGGCGGGTCTGGAGGCGGTCGAGTCGTGGTTCGCTACGACCAGGCAGGACCTGGCCAGCAGTGCGAATGAATGGTCGGCGGGAGGCTCGTGGTGGGAGTGGTGGGAACGCGGAGGGTTCGATCACGTCGAAAGGCATGATGACCGCGTGCTGCTCTTCGCGACTCGTCTCTCGCAAGGCCGCCACACCTTCACGTATGTCTGCCGCGCGACAACGGCGGGATCGTTCCGGGTAGCTCCAGCGCGGGCCGAGGAAATGTACGAGCCGGAGGTTCACGGGCGCACGGCGGAGACGGTGCTCGAGGTGAAGAAATAGGAGTGGATGTAACGCGGGGGTTTGCCCTGCAACGCAAAATCCAAAATGCAAAACGGGGGACCACCTGATCGGTGAGGGGACCGCGAAAGTGAGAGAGCGATGGTTGAGACGGGGTTTCCGGCGGGCAGCGATCTGGACTGCGGCGTGCGCATTGCCGGTTGGGCTCTGGCTATGGGTCCGATGCGGGCCGCTGCCGCCGGGCCTGCTCGAGCCGTCCGACCACCAGTCCGTTCTCGTGACCGATCGCCATGGCCGCGTGCTCTACGAGGCACTGTCGGCACGAGAGATGCGCAGCCGCTGGCTGCACGGCGATCAGCTTCCTCCTCATCTCATGAACGCAACAATCGCCGCCGAAGACAGCCGGTTCTACCGTCATCCGGGCGTCGATCCCGTGGCGCTCCTGCGCGCGATGTGGTCAAACCTGCGCGCCGGCCGAATCGTATCGGGGGGCTCCACGATCACGCAGCAGGTCGTGAAGCAGCTGACGGACCGGCGGCGAACGATCGGGGGAAAGCTGCGCGAGATCGTGTTGGCCTTGCGCTTGGAGCACAGCGTGACGAAGCCTCAGATCCTGGCGCTGTATCTGAACCTTGCTCCCTACGGAAACCAGTACGCGGGAGTCGACGCTGCATCACGCGGGTACTTCGGCACGGCACCGGAGAATTTGACACCGGCGCAGGCGGCTTTGCTGGCGGGTCTCCCGCAGCGTCCATCGGTCCTCGATCCGTACAGAAACCTGGAGGGGGCCGTGGAGCGCCAGCGGTGGGTGCTGGGTCGGATGCGCGTGCTGAGGTTTCTCGATGACGACGCCTACGACGAGGCGCGTCACGAGCGCCTGGCGCTCAAGAGCGCGGATGCCTCGTTCGAGGCGCCTCATTTTGTGCAGATGCTTCTCGCCGACGCTGGACAGCCGGCCCGGCATCTGCGGACGACGCTCGACCTCGATCTCCAGCACGATGTGCACGGGGTCATCGCGGCGAAGAGACGATACCTGTCATCGAAGGGTGCGTACAACGTCGCGGTGCTCGTGATCGGGAACGCTACAGGCGACGTGCTGGCGTGGGAGGGATCGGGCGATTACTTCGATGCCGCGCATTCGGGGGCGATCGACGGGGTGATGACGCCGCGCCAGCCGGGCTCGGCCTTGAAGCCGTTCACGTACGCCGCGGCTTTCGAGCTCGGCATGACGCCGGCCTCGGTGTTGGCCGATGTCCCGTCGCATTTCCAGACGGCCGAGAAGGGCGTGAGCTACAGCCCCCGCAACTACGATGGGGTCTTCCGTGGCCCCATGCGGGCGCGCGTTGCCCTGGCCGGATCGCAAAACGTTCCGGCAGTCCGCACTCTCGCCTACGCCGGGGTGCCGCGCACACTCGAGCTGTTGCGGCGCGCCGGGTTCTCGACGCTGGGCAAATCTGCGGACTTCTACGGTTACGGGCTCACTCTCGGCGATGCCGAAGTGCCGCTCTTCGAGCTCACCGCTGCCTACTCGGCCCTGGCTCGGGGAGGGCTGTATCTGCGCCCGCATTGGTTGTTGTCCCAGGGGGGCGGCCGCGACTCTACCAGACGACTCGTCTCCCCGCGCACGGCGTTCTGGATCGCCGACATCCTCGCGGATGCGCGAGCCCGAGCGTACTCCTTCGGCCGCCGCGGCGGCTCGCTCGAGCTCCCTTTCCCCGTGGCGGTCAAGACGGGCACGTCCCAAGGCTACACGGACAACTGGACGCTCGGGTACACCCGCGAAGTGACGGTAGGGGTGTGGGTGGGGAACTTCGACCGCCGCCCGCTTCGCACGACTTCGGGGGTGATGGGAGCCGGGCCGATCTTCCGCGACGTGATGATGGCTGCGGAGCTCAGGGTGATGGGGCGCTATCCGGCCGCCGCCTCCGACGGCTACGCGATCGTAGAACCATCCGATGATCTCAGGCGCGTCCGGATCTGCGCCCTTTCCGGGATGAAGATCGGTATGTCGTGTCCGTCGGTAGAACGGGAATGGCTCCCCGGCGATCGGCTGCCGCCCGTCTGTACGTGGCATGTTCAGTCTGATGAGGGCAGCGAGACGCTGTGGCCCGTCGAGTTCGCGGCATGGGCGGCCGATCGCCCTCGCGATCGCCCCGCAGGGATCCGGCCCGCGAAACTGCGAACCTCGCCTTCGGCCTCTTCCGATCTCCTGATCGAGAATCCGCCGGACGGAGCGATCTACCTGATCGATCCTACGTTGCGAACGGAGTACCAGTCACTCGAGCTCCGAGCCCATGCCCGCGCGGGCGCAATCACGTGGAAGGTCGATGGAATCCTCCTCGGCCAGGCGCCCCCCGATCGGAACGTTCTCTGGCCGCTCGTCCGAGGCACCCACACGATCGAAGCGACCGACACGGAGGGAAGGAGCGCGAGCGCCGGGATCAGGGTGAAGTAGGCCAGCTAATCCCTGTTCTCGACAAGCATGGTCTCAGACGTGGGTGGGGGGGAGCGGTCGGATGGGCTTGCACGTCGCCATGGTCTTCGGGCTCCATGGGATACGACAGCCGGCTTCCGGTCTTCATGAAAGCTCAAGGAGGTAATGATCATGAGCATGAAGTTCAACACGGGGGCATCGCCGAGTTGGCAGTCCTTCACCGCGGCGATCAACGCCAAATTCGACAACGCAAATTACGTCTATCTGTTCAACGTGCGCATGAACGAGGCCGCCGATGGAAGCACAGCCATCATTCACGTGAAGATCTACTACACGGAGAAGTAGCCGGGAGGAGTTGCTGGCGGACGCCCGAGGGCGCGACCCTCATCTCCTTGCCGTCAACGGGTGAGTCGCGCAAGTCCCGGTCTCCGACGAATTACGAACGAGCTCGCTGACTGGCAGTGTGACCGCTGGCAGCGAGGACCGCCGGCATCTCTATAGATTCGGCGACGGCTGCTCCCCAATCCTCGCGACGGGCCTAAGCGCCGAACTGCCTCAGATGATGATCGAGGTGCTTGTACACGAGGCGTCCCCAATCGTGACTCGTCATCTTCCCGAAGAACGGATGATCGTGACAGGTGATGGTGGCTGGGCCTTGCGTCAGCTTCTGAAAGGCATCCGTGAAGCGCTTCTTCTCCGTCTCGAAGTTCCTCTCGTCGTGGATCACGAATTCGGGGGCCGTCGGCGAGCTCTTGCTGAACGGCTTGTCGCTATGGATCATCCCCTTGAACATCCAGCCGATGAGGCTAAGAAAAGAGCGCTTGACCTGGAGGTCGCCGACCGGCATCTGCATCGTGGCGGTGCAGTGAGCGAGCATCTGCGCGGCGCTCATCCTGCCCCACAGGGCTCCGGTCTGGACATCGATTTTCTGCAGGCGCTCCACGAGCCGGACCCGGCTTGCTTCGTCGAAAAACGTGTTCATGATTTTTCTTCCCTTCGTCCTCGCGGCAGCCTCGAAGCTGGCTTGTGACCGGTTACTTCCGCTCCGCACCGTGAAACGGTAGGGCCACGCGATTGCCTTGTCAAGTGTGGGACGGCTTTCATAGGCGACCCGAGCACGCCGCGCCCAGCGATTGACCGAGCAGTTTCCGGTTTTTTTTAATTTTGAATTGTGAATTTTGAATTGCCCAAATCCGCGGCTTGGCCGCGGATTTGGGATTCAGAGAGGAGTGATGCGCAACTCACGAAATCGAATCACCATCGCTCGCGTCCGGGCTGAAGCCCAGCGCCCCTTTCCAGGCGCGGGAGCCCCTAGCGCCGGAAAACGTAGGCAACCTTGACGAAGAAGCCGTCGTTGGCGCGTTCGAAACCGCTGGCAACATCTTCGAGGGATGTGCCGTAGCCGAGGAAGAACGACGTTCCTGGCGTCGGCTCATAAGAGAGAAGCCAGTCGAGGCGGAGGCCCTTCTGCCCGTGGGGCTCGCTGCGTGTGCTGTCCACGATCAACACGCGGCCCGTGCGAGCGTCCTCGAGCGCGGCCTGATGCTCGGATCTGTACTCGCCGACCACTCTGACGAAAAGCGATCGTCGCGGTTGGTATTCGATTCTCAGTCTCGGAATGAGAGTTTTCGCAAACTCGTCACCATCACGACTGCGTGCGATGTGGGAGTGGATGGCGCTGGCGTCAATGCGGATGAATTCCCCCGGCCGGATGGCGAGTGTGGCATCGAGACGCAATTCCACGCCCTGCGACGCCTCGAGAAAAATCGGGATCTCCCGGCGCGTGAGCTCCACGCTGGCGTTGAAGATGCCGTACGTCGGCGTTGTGAGCCCCGTAGTGATTGCGAATGCGCCGCTGATTCGCGCCGGCGGATTGTAGGGCGCGTTTTCGGCTTCGTCGACTGTGTAACCCCGATAGCGACTGGGATCAAAGCTGAAGAAACTGTTCCCGATGTTGCTCGTCACCTTCCAACCCCCGCGGAGCTGGATGTTGACGTTCAGCGACCCTGAACCTTCGACTGATGGCTCCTCGCCGAACCCGCTGTACGGCCAGATCCAGTCCACACCGGCGAAGGCGGTGATGTTTTCGACCCGTGCTCCGCGCTTTCCGTACCATGAGATCCTGTTGAAGGCCGACCCCTCCACGATGTTGTTGCGCGGAATGAATCCCGATCGGGTGATGAACGACTCACCGATGCCCGCAAGCCTATAATTGAACCCCCATGAGCGTCCCGTGCGGTCGAATTGGAGCTCCCAGAGCGGGGCGCTCCGAGTCGAGCCGTCGTCGCGTGTCCACGATCCACCGAGCTGTCCCTGGACAAAATACAGCTTTGCGAACACCAGTCGCACATCCCCCGACGCAACGCGGTTGAATCCCTCCGCGCCGGTTCGATCTGTGAACGTGATCCCGGCCATCGAATTCGTGCCGATATCCCTCCGGAGACGTGCGATGTTGAAAGTCGCGTCGTCATCGGAAACATCGTCGCGGGCGATCAGGTAGCCGACGCCATACGGACCGAGCTTGCCGGTGAACTTGCCACCGGCGAGTGGGCGGCCGATCTGCCGGGTATAGACGAGCTGGTTCGGGGTCGAAAAGAGCTCAATCCCCTCCAGGAAGAATGGACGCTTTTCCGGGTAGAACAGCGCGAACCGTTCATTGACCGTCACCAGTCCCGCGTCCGATTCGACCTGGCTGAAGTCCGGCTTGACCGTCGCGTCGAACGACACGTTTGTGAGACCGAAGTGAGCGTTGACGCCCGGATTGATATCCACTGAGCCTCTCGAGAGCTCGCCCCTGTCATCCCGCGACCCTTCGGAGACAAAGGTGCTGAACGGTTGGACTTCGGTGACGAGCCCGCGGTGGAGGTCGTGGAGCCCTTCGATGGCGCCCGATTGTGCGAGGAAGCTGGCGCTGCCGCGTCGAACATCGGTCCAGGTGTCTTCATAACCTGTCCGCTGGGTCTTCCGTCTGATGTTGATCCCCCAGCGCTGCGGGCCGTTGCCAGGATAGCGGAGGCTTCGGAAGGGGATTCGCATCTCGACGCAATAGCCCAGTTCGGTGAGATGTCCCTTCGACTGGAAGACGTAGTCCGGGCTCTTGTCGGTGGAACCACCAAGAACATTCCCCGCCGTGAACTGCCCCTCGCTTTGGACGCCGTCCTGTTGCACACCCAGCGGGTTCACCTGGAAGAAGAAGGCCCGGCGACGATCGTTGAAGGTGTCGAGGAAGATCGTGACGGAATCATCGCGGTCGAGCTTGTCCCGTTCGGCGACGGTGGCGCGGATCGATGCGGGGTCGAGATCGTGGGCGACGATGCCGAAATGCAAGGCTTCCGGCGAGTACCAGACAAGGACGTCGGTCTTGTTCTCAGCGGGGCGGCCGTCAACCGGCAGGTATTGCGAGAATTCTGTGAGTCGCGCGGCCTGCGACCACATGGGCTCGTCGAGCACGCCGTCGATCTCCACGGTGCCTTCGATTCGGGGGATGGTCACGGCTGGGGAGCCTGTGCCCGGGGCCACCACTGGTGCGATCGACTGGAGTTGGAGAAAGAGGAGGAGGAGTGTCGGCACGGGCCTCTGATCCGCCGCGCGACGGCTATTCGAGCCGGTAGTTCGGCGCTTCCTTGGTGATGATCACGTCGTGCACGTGGCTCTCCCGCAGACCGGCATTCGTGATCCGAATGAATCGTGCCTTGTTCCTCAGCTCATCGAGCGTGTGGCACCCCGTGTATCCCATGCCGGAACGAAGGCCGCCGACGAGTTGCACGATCATGTGGGCGATCGTGCCACGATACGGGACACGCCCTTCGATGCCCTCGGGAACCAGCTTGCCTTCCTCTTCGGTCTGGAAATACCGCTCGCCGCTCCCCTTCTTCATCGCTTCGATCGACCCCATTCCGCGGTATGTCTTGTATGTGCGCCCCTGATAGAGCACCGTCTCGCCCGGGCTCTCCTCGGTGCCTGCGAACAGGCTTCCGATCATGACCGACTGTGCCCCCGCCGCCAGAGCCTTGGTGACATCGCCGGAGTACTTGATGCCGCCATCGGCAATGATCGGGAGAGCGTACTTTTCAGCGACCCGGGCGCACTCGACGATGGCCGTCAGCTGCGGCACGCCCGCTCCGGACACGATCCGAGTCGTGCAGATACTGCCCGGGCCGATCCCTACCTTCACCCCATCGACGCCGGCCGACGCGAGCTCGTGCACCGCATCCGCGCTCGCGATATTCCCCGCGATGATCGGCATGTCCGGCAGGGCTTTTCGCAGCATCTTCACCGTCTCTATCACGCGCGTCGAATGACCATGTGCCGTGTCCACGAAGAGCACGTCGGCCTTGACGCGGCAGAGCGCCTTGGCACGATCCAGCGTCTCGGGCGACGTTCCCACCGCGGCCCCAACCCGGAGCCTTCCCAGATTGTCTTTGCACGCGAGCGGGTACTCTTTGATCTTCTGGATGTCCTTGACGGTGATGAGCCCCTTGAGATTGTAATCGTCGTCAACGACCAGCAGCTTCTCGACGCGATGTTCGTGCAGGATATTCTTCGCCTGCTGAAGCGTCGTGCCGACGGGGACTGTGATCAGATCCTTCTTCGTCATCACCTCGGAGACCTGAATATCATCCCTCGCTTCGAACCGGAGATCGCGGTTTGTGAGGATGCCGACAAGCCGGCCGGCGGGAGTCGTGATCGGCACACCCGAGATGCGGTACTTGTGCATGAGCTCGAGGGCTTCGCGGATCTTCTTCTCCGGGGTCATCGTGATGGGATCCACGATCATGCCGCTCTCCGACCTCTTCACCTTGTCCACTTCCTCGGCCTGAGCCTCGATCGACATGTTCTTGTGGATCACGCCAAGTCCACCCTGCTGAGCGAGCGCGATCGCGAGCCTGCTTTCCGTGACCGTGTCCATCGCGGCCGACAGGACCGGGACGTTGAGACTGATAGTGGCTGTGAGAGCGGTCTGAACCGAGACTTCGCCGGGGAGCACATCGGACTTGCCCGGAAGCAGCAGGACATCGTCAAACGTCAGTCCCTCGGCAATCGGCCCGTCAATCATCTCTCCTCCCTCCATCGCTCATCCATCCGTTCCCGTACCCGTTCCCGTTCCCGTACCCGACGCGCTTCCTCACTCCCCCGCTAGCTCCCATGGCACTTCTTGTACTTCTTGCCGCTCCCGCAGGGGCACGGATCATTCCTGCCGACCTTCGGCTGATCCCGTTTGACGGCGGTGATCTGAGCCGGCGTCGCCTCGGAGGCCGCCGCCATCGGGCTCGCCGCACGCGGCGCATTCATGATCAGATTCAGCGGGATGTTTCGTCGCTTGGGCTCCTCCCGCTGCACCGGCTGCACGTGGAAGAGGAACCTCAAGATCTCGTCCTCCATCCGTTCCTTCATCGCCTGGAACATGTCGAAGCTCTCTCGCTTGTATTCGACGAGGGGATCCCGCTGGCCGTATCCGCGCAGCCCGATTCCTTCCTTCAGGTGGTCCAGGGCCCACAGGTGGTCTTTCCACTGCGCGTCGAGGCGCTGCAAAATGATGTCGCGCTCTATCATTCGCATTACTTCGGGGCTGATCTGTTGCTCCTTTGCGCTGTAGTGGCCGGATATGGCCTCCCAGATCCGGTCACGGGCCTGTCCGTGAGTGCCGTCGTCCCACTGCACAACGCCGTCGATGGCATCGAGGCCGAAATAGGCGGCGAGTCCCTTCCTGATCTCATCTCGTTCCCATTCGTGGGGAGGCTTCTCGTTGGCTCCGCCGTGTGATTCGATCAGCCAGCCCAAGACATCTTCGGAGAGCTCCATCACGTACGCGCGCTGGTCCTTGCCGCCGAGGATCTCGCGGCGCATCGTGTAGATGGCCTCGCGCTGTTTGTTCATCACGTCGTCGTATTCGAGGAGGTGTTTGCGGATTCCGAAGTTCTGAGCTTCCACCTGCTTCTGCGCGCGCTCGATTGCCCGCGTGACCATCTTGTGCTCGATCGGAATACCCTCTTCCATTCCCATGCGCTTCATGAGCCCCGAGATGCGGTCAGAGCCGAAGATGCGCATGAGGTCGTCTTCGAGCGACAGGTAAAAGCGCGAGGAACCGGGGTCACCCTGCCGGCCGGCGCGCCCGCGAAGCTGATTGTCGATGCGGCGGCTCTCGTGGCGCTCCGTGCCCAACACATGCAGTCCGCCCAGGCTCACGACCTTGTTGTGCTCCTCTTCGACCTGCGGGCGGATCTTGTCGATGCATTCCCGCCACTGTTCGGGCGTAGCCTCATGGGGCTCGATCCCCTTCTTGCGCAGGAGGTCCCTGGCCAGGTACTCTGCGTTTCCGCCGAGCAGGATGTCGGTGCCGCGGCCGGCCATGTTGGTGGCGATCGTGACGGCGCCGTGGCGCCCGGCCTGTGCGACGATCTCGGCTTCCTTCTCGTGGTACTTCGCGTTGAGGACGACGTGCTTGATGCCACGCATGCGAAGCATCAGGCTGAGTTTCTCCGATTTGTCGATCGAAACCGTGCCGACAAGCACGGGGCGCCCCGCTTTGTTCAGCTCCTCGATCTCGTTAACGACTGCGTCGTACTTCTCCCGCTCGGTGCGATAGACGACGTCTGGATATTCGGTGCGGCTGAGGGGCCGGTTGGTCGGGGCCACGTTGACGTCGAGCTTGTAGATCTTGCTGAATTCGGCCGCTTCGGTATCGGCGGTACCGGTCATGCCGGAGAGTTTCTTGTACATTCGGAAGTAGTTCTGGAAGGTGATCGTTGCGAGCGTCTGGTTTTCGCGCTCGATTTTCACCTTCTCCTTGGCCTCGACCGCCTGATGCAACCCGTCCGACCACCTTCGTCCGGGCATCAGGCGCCCGGTGAACTCGTCGACGATCACCACCTGGCCGTCCTTCACCATGTAGTCCACATCCCTCTTGAACAGCATGTGGGCCTTGAGGGCCTGGTAGATATGGTGAATCACGTCCATGTTTCCGGGGTCGTAGAGGTTCGTGAGGTTCAGGAATTTTTCTGCCTTTTCGACGCCGGGGTCGGTCAGAGCCACCGTACGGTTCTTTTCGTCGACGGTGAAATCCTCTTCCTTTTTGAGCCGGGGGATGAGGCGGTCAATGGTGTAGTACTTTTCCGTCGATTCCTCAGCAGGGCCGGAGATAATGAGCGGGGTGCGAGCCTCGTCGATGAGGATCGAGTCGACTTCGTCGACGATCCCGAAGCCGTGGCCGCGCTGGACCAGGTCTTCGACGCGGAACTTCATGTTGTCGCGCAGGAAGTCGAATCCGAGCTCGTTATTTGTCCCATACGTGATGTCGGCGCGGTACGCCTCCTGCCGCGCCCGATCGTCCATGTCGTGCTGGATGACGCCGACGCTGCAGCCCAGGAACTTGTAAAGCCGGCCCATCCACTCGCTGTCGCGGCGGGCGAGGTAGTCGTTGACGGTGACGACATGCACACCCTTGGCGTCGAGACAGTTGAGGTAGGCAGCGAGAGTGGCGACGAGCGTCTTTCCTTCGCCGGTCTTCATTTCTGCGATCCGCCCCCGATGGAGAACGACGCCGCCGATGAGCTGGACGTCGAAGTGGCGCATGTCGAGTGCCCGGCGGCCAGCCTCGCGGCACACCGCGAAGGCCTCGACCAGCAGGTCGTCCAGAGCCGCCCCCTGTGCCATCCGTTCCTTGAACACCGGAGTCTTGGCCGCCAACTCGGCGTCCGACAGCGCGCGTATCTGAGGCTCGAGCTCGTTGATCGCCGCCACCAGCGGGCGGATCTCCTTGAGGTCGCGTTCGTTCTTGCTGCCGAAGAGTTTCTTCAGAACGATATCAATAACCATGAGGAGCCGAAAATCTATCAGACGGGTCGAAGGCCCGTCAAGAAGACCGACAATCCTTGGCAGGATTGCGGCAAGATCCAGGCGCCGCCAATGGCGAGTCCCCTCCGTACGAAACCGCAGATTTCGCAGATTGCACAGATACAACCCGTGAGCATTGACGGCCCCGTGATCCGTCCTCCGGAAAACCTGCGGAATCGGCGAGTGCCCGGCGTCGGCCTCGTTTCATCTGACCAATGGGTGGTAAGGTCTGGCCGATTAGCGTCTTACAAGTTGCGTGTTGACACGAAATGGCAAGAAATGTGAGGCGGCTAGATTTTCCGAACTCCTCTCAGGACAGGAGGAGGGGAGGAATGCAGGAACGGAGCGGTCGCCTCGGACGATCAGAGTGCCTCAGAAAAACGCACTCACGCTCCACGCTCCAGGCCCGAGAAGCGGGCCGGACGCTCTCACGCGCGGCGGAGACGCAACTTTTTGGTTGCGGCTCCGCCGCGTTGGGGGGATGGGCTGGGGCGCACCAGCGTGGGTGCGCCCCTGAGTCGGTCCTACCGGCCGGAGGCAGGCAAACGAGCCGTTATCGCGAGGAGTCAGACGAGGCGGACGTTACTTCCGGTTGGCGAAATGGCAAGCCTCGCAATCGACCACATCGACATCGGTCTCGCAATCGGCCCCTTCGTACCCTCGTTTGCGAGCGCGAATGTGGACGTGGATATCGGGGCACTCCTGCGGGTCGGCGCCGATCCATTGGAAGCCCGTTTTTATGCTAAAACTAGCTGTGCCTTTCGAGCTCGTCTTTTTCCATCTTGCGATGGATGCGCTCTGGTCGACCTCACAGCCGGGGTCGGTCGGGTACAGGTAGGTCCTGTAGACGGCCTGCAGGCTGACCTGGACACCGCCGACCGGGGCGCCGGTCGAGGCGTTTGTGACCGTCACCCTGATGACGGCGGCGAACGGATAGAGTACGTCCTGCCGCTCTGGAGTGGCAACGACACTCAGCTCACAGGGTGTACCCCCGCACTGAGCCGCGGCCTGTCCGGAGGCCACAAGCAGAGTTCCGAATGCGACGACAATAGCCCATCTTCCCAATTTCATTGGTCGCCTCCTCGCTTAAGTTTTCGGCTGATATTAGCCTAGACATTAGACCTAGACCTGTCAAGAGTTTTTTCTATGTCTGTCGAAGGAAGGGCGAGCCCATCGGGTACGGCTACTGTCTTACAAGTTGAGTGCTGACACGAAATGGCAAAACGTTCGAGTGGGTGAGATCCTCCGAACCCCTCTCAGGAAAGCAGGAAGGGAGGAATGCAGGAACGGAGCGGTCGCCTCGGACGATCAGGGTGGCTCGGAAGCACGCTCTCACTCTCCACGCTCCAGGCCCGCGAAGCGGGCCGGACGCTCTCACGCGCGGTGGAGACGCAACCTTTTTGGTTGCGGCTCCGCCGCGTTAGGGGAAGCGAGAACGAGAATATGTTGTGTGTCGGAAATAGCTGGTGTGGGTGGAGGATGCGTTGACACTCTGACCTTCGCGGATGTACATTAGCCATTGAATTCTGGATATCGTAAATGACGGGGACACCACTCGAAGGAAAGCTCGAAGAACGAGGTCTCCCGTTTGTTTTGGAATCGCTTCGCACGCAGAAGAAGACAGGCGTTCTGATCCTCAGGCGTGACGATGCCGAGAAACGGCTCTACTTCAAGGCCGGCAATCTGATTTTTGCCAGCTCGAGTCTGCTCGACGAGCGGCTCGGTGACATTCTCCTGAAAGAAGGCAAGATCAGCAAGGAGCAGTACGACAAGAGCGCTGAGCTGATCAAGAGGGGGATGAGGCAGGGGAGGGCGCTGGTCGAGATCGGCGCTCTCAGCCCGAAGGAGCTCTGGTGGAGCGTCCAGCACCAGCTCAAGGAGATCTTTTACTCCCTGCTAGCCTGGCCTCGGGGGACGTACACGTTTTCCGACGGCGACCTCCGGACCAATGAAAACATCGTGATCGACATGGACGTCCCTCAGCTCACGCTCGAGGGCGTCCGCAGGCTCCGGGATCCAGACACGCTCGGCCCCCGCTTCCCGGCCGCCGATGCGGTTTTCATCCAGACCCGCCTCGGACTGGATGACAAGATCAACCTGGAACCGTACGAGAAGCACATTTTGTTTCTGGTCGACGGCAATCGGCACGCCCAGGAAATCTGCTCGAAGAGCGAGATCGGTGACTTCGAAACCCTCAAGGTGCTGTACGCGCTCGAAGCGATCGGCTTCGTCCGGCGGCGGCAGCGCGAGGAGGCTCCGCCTCAGCGCCGCGACGCTGTGCCGGCTGCCCCCGTCGAAGAACAGCAGGATATTCGGCGCATTCTCCAGACATTCAACGATGCTTACGGCTTCCTCTACAAATACATGCTCCGCGAAATAGGTCCCATTGCTGAAAACGTCCTCAACAAATATCTGAACGACATCCGCACGAGTCAGGACGCGCTGTTCAAGAACGTAAAGCTTCGCAAAGACGGCTCGCTCGATCTCGAGATGCTCCAGAAGAACGTGAGCTCACTCAAGCCCGAAGTCCGGCGGGAGACCTTGATCGGCGGCCTGAACGAGTTCTTCTACGCGGAGCTGCTCGCGATCAAGAAGACCCTCGGGCCCGAGCACGAGTCCTCGGTGCTCCGGAGCCTTCAGGAGCTCCATCTCAGCCCGTGATCGGTCCCGACGCGCCGAATAACCCCGCTGCGGCGGGCGAGACCGGACCCGGCTTGAGCCCGACTCGCAAGCAGGCGCTCATCCTGCTCATCCTCGGATTGCTCTTTCTTCTGTACCTCTTCGTGCGTTCCCTGTAGGCGCTCCGTATGCCGCGCCCTCACGAGGAGGCTCCGGACGGTGCGAGACCCCTGGTGATCATCCTCGGTCCGACTGCCGTCGGGAAGACCGACGCCGCCGTCGATCTCTGCCGCACGCTCGACGGCGAGATCATCAGCTGCGATTCCATGCAGGTCTACCGGGGTTTTGACATCGGAACGGCGAAGCACGGACGCGAGTCAGCCGATATCAGGCACCATCTGGTTGATATCTGTGATCCGGATGAGACCTTCTCGGCTGCAGACTTTGTCACTCGCACACTCGATCTCATACCGGAGATTGAAAATCGTGGTCGCCTGCCGGTCGTTGTGGGCGGGACGGGGCTCTATCTTCGTGCTCTCCTCGACGGTATTTTCGAAGGACCCCCGCGGAACCCCGAAATCCGCTCCCGGCTTCGCTCGGATGCGACCGCCCATGGTCTTGCCGCCCTCTATCGACGCCTCGGCGACGTGGATCCGGCTTATCAGGCACGTGTCCACCCGAACGATCCCGTGCGGATTATTCGAGCGCTCGAGGTCTGGGAGACCACGGGCGTGCCGATCTCGATTCACTTCGAGAGGAGCTCGGTGCGGCTGCGCGACCACCGCCTGCTCAAGCTCGGCCTGCTTCTTCCGCGACGAGACCTTTACGCTCGCATCGATCTCCGTGTGGACGCGATGCTGGCGGCGGGTCTGGTGGATGAGGCCAGGCTGCTGTTGGCACGGCAGGTCTCGCGCGATGCCACGCCATTCAAGGGTCTAGGGTACAGGCAAGCGCTGAAACTGATCGATGGTGAGGGTGACGAGGCGGGGCTTCGAGAAGAGATCAAGACGGAGACGCGGCGGTACGCCAAGCGGCAGCTCACCTGGTTTCGGCGTGAGAAGGGCGCGATCTGGCTGCGACCGGACCGAAACGAATGGATGACCCCACTTGTCAGGCGTTGGCTTTTGTAATACTTTGATCTCTGAGGTGAGGTGAATGGATAAGGAGCCGCAGTCCGGGGTTCAGGATGAATTCATTAACGCGATTCGCAAAGAGAAGATCCAGGTCACCGTCTACCTCCTGAATGGGTTCAAGCTGCAAGGGCGGATCAGAGGGTTCGACAAGTTCTCGGTCCTGGTGGATGCGAATGGTGCCGATCAGCTCGTTTTCAAGCACGCGATCTCGACGATCGTCACTCCGCGGGGGGTGACCCACCGCGAGAAGCTCGAACCGGCTCCGGCTGCGGAGAGGACCGAGGTTAGCTGAGGACCTTGTATAGAGCAGTCCTGATTGGGCTTCGACTGAAGAACGTCCGCCGATCGGATTTCATCCTGTCGATGGATGAGCTCGCCGGGCTGGCGAACACGTCCGGCGCCACGCCCGCGGTGCAGATCATCCAGGAGCGGGAGCGCATCGACCCGGCGTACTATTTTGGCCGCGGCAAGCTCGAAGAGATCGCGCACGTTTGTGCGGCTGAGGGGGCCAGCCTGCTGCTTGTCAACGATTCGCTCAGTCCGGCCCAGACCCGAAACCTCCAGGACCGCTTCGAATGCAAGGTCGTCGACCGGACGCAGTTGATCCTCGATATATTCGCCCAGCGAGCGCGGACTCAGGAGGGGAAACTACAGGTCGAGCTTGCCCAGCTGAACTACCTCCTGCCGCGTCTGACCGGCAAGGGGATCGAGCTCTCGAGGCTCGGCGGCGGGATCGGCACGCGCGGACCGGGCGAGATGAAGCTCGAGGTGGATCGCCGTCGAATCCGCGAGCGCATCCACAAGATCGGGGACGCCATTGACCGTGTGAGGAACACGCGCTCACTGCACCGGCGGCACCGCGAACGGCAGCGGGTCTCGACCGTGGCGCTCGTCGGGTACACGAACGCCGGAAAGTCAACGCTCTTCGAGAAACTGACGCACACAGCCACATTCAGGTCGGCGAAACTGTTTTCGACCCTCGACCCGCTCTGCCGTCGCGTCCGGCTGGCCGACGGGAAATCCTGTTATTTATCCGACACGGTTGGTTTCATCAGGAAGCTGCCGGTGGAGCTGGTCGCGGCCTTCCGCGCGACCCTTGAAGAGGTCGTCAACGCGCAGCTACTGCTGCACGTTTGCGATGTGACGAGCGACGATCTCGACGGTGACATCAGAGCAGTCGAGACGGTGCTGGCGGAGCTGGGAGCTGCTCGACGGTCCACGATCATGGTCTACAACAAGGTTGATCGGCTGCCGGACGGGGCCGCGGGCCGCCGCCCGGACGGTTCCGTCCGGGTCTCCGCGCTGACTGGAGCGGGCATCGCCGATTTGCTCTCTGCCATTTCGCAGAGGCTCGGGATGGAGCTGAGCGCGGGACGGAGTGGACTCGAAGGACCTGGAGGTGGAGCAGCAGCCAGGTTGGAGGTCGTGAATTGAGATCGATTCGCCCCTATCGCACTGTCTTGATCCTGGCCCTCGCAGTCATGGCCGTGCTGACGGATTGCGCGCCACGACGGCCTCTGATCAAGCCCGACCTGTGCATGGAGGATCCGCTGGCCGCCGAAACCCTGGATGAGAAGACATCGAAAGGGGGGGTCAGGGATTTCCAGATCGCGTGGCGGCGGTTGCAGCAGGGCGATGTGGCGGGGAGCGAGGAGGGGTTCAGGAAGCTGGCGAAGGTTCCCGAATGGAGGACCCCGGCGAGGCTTGGACTTGCTTATGCCCACTTTGTGCGGGGAGACCGGCCGGCTGCGATGGCGGTTTTCAGGGACGTGCTCGGAAGCAACCCCACGAACATATCAGCGCTGGTAGGGATGGCACAGGCGATGGAGGCTGAAGGGCGGGTGGAAAGTGCCTACGAGCTGTACACGAAGATCGTCGCGATCGCGCCTTCGCACGCGTGCGCGCAGCTCAGAGTCGACATCACCAGGTTTCAGGCAGCGGATTCGTACGTGCGCAAAGGTGTGGACGATGCCGCAGGGGGGAGGATCGGAGAGGCGATTGGGCAATATGAGAAGGCCCTGACTTTGGTGCCCGACCGCGGCTCGATCTACCTTGCCCTCGGGGATCTTTATCTGCGTCAGAACGACTACCCGCACGCGATCTCGAACCTGCAACAGGCGGTGGACCGATCTCCGCAGGAGGCGCCGGTGAAGGCACGCCTGGCCGAGGCGCTCTACCTGAACGGGAATCTCGAGCAGGCCCGGGACATGTACAGGGAGCTTGGCGAGGGAGAGCCGTCCAATTCCGATTACGCTGTCCGATTGCGTCTGGTGGAGGACGCAATCAAGTGGAAGAAAGTGCCCACGGAGTTCAAGGAGATACCGGCGGCGCGATATCTGACACGCGAGATGTTTGCAGCCCTGATCGTGCTGAAGATTCCCGAGGCGGTCAAGGACCAGTCAAGGCCCTCCGACATCGCGATCGATATTGGCGGATGGAGCCGCGACTACATCCTGCAGATGACCCGCGCGAACCTGATGGACATCTACCCCGGACATCTTTTCGCCCCGCGGGACCCGGTGAAACGCGGAGAAGCTGCGATCATCTGCTCGCGCGTCATCGCTGCTCTTGCGGAGCAGTTCCCGGACATGAGATCGAGCCGACACATTTTCCAGGTGAACGATCTCGGCCCGGGTCATGTATACTACGAGGCAGTGCAAACATGTCTTCTTTACGGCCTCTTCAAGCTCGACGAGAGACAACAGTTCAACCCAGCGCACACGTTGAGCGGCGAGGACGGAGTCCGGCTGGCGGATTCGCTGGCCCATCTCATCGGGAGGTGACCCATGATTGACCAGGGGACCCTGCGGACAATATCGACTTTCGTCGAGCTCACCGACGTGGAGCTGCACGAGCTTTCGCGGTGTTGCAGCGTGAAGCACTTCACCAAAGACAACGTGGTCTTTCTGGAGAAGGAGGAGGCACAGGCCCTCTACGTCCTTCTTACCGGAAAGGTGAAAATCACCATCCAGGGAGACGACGGCAAGGAGGTCATCCTTTCGTGGCTGGGCGACGGTGACTTCTTCGGAGAGATGTCGCTCCTGGACGAGGAGCCGCGTTCGGCAACCGTCGTCGCGTGTGAAGACGTCGATCTGCTTCTCGTGCCGCGCGACGTCTTCCTGCGGCTGCTCGGGCAGAACCCGAAGTTTATGCGGCGAATCCTCACCGCGCTGAGCCTCCGCGTCCGTCGAGCAAACCACCAGATCGCCTCCCTGGCGCTGCTGGACGTCTACGGTCGCGTTGCGCGCGTCATTACCGACCTGGCCCAGGACGAGGGCAAGCGGCTCAAGGACGGCCGCATCCAGCTCAAGCTCCCGCCTCATCGCGAGATCGCCAACATGATCGGGACCAGCCGCGAGACGGTCACGCGAGTCCTCACCGGCCTCGTCAAGCACGGCTACCTGCAGAGCGCAGGCAAGTCCGTGATCATCAACGAGACCTTTCCCACGGAGGGGAAGATCGCGAAGTAGATCGCTGACCGGCCTGGTGCCGTCAAGGTTTCGGCTGCAAGGAGCCACTCCACCGGCCAAGACTGCGACAAAGTCGAGGCGCTCATTCGGGCGAGGCCGTTCCGTACGAAACCGCAGATTGCGCAGATTCTTCCAGCACCCATCCGACAAGCAATTTCCTCCTCACTTTTGGGCCGGCGCGAAGCAATCTGCGAGTCAATCTGTCGAATCTGCGGTTTCCGGGACAATGCCGTAGCCTTGAGAGTTGCGCCTGAATCTGCGCGTAAGACGCGCGGATTCAGGAATTAAAAATGCAAAATTAAAAATGCAAAAGCGGGAAAAGCCTGAGTGACGGGCCTAGCGCAGATGCGACGCTCGTCGTGGCACCGAAGGGGTCGAGATTTGTT